>JAEEMP010000006.1 GCA_016283275.1 Lachnospiraceae bacterium
CGCCGATCTTTTCGGCAGAGGTGTCGGTGTCCGTATACGGATCGATGAGTGCATGATATGCGGACGTTCTGTCGGTTCCGAACGACATCAATGCAAGAACGGACAGAAGCCATAACGAAACGGTCATTGCAAGGACCATGGATCTTAATTGTAGCGAAAAGCCTGCCATAGCGTTCTTTTTAATGATGGTCGATATCGTGAGTGCTATGATCGGTACAAGCATTAAAAGGATGATGAGTGCCGAAGATCTTAAAGTTGCCTTAAGCGCCCATCCGAAGTTTCCAAGCGCTTCGCCGCCCATTTTTACAAGGCTTATCGAATAAAGCGATCCGAAGTTATTAAAATATATGATCTGCGAGATATAGTATATGCTTAAGATAAGAGTGATATGCAGGAATATAACGCTGTTTGGTGCAGGTTTCTTTTTATGAAATCCCGTAAAAAGTGAAAGAGTTGCTGCCTGAGGAGGCACAAAGAAAAGAAACTGAAGTCCGTCGAATGTGATCTCGCCAAAGACTATGATCCTTGTTAGACTTTCAAATAATATGATCAATGCAAAAAACGGCGCAAAGTATTTAAACCAGGCCTTTATCTCTTCTTTAATTCCCATGGATATCTTTACCTTTTAAACGTTATCCATCCTATTATAATCAAAGGGTAAAGTCAAGGATTGATAACGTTAACGGCTTACTTTCCCACGATAATTCCAAGTTTTGGGACTTTTGCGATAAAGCGTGTAATAAGCCACGATACAAGAAGAGTGACGATCGCACCGAAGATCACATATAAGACTCCGCCTCCGGATCTGTCAGAGATCTTTGAAAGGCAGAGGATGATCACATAACCCTGGATAATGTATATGCCCATGCTGTTTTGACCGAGTGTTTTAAGGATCTTAAAACAGGATTTCCCGGATCTTGTAAAAAACGAGATCAAAAGATCGAACAGTGTTATAAAGAAGATGCTTCCGGCAAAGCCGATAAAAGTCCTGTAAACATCGAGCGCGAGCATCTTATAGGCAGTAGCGTTAAAGATCCTGTAGCCGCCCACATATATAAAGACTTCGGTCCTGAAAAAGGCAAAAAGACATACAAAGATCAAAAGTGACAAAGAAAGAAGCAGGATCTTTCTTTTTTCGTAAAAAGCCTTGATCGTATCTTCATGCTTATAGGCAAAGTATCCTGCCAGAAAGAACGGATACATGTACTTATATATATGAAGGTTAAAACTGTCCGGAATGAAAAACAAAGCAAGATAGATAACGGCATAAACAGGCCAAAAGTCATGTAAAAGAACATGTATGAGCCACACAAGCAGATATAAGATCGCGACAGCCCATAAAAACCAGAGATTGTTGTAGAAAGCGTTAAAAAAATCGCCGGCTTTTGTGTATGGATATCCGACACCCTTGATGCGGGCTTCCGCAAAAAGCCTTATAAGATCGAGCAAAGACCACACAAATACAGGCACAAGGCAGGTTAAGAGCTTCTTAAAAAGAGCATGGGTCTTTTCTTTAAGACCGGTGGCCCGAATAAGAGCATAGCATGAAAAATATCCCGCAAATATCATAAAAAGCGGCATATGGAAACTGTATATGAATCTGTAAAAGATGTTCTCAAAATAGAGTGCGTTTTCCCTGAAAGCCGCCCCGTTCAATTCCTGGATCGAGTGTCCGAGCACTACGAGGATCACGGCAAAACCTCTTACGACATCGGGAAGAAGCTTCCTTTTATCCATGTCTTTCATACCTCGAATAACAGTATACCCCGTAAACTTTAAGGGTGCAAACCCGGCATAAAGGATAAATTTGCTAAAATCCAAGCGTTTCTTGCAACCAAAAACATTGATATCGGCGTTTTTTATGTGTTATGCTTTATTAAATTAAACTGAATCGCGGGTATACAAAAAAGAGGAAAATATATGAAGAAATATGTGTTCATTTTAATCGGCGTTTTCTTTCTGATGATCGATATAAGAATGTTTTCTGCCGAATATCCGGCTTTCGAGATGTTCAGGACCGAGGCGCCGAATACCGTTGATATGGTGGTCAATCATGTGATAGGGTCAAGACTTCCGATCGATATAGTATCCGATGTGGTGGGATACATTTCTTTGATCGCTGCAGCCGTTATCGTCATCAAAGAGTTTGCCGGTACGGAGTTTAAGGACGATTTTGCAAGACAGGAAAAGAAAAAATACAAAGATCGTTTCGAACGTGTACTTTGCTGGAGCGGAGTCGGTATAATCGCCTATCTTTTTAACGCATTTATGCCTTTTATGCTCAACGGGAACCTCCGTTACCGCGCAGGATACGGAATGTTCTTTGTTTGCCTGGCTGTCAAGATAGCTGTAATTACAATGACTGTTACAGGCATTATGGGGCTTGAAGAATGCGTCGAAGATCACGATTTTAACAACAAAACAACGATATTTGCACTTATAGCCGTGATCTGTGCGTGCGTTACAAGGATATGCTTCTTTTACGATCTGGGTTTTGTGTACTGGATATACATGTTCTTAAGCATTGCGTTTATGCTTCTTGCGATCGGAAGATTTGCCTATATATTAAAGAAAAGAGGCTGATCGCATAAAAAAGATCAGGTAAAGTGCAGATATAAGATTTTCTTAATTCGACGCTCATTGCGTTGACGCTTTTAAAACGTACTTTTATAATTATTTTGATCGCGGTATTCGTGGGGGATACCGCGATTTATTGCTATATGGTAACTTTTGAAGAAATTTCCTATATAGCAATAAATGTCCGAAGCAGGAATGTTACACAGGGAAATGAGGGTAAAATGAAAAAGAAAAAAGAAAAAGAAGAAGAAAAGAACCGGTTCCACAGAGAATACGGCGCAATTAGCAATGTAAATTATATTGCCAAAAGTATCGTAAAATATGAACCGATACTTGTTTTTCTGATCATCAGCGCGATGCTCTTCGAGCCTGTTATGAGCTATCTTTGGACTTTCATGTCAAAGTTCGTGATCGATATCATAACGGCAAAGAAAAGTGTAAAGGATCTTCTCATCGTTATAGCTGTTGCCTTTCTGGTGCAGTTAGTCTTTACCATGTTGAGGGAGTATCAGAATTCTCAGAGATGGTGGCGTTATATACGTGTCCGTTTCGGCCTTTTAAGTCTCAAAAACAGAAGGATAATGACCACAAAGTTCGAAAATCTTGAAGACTCGGACGTAATGGACTGCGCCCAGAAGGCAGCCAATGCCTGCGGAGGCAACAATAACGGTGTCGAAGGCATGATGCATACGATCGAAAACTTTTTGACATCGCTTACGGTTACGGTCACGGGTCTTGCGATCATGGGTACATTAAGCGTGCCGATAATGGCGGGCATGGTACTTGTTGCGGTCATAAATTTTGTGGTCCGCGACAGAGTCAATAAGTACACAAAGGAAAAGATCTGGGATCCGATGGCCACATGGTGGCGCAAAAAATATTATATCTACAATACATCAAGCGATTTCAGCGCCGCCAAGGATATAAGAATGTTTTCCATGAAGGACTACATGATATACCGTTTTAAGGAGCTTCATAAGACCAATCTTGAAGCAAATCGGAAGAATCAGAAGATCTGGTGGTATGTGGGCCTTTGCAACAATATACTCTGGTTTCTTGCTCAGGGAGCACTCTACGGCTGGCTTGTATACCTGATCGTAAATAAGTCGCTGACATTGGGTAACTTCAGTCTTTATCTCGGTACATCCGCAACATTCTTCGGATACATATTAAGTGTATTGAGCAATGTAAGCGAGATATTTGCAAAGAGCCGTGAAGTCGACGATTTCAGAAGTTTTCTGGATATCGATAAGGATGAGGACGATAAGGGGATCGAGGTTCCCAAGTTCGATTCCTATGAGTTTAAGTATGAAAACGTAAGCTTTAAGTATCCGAAGGCTGAGAAATATGCGCTTAAGAACTTAAGTCTCACCGTAAAGGCGGGAGAGCGTCTTGCCGTCGTGGGACTTAACGGGGCCGGCAAATCCACTTTCATAAAGCTGCTCCTTAGGCTTTACGAGCCTACCGAAGGACGGATATTGCTCAACGGCACCGACATAAAAGAATATGACAGAAATTCATACTATGACCTGTTTGGGGCGGTATTTCAGGATATAAACCTCTTTGCTTTTCCGCTTTCGGAAAACGTATCAATGGAAGTAAGCCAAAAGACCGATAAGGATAAGGCAAAAGAAGCTATAGAGGCAGCAGGATTAAAAGAAAAGCTCGACAGTCTTGAAAAGGGTATCGATACCGAGATACTTAAGATCATATATGACGACGGTGTCGATATGTCGGGAGGAGAAAAGCAGAAACTTGCACTTGCAAGAGCGCTTTATAAGGATGCACCCGTGACAGTCCTTGACGAGCCCACATCCGCGCTCGATGCTCTTGCCGAAGCCAAACTTTACAAGGATTTTGACAAGCTTATCGGAGGAAAGACGGCGGTCTATATAAGCCACAGGTTAAGCTCCACACAGTTCTGTAATCACGTAGCCATGTTTAAGGAAGGCGAAATGGTAGAGTACGGTACGCATGAAAGCCTTTTAAAAGCAGGGGGACCGTACAGCGAAATGTTCAATATCCAGGCTCAGTATTACATTGAGGGAAATGAAGAAAGCGAAGGAGGTGAGGGCGATGAATGAAGAACAAAACAGTAAGGTTTCTTTGGCCGTTACGTTAAAGACGGCAAAATATCTTATCAGATTCGGCGCAAAGCACGATAAACGATTATTTTACATGTATATCGTAAAGTTCATCGGTAATGTTTTGGGCGAGTTTAAAACCCTTTTACTTCCTAAACTGTTAATGGACGAGCTTGGCCTTATCCTTGACGGAGCACCTGTAAGCGAGCACCTTCGCACGATAATAATATATGTAGCCCTCACGATAATCGGTGAGCTTTTGTCGGGCATTCTTACAAATATCGCGGATTCGCACATAAATGTATTGAGGGAAAAGTTTGCAAACCTTTTAGCCGAGGAGATCTCATTAAAATCCATGACGATGGATTTTCAGCACACCGAAGATCCCGATGCGCTTGATAAGCAGAATAAGGCAAAAGAAGGCGTGGACTGGTACAGCCAGGGTGTTGTGGGTATCACAAACTGCTTATTTGAGATCGTTTACAATATCCTTGCAACCATTGCCTCGATAGTGATAATCGCGATATACTGTCCGCTTCTTTTACCGGTCCAGGCGCTTACAATGGGCATGGTATGTTTCTTTAACATAAAGAAGGCAAATGTGGATACCAAGTTTTTCTTAATGCTTGCAAAATCAAACAGGATCTTTTCCTATGTTTATTATGAACTTGCCGATTTTCGCTACGGCAAGGAGATACGTCTGTACAACGCAACGGATATGATGGCCGGAAGAGCCGATAAATATGCAACTATCCAGAACGACCTCTGGAAAGAGGAAGCGGCTGAAGAAGTAAAGTTTATGTACGGAAGCTGTGTTGCCAACGCGATAAGGGACGGCGCAAGCTATTTTTACATGGGTTACAGAACCCTTAAGGGCTTTATCACGGTCGGCGATTTCTCGATCTGTGTGGCTGCGGCAAGCAGACTGTACAGAGGCCTTCTGTATACGGGCCAGAATTTCACACAGCTTTTACAAAGATGCAATTATGCGCATAAGTTCCTTGAGTTTATGGATTATCCCGATGCACTCGACAAGGGCGAGACAAAGGTAAAAGAAACCGATCACGTGATCGAGTTTAAGGATGTGAGCTTTAAGTATCCGAGGACCGATGAGTATGTGTTAAGCCATATAAATATCACGATAAAACCCGGCGAACACTTATCGATAGTGGGCCTTAACGGTGCAGGAAAGACAACGTTCGTAAAGCTTCTTTGCAGGTTATACGATGTGACCGAAGGCGAGATCTTAATAGACGGCATAAATATAAAGGATTATTCGGAAGAGGAATACAGAAAGCTGTTTGCGGTCGTATTTCAGGACTTTAAACTTTTCGCATTTTCGCTTAAGGACAATATAAAACTCGGTGATGAAAGCGAAGGAAGCGATGAAAAGGTAGAAGAAGTGCTTAAACTTTCGGGCCTTTATGAGGATGCGGTCAAGCTTGATAAGGGACTTGATACGATACTCTTTAAGAGCTTCGACGAGCACGGGACCGAGCTTTCGGGCGGACAGCAGCAGAAGGCCGCAATAAGCAGGGCGCTTTACAAAAACGCTCCCGTGGTAATACTTGATGAGCCGACTGCCGCCTTAGATCCCATAGCCGAATACGATATATACAGTAAGTTTGATACGCTTGTGGGCGGAAAGTCTGCGATCTATATCTCACACAGGCTTTCAAGCTGTAAGTTCTGCGACAAGATCGCCGTATTTGCCGATAAGACCATCAAAGAATACGGTACGCACGACGAACTTTTAAGATACAAAGACGGTATCTATGCGAACATGTTTATGACCCAGGCCCAGTATTACGTTGAAAATGCGTGAGAAATGATGTTTGAGCAGTTGCTGAAAAAAGTGGCAGATATTATTAATAGTAAATCAAATGTATGATAAAATTCTTTTGTATGGTTTCGAAAAACAGAAAAATATTTTTCTTTTCTCTTTCTGTCTTGGTAGTTTTTGCGCTTTTTACAGTATCGATCGTATTGCAAAAGTCCGGTGCGAAAAAGGATGATATGTCAGTCGATAATGCACAGGAAATATACATGTCTGATTATGATCAGTTTTGGAAATTGTTACGAAAAGAATTCCCGCTGTATGATTATTATAATGCCGAAGGTATGGCTGATGAATTGTATTATAAGTACAAGAATACAGTGTTGAATTCAAATATGGACGATGTCGCATTTGAAAATATATTGAGAGATATATGCCGATCATTTGAGAATAATTGCCACTTGGATGTGCTTTCAAAAGATATGTATTTAAAGTATATAAATGGTTTACTTTTTGAAAGTGAAGTATTTCCGGTGCAGACTAAAGAAATATTATATTCACATGATTTAAATGAGATGTATTCGGACAATGCTGATGAAAAAAACGATACTGTAAAGGACTTGGATGATAATATCATATTTACTTATTATGAAGAAACCGAGACTTTGGTCATAAAGATACGAAGTTTTGATCATATTTATGAAGATGCCGATGCATATAAAATAAGTAATGCAAAAGAAAAATATAAAAGTGTTAAGAACATAGTAATCGATGTAACAGGTAATACCGGCGGATCAACGAGTTATTGGGTAAACAATATTGTAAAACCGTTCGGCGGGCACTACGAATATATATCAGAAGAAATAATTGTCGATAATGAAACAAATAAGCGTGCCTATCCGGATTACTTTTCCGATTCTTTTGCTATTGAGCCGGTATATATGTTTACCAAACGATTTGAAAAGAAAGTGATAATAGATAGTCCTATAACAGAGTGGTCTGAAAAAAAGAAATGGGTTTTGATAGATACTGCCTGTATTTCTGCTTCAGATGAATTTGCTTCTTTTTGTCAAAAAAGCGATTGGGCATATTTATTGGGGTACACAACGAGAGGTAATGGAATAGGCGAGACTCCTTTATTATTTAAATTGGATAATACCGGTATTATTATATCGATATCAGGAATTAGTGGTTACAATAAAGATGGAACGTTAAATTGCCTATATGGAACGTTTCCTGATTATCCTTCCATAAAAGGAGAAACGCCTTTGGAAACTTATAAACGTATACAGAAAGAAGATTGTGATGAAGTACATAGTAGAACCGGAAGATGAAAAAGTAAAAAGCCCCGGAACACAGATGTGTATTATATTCGGAGGATGGTGTTCCGCATATTGTGCAACTCTTTGTAGTATGCAATCGTATGGATGTAAATTTCCTGCAGTATCAGGGATGGGATCTATGAGCGTGTAATTGCATATTCATGATTTACTCAATTACGTTACATATAGGCGAAAAGTGGCTGAAACGTTTTGGACGTAACAGCCATTTTTGATGTATGCAACGAATGAAAATTAGAATAAATAATTTTTAAAAATTTTTGTAACGAATTGTATTTTTATCCGTCTAATCTTTTGAAAGGGCAAAAAAAGAGAGAAGCCCTTAGTGAAAAAAGAAAGGAGGTGCGGTGGTCAAGTGGACTTTGAGATTCTGTACAACACTTATTACAAACAGGTTTTCTCTTATGTAATGACGCTTGCTAAGAACCGTGAAAGAGCTGAAGAGATAACGCAGGAAGCTTTCACGAGAGCATTATCAAAAGAATCTGAGTTCAGAAAGGATTCCGGAGTGCTCACCTGGCTTTGCCAGATAGCGAAAAACTTTTTTATAGATGAAAACCGAAAGAACAGCCGGCTTACGGAAATGCCCGAGGACAGCGAACCGGCTTCCGATGAAAACATCGAGATGACCGTTGCCGACAAAGATTCCTCATACAGGATCCACTTGATACTTCATGAGCTCGAGGAACCGTACAAGGAAGTGTTCCAGTTAAGAGTTTTCGGTGAGCTTTCTTTTGACAAGATAGGTACCATCTTCGGAAAGACAGAAAACTGGGCCAGAGTAACTTACCACCGCGCCAAATTAAAGATTCAGGAAAGGATGGACGAAAATGGATAACAATTGCAGCGTTATAAAAGATCTGCTTCCGCTCTATGTCGACGGAGTCACAAGCCCCGACAGCAGCGCATATATCGAAGCACACTTAAAGACTTGTCCGGAATGTACGGACATGTACAACAAACTTAAGAATAACGAATATGTAAGTGAACTTAAAGAAGAGAGTACCGAAGTCATTAAGGCTCATGCCAAGAAAGAAAAAAGGACTTCCGCAACCGTAGGAGCCGTTGTGGCAGCGATACTCATGATACCCGTAATAGTATGTATGATAGTAAACCTTGCTGTCGGACATACGTTAAGCTGGTTCTTCATCGTACTTGCATCGATGATGGTGGTCGCATCGCTTGTGATCGTACCGCTTACCGTGATAAAGAACAAAGGAATGTGGACGGTCCTTTCTTTTACAGGGTCACTTATCATACTGTTTGCGGTGATCAATCTGATGACCGGCGGACACTGGTTCTTTGTGGCATCCACGGCAACGATCTTCGGCCTTGCGGTTTTCTTTATGCCGGTATTGGCTCATGCGATAAAGACAGGTTTCTTTAGCAGGAACAAAGCTCTTTTCGTGATCGGCGCAGATACGATCCTTTATCTTTTAATGATCTTTGCCATAGGTCTTACCGTAAAGCTCCCGGGATATTTCAGATATTCGCTTTCTATCTCCGCTGTATGCCTTTTATTTGTATGGCTCGTTATGTTTATCGCGGCATACTTAAAGACCAACAAGCTTGTAAAGGCCGGTCTTATAACTTTCGTATCGGGAATTTTTGCGGCTACGATCAACAACATAATCGGCATGATATTGGGATACACGGTCACATGGCATGCGTTCAGGCCTTTCACACGCGGTTATCTTAACAGCAACATATACTGGCTTGAGTTCATAGTATGCTCGATAGTCGGTGTGATACTGATCATAGCAGGGCTTTTGAAGAAAAAGGAGGCAAAGTAAGATGAAGATAATAAAGGCAATTGCGGTATTGGGGATTTTAACAATGATATGTACACAGTTTTGCGGCTGCTCGGATATAACGATAAGCGGCACGAGAGACGGCAATTTCAATACAAGCGGATACAACTATACCGATTCGGGTAAATACTCCGTCGGAGGTGCCACGGTCTCAGACAAGATCACCGCACTTGATATCAACTGGATAAACGGAACGATCAAATTAAGCTATCACGATGAAAACACGGTTTCTTTCTCCGAGTCATCGAAAGACAATCTTTCGGATAAGGAAAAAATGAGATACTATGTGGACGGTTCGACACTGCGCATACAGTTCTGCGAATCGGGTTATGCAACCACAAATCCGCCGCAGAAAAACCTTGAGCTTGTGCTTCCGAAGGGTATGGTATTTAAGAATGCTGACTTCGATGTCGTATCCGCAGATTTGAATTTCGGTACACTTGAAGCGGAAAATTTTGATTTTAATACGGTATCGGGTGATGTAAACGGCAGTGAATTGATCGTAGAAAATAAAGTCGATGTAGATGCGGTTTCAGGAAACTTTACACTTACGGATTCCATGAAAGCCGACACATTTAAGTTTAATTCAACCTCAGGTGATGTGTCTGTGGCAAACGCAGAGATCTCAAATGCAGTACACTCAAATACCGTTTCGGGTGTAGTTACGATCTCGCTTTCAAAGATGTGCGATGTAAAGCACAATTCCGTTTCGGGTGATCTGAACTTAAAGGTTCCGAAGGATGCTTCTTTTACCGTCGATCATGACGGCGCAAGCGGAGATGTCAACGTCGACATGCCCGCAAAGGTAAGCAAAGGACACTATGTGATAGGAAGCGGCGAATACTCCGTAAACGCAAGCACGGTTTCCGGTGATGTGAATGTAAGCGAAAATTAACAGGCGGTATCAGATAATTACGGTCATTACCATGAATACGGTCAGGAAAATGACATTTAAGGCGGTAAACGAAAGTAAGTAGTTGCCGCCTTTTTTCTGTTCTTCTTTAAGATTTTCGTAAAACTTAAAGGTTATAAGGCTTGCCATGCTGGCGATAAGAGTCCCGAGCCCGCCTAAGTTTGTGCCGATCACAAGAGCCGCACCGTTATCCGTGAATGCGGAGAGTAAGATGGCTGCGGGCACGTTGCTTATGACCTGTGAAGCCAGGACGGCCGTAAGCGTCACGTTTTTGGATACGACAGCGGTAAGGGTGTCGTATATGATATCGATCCTTCCGAGATTTCCGATGAGCACAAAGAAAAAGCAGAAGGTGAGTAAAAGCGCGTAATCGACATTTTTAAAGGCTTTTTTATCCGTAACGAGCATGGTAAGCGTCACGACCGCGAGCATGATAAGGTAGTGCACAAAGCCCGCAACGGTCAAGATGCTTAATATAAAAAGTGCGATATATATGAAAAGCTTTACGGGCTTCGGTGCGGGAACCTCGTGTATTTCCACGCTGTCGGCCGTTCTGTCGGTCCTGTTGAGCCAAAGGACGGTTGCCACGATAAGCAGGAAAGCAACTCCGGTATATGGAAGCATCATCAAAAGAAAATTCCCGAGACTGAAGCCGTATTCCGTGTAAAGATAAAGGTTTTGAGGATTTCCGATCGGAGTGAGCATCGAGCCTAAATTGGCTGCTATCGTCATAAGGATAAGTGTGTACATAAGACGTCTGCTGTCGTTAAAGGCGGAGAGCACCATGATAGCAAACGGCACAAGCGTCACAAGTGTTACGTCGTTTGTAAGGAGCATACTCATAAAGAACGCAAGCACGCACAAAAAAAGCGACAGTTTCTTTTCAGAGTCCATTTTTCTTAAAAGCCTTGATGTAAGATAATCGAAAGTGCCGATCCTTGTAAGCGCGCCTACGATGAGCATAAGCGAAAACAGTATCGCTATCACTCTGAAATTTATATATCCCGCATACTCTTTATCGGGCTTTATGATAAACAATGATATGACCGCAAGTATCCCCGAAATATAAAGGATCGGGTCTTTTTTAAACATTTCCCTGATCTTTTTCATTTTAGATCCTTTTCCTCCACGCAAACCTTATACATTCTATATCCGTTTTTTTGTAAAATCCATAGCAAATCGCCACAAAAAATGAGAAGCTTGATTTTCATGTGTTGTTGCATATTTCTATAACCTTTTGTGGTAAAATAACCATATATATACGGAGGGTTATGCTATGAAATATGAAGAATCGTTTAAGATCAAAGATCTTGAGATCAAAAACCGTTTTGCGGTACCGCCGATGGTGTGTTTTCACTGGTCGGACGATAACGGTTATGTGACTGAAAAAAATCTTGAGCACTATGAGGCGCTTTCGAAAGGCGGCTTCGGTCTTGTGATCGTTGAGGCGACTGCTATCACAAAGCGTTCAAGACTTGCGGATACCGAGCTTGGTATCTGGGAAGATGCTCAGACAGAAGGGCTTAAAAAGATCGCCGATAAGATCCATGAAGGCGGTGCGAAGGCATTTATCCAGCTTTTGTGCGCAGGCGGAAACGGTATAGATCCAAACGCCGAAGCTCCGAGCACCATGGATTACCGCGGAGGCCATATCCATGCTAAGGAGATGACCAAAGACAGGATAAAAGAAACCGTCGACGATTTTACAAAAGCCGCAGTGAGGGCTCAAAAGGCCGGCTTTGACGGGATTGAACTTCACGGCTGTCACGGATATCTGATATCGTGTTTTTTTAACAGCCGCACAAATAAAAGGACCGATGAATACGGCGAGAACAAGTCGCTTTTCGCCATAGAAGTTTTAAAGGCGGTAAAAGAAGCCTGCGGTGAGGACTTTATCGTGGGTATAAGGCTTGGTGTATTTGAACCGCTTCTTGAGGATGGACTTGAGCATGCGAAGGCGATCGCACCTTATACCGATTTTCTGGATGTTTCTTACGGCGGCCCGTGCGAAGGCTACGCACCCGAAGGTTTCCCCTGTTCGGAGGCTGTATACGGCGCAAGCGTCATAAAGAAAGAACTTCCCGACATGCCGGTCTTTGCCGTCCACAACATTAACAGCAGGGAAGATGTCATCAATGCTTTGGATACCGGTATTGACATGGTGGATATAGGAAAAGCGGCTTTGGTGGATCCTTCTTTTGCCGGACACATATTAAACGGAGAGCCCTACGGACAGTGCCTCCACTGCAAAAACTTCTGCAGATGGAATCCAAACGAGATGGCGAATAAGGACCTTAAGTGTCCGGGATTTATAAAATTCAGCCGTATGAATGGTTAAAAGGGAGTTTACATGATCAACAAATTACGTACGCTTATGCACGAGTATTTCGTGGGTAAGGAAGAGATAATCGATAACGTTTTGATATGCCTTTTTGCCGGAGGGCATCTGCTTTTGGAAGACGTTCCCGGCGTGGGCAAAACAACGCTTGCAAGGACCGTTGCCAAAGCTGTCGACTGTGATTTCGGACGCATACAGTTTACGCCGGATACACTTCCGAACGATATAGTCGGAAGCGAAGTATTCAACTTAAAGACTTCGGAGTTTGAATACCGTCCTGGTGCGATCATGCATCAGATCATCCTGGCAGACGAGATAAACAGGACATCGCCGAAGACTCAGTCAAGTCTTCTTGAAGCAATGGCAGAGGGCCAGGTTACGGTCGGCGGGAAAAAGTATGCGTTAAGCGAGCCGTTTATGGTGATAGCAACGCAGAATCCCGTTGAATTTTCGGGTACTTACCCGCTTCCCGAGGCTCAGCTCGACCGTTTCATGATGAAGCTTTCAATAGGCTATCCGTCCAAAGAAGAGGAATTAAGGCTTGCAAAGAACGAGCTTTCGGGCAAAAACGTCGAGACCGTTGAAAGCGTCATTAAGGCCGAAGATGTATTAAAGATCAGGGAAGAGGTATCAAAGGTTCTTATCAAGGACGAAGTCCTTTCATATATCCGTGAGATCATCGATCTTACAAGGCATGAACCCAGGTTTGTGCTGGGCGCAAGTCCGAGAGCCATGCTTAGCATCATGCGTGCATCGCAGGGTCACGCCTATCTTGACGGGCGCGATTTTGTGAAGCCCGATGACGTTAAGGCGGTAGCGGTCAGTGTTCTTTCGCACAGGCTTGTGCTTACTTCGGAGGCGCGCATCGGCAAGGAAGACACTGCAAAGATTTTATCGGCACTTATCTTAAAGGCTAAGGTTCCGATCGTTTAGGAGAGCATTGTGGGCAAAAGAACGCTTATCTGGGGACTTTTGTGGATATTGTCCCTTGTGGGAATAAGCTTTTTCGGCGGACCGATAAGCTACGGTTTCTTTGCGCTTATGACGGTCATTCCGGCTGTGGCATGGTTGTACCTTCTTCTCGTGTTTATGTGTTTCCGCATTTATCAGAAGGCAGACTCCAACACTTTGACGGTCGGAAAACCGATTGATTTCTATTTTACGCTCGTTAACGAATTTCCTCTTGTATTTGCGGGAGTGAGAGTCAGGTTCTTTACTTCGTTTTCGTATATAAACGGACTGAGTGACGAGACGGAATACGAGCTATGGCCGGGCACTGGCATCAAAAAAGAGACCGAACTTATATGTAAATATCGCGGCGAATATGAAGTCGGCATAAAAAGAGTGGAGATACAGGATTATCTCCGCCTGTTTAAGATGTCGTACAAAAACCGCGAAAGTCTTCGCGTTACGGTCAAGCCGCGCCTTGTCTATCTTGATGCCTTAAAAAGCGTTAATATAAGTAATCTGTTAAGAGAGGCTGCAAAAAAGAAAGATACTCCCGATGTTCTTACAAGAGCCTATGTGCCCGGTGATGATGTAAGGCGCATAAACTGGAAACAGACAGCTACGGTCGGTTCTCTTATGGTAAGGGAGCTTTCGGGTGAAGAGAAGCGCGGGATCGGCATTATAACCGATACCTCCCGTGAAAGTAAGGATGAAGCGGTATTTTTGCCTATTGAGAATAAGATACTCGAGACGGTGCTTGCTCTTGCACTTTTTATGTGCGGCAAGGGCATTCCGACGCATGAAGTGCATTATGACGGTGCAAAAGCCGTGCTTGATGTGGAATCGTTAAATACTTTTGACAATTTCTACGAGGCAGTTTCCTGTATTGCTTTTGACGGCGAAAACACAAGTAAGAACCTTCTTGATGCGGTCAAGGGCGATCCCGAAATGTTAAGTCTTAATGCGGTATTTCTGGTGGTCCATACCTTTGACGCTTACATTAAGAGTATCATCGAACTTCTCAATAAAAACGACACATTCGTCGTTGTATATCTGATAGATCATGACAAAGAAAACGGCGAGGATATCTCGCTTATAAACCTTCCGAGGACGGAGATGATATGCATATCCTCTGATGATGACATAAAGGAGGTGCTGTGACATGAACTTCTTTTACGATCTCATCTACTGTCTTACGGTCACAGGCCTTGCGGCTTCGCTTCTTTCGCCTTATCTAAGCCTCCCGGAAAAGATCATATTTGTCGTTCTTGTCGGCATATTCTACTGCGCATTTTTCACAGGTCTTAAGAATGCACCGGGCAAATACAGGATACTTATATTGGGCATAGTGCTCGTGCCTTTGTTAAGCGTTGTCTTCTTTGTAAAAAAGGATGACCTTAAGGAATTCTTTACAGCAAATATCTGGCTTTTATGGTTATTGATCGTAGCGGTATCCGCTTTTTTGCTGACCTTTATCACGGGGAAGTCTGTCTGGATCAAGAGAGTCTTCGGAGTCCTGACTCTTATGGGAGCGATCGTATACCTCTTTATGGGTTATAGCGTTTTAAAGGCAGCACCCGCGTTCTTTTTCCTGTTCATGCTCCTTATCATATCCGAGGAGGTGCAAAGAAGATGGTTAAAGAGCGGTGATACTAACGTAAGACCTCACACCGTGCTCATATCTCCGTTTCTTATTCTTACATGTGTTCTTGTGTTTTTGATGCCCGCTCCCGAAAGAGCCTACGACTGGAATTTTGCGGTGAATATCTATAATAGCGTGCTTTCTAAGATAGACAGGATCAATTTTACTTTTATCAAAGGAAAGGACAGCTTCGGAGTAATGGGCTTTTCCGATGAAAACGTTTTTAATGCGGCTCTTTCAAAACGCGACCGTGAGCTTATAAA
>JAEEMP010000007.1 GCA_016283275.1 Lachnospiraceae bacterium
AAAGGCAGGAAATATACCGAGAAAGAAATCAACCTTATTATTGCGGACTATAACGATGATTTCTGCACCATCAGAAGAGACATGATATCCGAGGGTATTTTGACGAGAAAGGACAGCATTTATACACTTGAACTGTAATATTTGACAATACAATGAACAAAGAAAGTGAATGAGCATCATGGGACATAGAACTGAAAATGTAGAATTGACAGTCTTGTGCCTTATACAAGATGGAAACAAAATACTGTTGCAAAACAGGGCTAGGGTCGTTTGAAAGGGGGATATAAAAATATGATCAAATACGGAGATTCTATTACACCTGAAGAGTATATGGAATTGCGAAAAATGGTTGGGTGGGTTGAGTTTCCTCTTGAACAAGCCAGGGCGTGTATAGATAAAGCTTATATGATTCAATGTGTGCGGGATGACGGAAAAGCGATTGGTGTTGTCAGATTACTATGGGATGGAGGATATATTGCTTTTTTATCAGATGTTATTGTGGATCCGAAGTATCAAGGGCAGGGAATAGGCCGTAGATTGGTGGAGGCGAGTATACAGAAATTGAAAGATGGAATGAAACCGGGATATAAAGTAAAACTGACGTTGAATTCGGCTAAAGGGAAAGAGGCTTTTTACGAAAAATTCGGATTCAGGGTACGCCCTAACGATGATGCGGGATCCGGAATGGATCAATGGCTGATAATGGATGAGAGTTGAATTGGAAATATAGTGCTACAGCACAAATCGCAGGTTATAGAGATAGAGAATTTCGATTTTTCTAAAGAAGGAGTGGATTGATACAGGGATGGCTTCCGTATATGCCAGGAAATGATCAAAACGGTTATGAGAGAGATCTCGTAACCGTTTTATCATTTTTTCAAAAAGAACTTGACGGCTAATTCAAATTAGCCAAAAAATGAAAGGTGGGTTTATGAACACAAAACAAAGGATACTTGATGAGGCTTTGACTCTGTTCTCCGATGAATATATCGGGTGACGATTTTGTGATCGATTCGGAAATGTACAAAAATATATCCGAGGATGAACTTGTGAAAAAAGGGATGGGACTTTTCGGTTTATTGATCGCGTCGGGATGTATGAAGAAGGAAGAGTCGGACATAATGGCGCTCGAGTTCTTTGCGCCGATCTATCTTTTGATGACCGTATGCGACAGAGAACCCGACAGGGAGCCGGAAGCACAGCGGATGCTGGAAAAACACATCAGGCTGTTTTCATGGAAGGAGATTCGTCACAAGGACGAAGGATCAATTATGTTTAGTTTATATTGCGGAAAATAAAATTAACTGTATATTAATTGGTTAATTATAAAATTGTATAATAAATTGGTATCTCCGTCCGGAGATGTTTGGGAGATTACATGTGAGCGAGGAGGGAATAATATGAAATGGCTTAATAACATAAGCGTAAGGGGAAAATTGTTGTTTATATCGGTTCCTCTTGCACTTTCTTTATTGGCATCCGTTGTGTTCATGGCTATCCAGGTAAAGAACACGGAATCGGAAGTAACAGAGGTTTATTATGATACTCTTTATGAAGTAAACAGCAATCTGGTAAACGCGGACCGCGACTTTTATCAGTCGGTTAAGGCTGCGATGCAATACTATGATTTTATCAACGGATTTACAGCTGCACCTCCGGAATTTGCCGTTACAATGCTTCCGGGAAATTTTGAAGATTATGCATCGAACAAGCAGCAGGTGTATGACAGGGTAAGGAAGGCGATCAGCATTGCAAAAACAAATGACAGACTCTATACGGGGTTTAAGGCGGAAGACGGATTAACGTTTAAAGATGCCGCAGAAGCTTTCGAAACCGATATGGTAGCATGGGAAGCATCGTTTGATGTTGAAAAGAATACGGGTGATTGGGAAGGCTTCCATAATTTGGTCGGTATTACAAGAGAAACTCTTGACGATATGCAGGAAATAACCGAAGCATGGGCCATTGCGGAACATGACCTTCTCGTTTCCGAGATACAGGGAAAAGTTCTCACGATCGCCATCCTTTTCGGAATAATAATGGTAATTCTCTTTGTAGTCGTTGTTTTCGTTTCACGCGGCATACGTAACGGTATAGCAACCGTGACGGATGATCTTGATGAACTTGCAAACGGAAATCTTAAGCTTGAATATCCGAAGGATTCCGATATCAGCAAGGATGAGATCGGAAAGATCACAAAGAGCGCCAAGACGCTTACCGAGAAGCTTCGTGATATCATGACACAGAGCAGATCGATGTCAGAAGAACTTGCCGGAACAAGTGTGGAACTTGCCGACAGTGCAAATCAGGCTTCAGAGGCATCATCACAGGTAACGACCGCCGTTACCGAGATATCCAAGGGTGCGGCTACACAGGCTGAGAGCGTTGAGAATGCAGCCGGCGATACGGATGATATCAGCCACAATATTGAAGATATTACCGGTGCGGTAAGCGAGATGGACCGTTACACCGAAGAAATGAAGGAAGCCTGCGACAATGCAATGAGTTCGCTGGATAAACTTATAAGACAGAGCGATGAAGTTACCGCTTCGGTTAAGGATATCGGTGATACGATCAACTCAACAAATGAATCCGCTAAGACGATCTCTGAGTTTACTCAGGCTATCACGGACATCGCAACGCAGACAAACCTCCTTTCACTGAACGCGTCGATCGAGGCTGCACGCGCCGGTGATGCCGGACGCGGATTTGCGGTTGTTGCGGATGAGATCAGACAGCTTGCCGAACAGTCGAGCGGAAGCGCTGACAAGATCAAATCGATCGTTGAACAGCTTCTTGCCGATTCCGCTTCTTCCGTAAGTGTTCTTGAAAAGCTGAACGAAAGTTTCTCCGTTCAGGCCGAACAGCTTGAATCGACAAAGAACAACATGGAAACGATGGTCGGAAATGTTTCAAGCGTTAAGAACACATCGTCAGATATTTCCGACAGGGTTAAATCGCTTAACGATTCAAAGAACGGCCTTGTAGGTATCATATCCGATCTTTCGGCCATATCCGAAGAGAATGCGGCTTCAACGGAAGAGACAAATGCTTCCATGGAAGAACTCAACGCAACCTTTACGATCATCAGCGACTCCTCAGGATCTCTTAAGGAACTTGCAGAGTGCTTAAAAGAAAATATCAGCTACTTCCAGGTATAAGTACAAGATAAGTACGGTTTTGAAAAGCGGGAGAATTACAACAAAAAGAATACCCCTGCAACGATAATTAACACTGACAGACGATATCTGTTAAGAACACTTGGTGGACTGGCAGATTCGTCTGTTATATTATGGCATCAGATGTTAATAATAGTTGCAAAGGTGGTATAATTGTGAGAAAAACTTACATTGACAACATCCGCTGGATCACAGTTGTTCTTGTGGTCTTATATCATGTGATCTTCATGTTTAACGCACAGTGTTCATCCACGGTTATAGGACCTTTAAGCAAAAACCAGCCGTAGGATGCATACCAGTATGTCGTTTATCCGTGGTTCATGTTATTATTGTTTGTTGTTTCGGGTATGGCAGCGAAGTTTGAACTTGGCTCAAGGACCGAGAAAGAATTTTTAAGAAACAGAACAAGAAAGCTTTTGGTACCTTCAACTCTCGGTCTTTTGGTATTCGGATGGGTTACGGGCTATTATAACATGGCGATATGTGATGCTTTTTCTTCAATGGAAGCAATGCCCGCACCGATCCTTTATCTTATCATGTGTCTGTCGGGAATCGGAGTTTTGTGGTACATACAGATGCTTTGGGTCTTTTCTGTTCTTCTTCTTTTGGTAAGAAGGATAGAAAAAGACAGATTGAGCAAAGTATGCTCCAAAACAAATCTTATCGTATCGTTATTGTTTGTGATATTTATATTCTTGGCAGCGCAGATACTGAACACTCCCATGATCTTAGTTTACAGATTCGGGATCTACGGACTCGGTTTCTTCCTCGGTTACTTTGGACGACCTGATCGCCTATGAAAGAGATGATACGGATAATCTCGGACTTGCTGTGCCTCCGAAAGGTAAGCACATTTTCGGAATGGTCAAAGTCGGGGATAAAGGTCAGATAGTAATCCCTGCCAAGGCAAGAAAGATCTTCGATATCAATCCAGGTGACAACCTTATCGTTTTGGGAGATGAAGGCCAGGGAATAGCGATAATCAAGGAGAAGGGACTTCTGGGCCTGTTAAATAACGCAAGGATGAAAAAGCAAGACTAAAGCGGCATCATTTTGTCATTATTTTACGGACGATGAGGAGTATCTCCAAAAGGAACTTAAGAATGCTTTTCCGTTTGTTAACTGCCCGGGACTGATTCCGGAGCACATGATTCGACCATTGCAAAGAGGTAGGAGATGTTGGAATTCCTGCATTTGTGTTGGAAGACGGAAGCGTGACGATCGACCCTGCTGATGTAGGGCTCATTGAATATGGCACTCCGAATGCCTGCTCTATTGAAGACCACAAGAGCGGACGGAAAGGCTGCTGACGTTTAAAGACACTTACTTTTGTAGGTGTCTTTTTTGTTATGGGGGTGTGAGTGATAATTGGATCTGTCGGAATCAAACGGGTAAAAATAGAATGATGTTCTATTTTGCATTGACAAAAGAAGGTTCTTTCATATAATGAAAATAGAACGATATTCTACTTGTGAAAGGAGTACTATCATGAAGGGAAGAATCTATTATTTTACCGGAACAGGAAACAGTATGCGCGCTGCCCGTGTGATCGCAGGACAGTTGAAAGAAACAGAAATCGTATCTATGAGGACGGATCCTAAAGAATATCCTGCGACGGACTGTGATATCGTGGGTTTTATCTATCCGGTATATCATTGGACTATGCCGGCTCCTGCGGTGACTTTTGTGGAAGGACTGGACATTAATCCCGATGCATATGTGTTTGTAATTGCGATGCCCAGTTTTATATGCGGATATGCATGTGAAAGATTGGCAGAAATCCTAAAAAAGAAGAATATAAGTATTGATTATGGTAATATTGTTTATAGCGTGGCAAACTATGCGATAGTATATCCGCCCTTTCCTCCGGCAAAGCTCCGTGTTCCCAAGACCGAGAAGAAACTTAAAGAGATTGCTCTTGAGATCATGAATATGAAGAAAAGAGAATATCCTCGTGAAAGCAAATTCATAAAGAGACGTAAAGAGCGGTTTATGGGTCCATATCTTGAATTACAGAAATATGCAGACAATCCTTTTACCGTAAGTGAGGATTGCGTATCTTGTGGTTTTTGCAGTAAAGTCTGTCCATGCAAAAATATAGAACTTGTGGATGGAATACCGGCTTTTTTACATCACTGTGCAAACTGTATGGCATGTGTAGTAAGTTGTCCCAAACGTGCGATAGGATATGAAATCACTAAAAACGACAGGAAACTTCTTGAGGCATCAAATTCGAAGACTTTTCTTGTTAAATTCATGGGACTTCCCAAAAGGCGCAAGCTGTATATGAATCCCTATATCACGACAAAAGATCTGACAAAGGATAAAGAATAATGGCTAAAAGAGGCGAAACAAGAGAAAACATTATAGATGCGGCCACGAAAGTGTTCTTTAAGTACGGTTTTGAAAGAACATCGGTAAAGATGATACTTGAAGAGGCGGGCGTTGTAACCGGAAGTTTTTATCACTTCTTTCCTTCTAAGGAGGCGCTTTTTGAAGCAGTAATAGAAAAATATTTGCAGGCTTATTCACAAAGAATAGGAGATATTCTCAGTGATGAAACTCTTAGTATGGACCGGATCATTGATAAGATTCTTGAAGAACTCAATCATACATCCAAGGAATATTATCTGAAGTTGCAAGGAGATAAACTTCATTGGACGGTTCAGGCATCTTTGCATGTGATCACGATTGAGACGCTGGTAGAACCATTGGCCAAGGCTCTTGAAAGGCTGAGAAAAAGCAGGGAAATAGAGAGCAGTTTGAACGTAGACGATACATCTTTGGCGAGGATCCTTATCAAAGGAATGGAGGCTGTTATTCACAACGGAAATGACAACGGCATTGAATGTTTTGATTCTGAGGACCTTAGGGAAAGACTGATGGAATTTTGTGAAAGGATCATAATGATCAGATAACAAATGCCATATAAAGATAATAACGATAAATCGAAGTTGTAGAGGTCTATGCTATATGAAACAGCAAGTTATTCTGCTTAACGGTCCGTCAAGCAGCGGAAAATCCACTTTGTCTAAAGCGTTACAGACTTTGATCTCTAATGATGGGGACAGAAGATATGAAGTGGTTTCGATAGACGATTTTATGAAGATTTCGAAAACAGAAACCATTTATGAAGATGATGTTTTTGAGATTTCGGGCGATATGTGCAAAAAAGCTTTGGAAATTCTTGAGGCAGGAAGCGGTGTCATTATAGATCATGTTATAACGAGTGAACGGATCTTTGATCAATTAACGGAGAGTCTGTCTTCATTTTGCTTACTGAAGGTGCGTGTTACCTGCCCGCCGGATATCTTAAGAAGCAGGGAAATAAAGCGAGGAGACAGGTGCCCCGGATCGGCGGAATCCTCCGAAAAGTATCTGTTTCCCAAAGAAGGATATGACATAGTCGTTGATACCGGTACGAAGCCGCCTGAAGAAAACGCCCGGGCGATCATGGGGCGGGTTAAATGTCCATGAAATCCCGAAGACTTTGCGAAATTGCAGAATATTATAGAAAGTTATTCGGTAAAAAGAAAAAAGACATTGACAGCATAATTGATGTCGAGTATAGTAAACGCTAATAAGTCGAAAGGAAATCCGGTGACATGATGAAATCATATCTTACCTTTAATACAGTCCCTTCCAAGCCCGGTCATGAAGCCTATGGGTTTGTTTCTGTATGCAGGATAAGGTCAGATATAGAGGTGGATTCATAAGAAGTATCGGATTCATATTAAAGAGATCAGAGGACCTTATCAAGCTATAAGAGTTTGGTAAGGTCTATTTTTATACCGAGAGGGAGGCAGAGATTATGGAAAGAAGAATAGAAACGGAAAGACTGATCTTAAGGACGGTTACTGTTGACGATGCGGAGGCAATCTTTCAATGGGCTTCGGATCCGGATGTAAACAAATATATGATCTATCCTCTTCATAAGGATATCAATGTTACAAGAGATTGGCTGAAAAGCAGAGATATCTCCAAATTTGACGGAAGCGTTTCTTTTGAGGGCTGCTGGTACAAAAAGGAGTACAGGTAGAGCAGCCTTTTACGCCTAAGATACAGGGTCCGGGTCCCGTTGGGATCATAAGAAAAAAGAAAATCAGGAGATCGATCATGGAAGTACGTTTTGCAAAAGAAAATGAGCTGGTTCGTATCAATGAACTGAGAAAACAGGTTAATGACGTGCATGTTGAAGGGAAGCCGGATGTGTTTAAACCGGGCTTCGGTGATGAACTAAGAGATTTTATAAATGTGATCTGGAATGATCCGGAGCAGGAGATCGTTGTGGCTGTTGCAGACGACGTGATATGTGGGTTTGTGATCATCCATCATATCAATAAGCCGGAGAATCCATTTATGAAGGAGAGAGATTTTCTCGACATAGATGAATTCTGTGTTGACGAAGCTTTCAGAAGGAGAGGAGTTGCAACTGACCTTATCTCATTTATAAAGGATTATGCAAAAGAAAAAGGATTTCACAGGCTCGAACTGAACATGTGGGAGTTCAATCGGGGAGCACTTGCGTTCTATGAATCTGTCGGGTTTGAAACCTTTAGAAGATACATGGAGATAATGCTGTAGATGTAATCTTAAAAGCTTTGTAATGATTATAGCCCCGGAGGAAAACAGATCAAATGAACATACAGATTTTTGGAACGAAGAAATGCAATGACACCAAGAAAGCGGAGCGCTTCTTTAAGGAGCGGGGCATCAAGTACCAGTTCATCGATATGAAGGAAAAAGGCATGAGCAAGGGGGAGTTCACTTCTGTTGCCCGGGCCAATGGCGGTATTGACGCGATGCTGGATCCAAACTGCAAAGATCAGGATACTCTTACCCTGATCCGGTATATTGCAGAAGAGGATAAACTTGAGAAGATCCTGGAGAATCCGCAGGTGATCAAGACGCCGGTCGTCAGAAACGGAAAGCAGTCCACCCTCGGATATCAGCCGGATGTGTGGAAGAAGTGGGAGTAGGGATTATTGGTAACGATATGTCCAATTTCGGATGTATGGTATTCCAGTTTATAAGGATATTCATAGAAAATGGTCGGCATCTTCTGCCGACCATCTCTTCAATTTGACAACAAATATTAAGACAAAGAATATCAAGCCATTTCAACATAGTGTGGACTTGAGAAAAACGCGAGGACAAGGGATGTTAAAGCGTATCAAGGAAATCCTGTCTTTAATCCCGACGATGAAGAGTCTTGAATAATAAGCACATTAAAGGACATGCTGTGTGGCATGTCCTTTTCTATTAACAGGGTTTCCTGATCTTACAGCCGTTCGATCAGGTACTTTAGCTGCGGCTCAAACTTTACGCCGTACCAGTGCTCGGGATCACCCTGTGTACCGCGAATGCATCTCACCGTATAGTCGGCAGCGATCACTGCGGCATCATAAGCAGTATGTCCCTGCATGTAGGCACCGGTAAATGCGGAAGCGTATATGTCACCTGTTCCGTGACTGCCTTTGGCGATCTTTTCGTGCTCATAGTACCTGAGTGTGCCGTTTTGATAAACAGCCACACCCGTTTTACCTTCGCGGTAGCTTACACCTGTCAGGATCACAATCTGTCTGTCATTTACCGCAAGTTTATCGATGAGCTTTTTGATATAGGATTCGTCATAGTTTTCAAGGAATTCAATACCGGTCAAAAAGCAGGCCTCGGTAATGTTCGGAAGGATAATATCGGCTTTGTCTGTCAGCCTTCGC
The DNA here is from genome assembly GCA_016283275.1 of Lachnospiraceae bacterium. GTDB lineage: Bacteria > Bacillota > Clostridia > Lachnospirales > Lachnospiraceae > UBA1258. The sequence continues at coordinate 8,900 of JAEEMP010000007.1, forward strand.
ATATTTTTAACAAATTCATCGTCAAAAATGGAATACAGCTTGCCGTTATCTGCCATTGCGGGATCAACAATGAGAGGCGCGCCATCCTTAAGGCGCGTATCCGCAATATGGAGCACCTTGTCGATCTGAGAAACAGAACCCAGATATCCGGTGTAAAGACCGTCAAAGGAGATGTTTTCTTTTGCCCAATGTTCCGCGATCCCGTCCATATCATCCGTCAGATCGCGAAAAGTACAGCCTTTAAAACCACCGGTGTGAGTCGATAAAATAGCGGAAGGAAGAATGACGGTTTCAAGTCCGCAGGCCGACAGTATCGGAAGCGCGACCGTTAATGAGCACTGTCCCACACAAGAAATATCCTGAATAGTTAAAATTCTTTTATACACTGTTGTTTCCTCCGATTCATAGGTGTATTCTTTTTATATGAATCTAGCACTGATCTGATCATATATAAATCACCAGAAACAGAGAATTTCATATGACCAGATTTATAAAAAGAGATTATCTTTCGGGATAATCGCTTTTTAGGTTTGCTTGAGGAGAATTAATGGTACTTATTTTTGATCTTTTTGAAACACTTGTTGAAGATCTGTCAATTGATTTTAACCTCGGGTTAAAACCCCTTTGGGAAGAATACTATAAGGATAAGTGTTCTTTTGACGAGATCAAGGCTTATGGAGAAGAGTTGTTCGTACATATGCAGGATCTTCATAAACACGGTTTTGAATTTCCTTTTGTAAAAGACGAGTTGCCGATGTATGCCAAAAAGTACGGCGGTGACGTTGTTCCCATGAGCATTGAAGATGAAGCCTTGTTTCTTGGCAGATGCAATACAGTGAGAGTTTATGACGGCCTTGCTGATATGCTCGATGTTTTTTCAAGAAAACAAATACCAATGTATGTATTATCAAATAGCGGTTTCAGCGCCGGTGCACTGCAGATAATGCTCGACCGGCACGGCATCGGTAAATATTTTGACAAAGTCTGGTCCAGTGCTGACTTTGGCAGGGTCAAACCATGTACGGATTTTTTTGAGTCAGCGATAGGGGAGATCCTTAAAAAGTATCCGGGAGGCAGCAGAGATGAGATTTTGTTTGTCGGAGATACTTATGAAACGGATATCATCGGTGCCCACAATGCAGGACTTAAGACGGCATGGATAAATCGACAAAATGCACCTAACATATACGGCTTTGCATCATATCAGATAAAGGATGTAACAGATATTCTTAACATCTGTATTGGATCATAAAACAGGAAAATATTTTACAGGATAATTAACTAAGATGCCAAACATTACGCGGATTATTTTGAAATGCCGATCATGCCGGAGAGACTGTTGTTATCGGGACGCATGGGACGGCACTATCAACCATTCTAAACTATTATGACAGTTCCTTCGGACTTGACGACTTTATGAGGATCGTCGCATGGATGCCCTATATTGTTGAGTTGGTTTTCGATGGTGATGAACTCATAGAAAAGAAGGAATTGGCGCACGTGGCGACAAATATTGCAGAGTGTAAGAAAAAACAGGAACGATCCTTAGATCGGGAGGATGTATGACAGAAAAAGAGGACGTAGTTAAAGAGAGCCTTCGTGATAAAAAACATGAAGACAGGATTATGAAAAAGAAAAAGAGAAGGAAAGCGTTACGGATCATATTGGGTCTGATCGTGATCTGGAGCATGATAAATCTTTGTATCACATTGATCTTTTCGGGTATGATCCCGCATCGCTATGCATCTGCGCAGGAAGGCCGTGAACTCATGCTTTTAAATACGGAATACTATGACAGCATGACGCAGAATGATTTTGACTATCGTATGCGAAAAAGCGGTGCGACAAAGGATGAATTGCTGGAAGCCTCCCGGGAGAGCGTCAGTGACTTTAACTTTATTGATAAATGGTATCTGAACAGTCGTATTGCAAGAATGGCATTACATTTTAAACTTAAGGGGTACAACCTCCCTGAAGTAGAAAAGATCGTATTCATAAAAGCCGATATGGAACTTGAATCGGGTGCAAGCGGCTATACTCATGGTACGCAGATATATTTGAGTGGTGATATGGTTACGATATATGCTCTTATGAATATCTTTCCCGGATTTAGTGAATATATGAACAAGCTGTTATATCATGAGCTGTTTCACTGCCTTACCAGGAGTAATCCTCAGTTTCGAGCCGATATGTATTCACTCATTCACTTTACCGTTACGGATACGGAGTATGAACTTCCTCCGTGTGTGCTTGAGAGATATATCAGTAATCCTGATGTGGAGCATCACAACTCCTATGCAACTTTTCTGATAGACGGAGAACCGATCGACTGTTATACGGCCTACATCACAACAAAGAGTTATGCCGAGGCACAATCGGGCTTTATGTCCAACGATGCTACAGCTCTGGTTCCTGTTGACGGAACGGATATTTATTATACCGCTGAACAGGCATCAAACTTTGATGAGGTTTTTGGAACAAATACCGGTTATGTAACCGATCCGGAGGATTGTATGGCGGATAACTTTGCCTATGCGATGCTTTACGGTATGAAAGGTAATGACGGTAAAGGATATCCGAACCCGGAGATCATCCAAGGGATCATTGATTACTTAAAGAAATGACTTGCAGGTAAATAAGACCAAGAAATGACAGCTATGAGAGCAATCTTGTAACTGTCATTTTTAATGCGCAGAAGAAATTAATTAGATAATTATCAAAACAGATATTGACAAAGTAATTCGATGAGTGTATATACTTTAAATAGATGGACATCTAAATAAATTAAAACGAAGAATAGACATAAATCGAAATGTTATCGGTAAAATGTAAATGCAGGTGAGATAACCGGCTGACATTGGAGGATCATATACAATGAATGACAAGATAAAACAAATAAAAGACTTTATAGCCAGATCAAAAGAAGACACCCGGACCCGCATCGATACCCTTGTGGCAGACGGCAGAGATGATGATGCGAGACCCTTTCGTGCGGCACTGAATATTCACGATGTTTTTGTATCGCTTTTAGATGCGGCGGTTAAGATGTCCGACGGTAACGAGCAGAAATTTGTGACAATATTTAAGAGTTATTCCGAGAACGTTCCGGCTCAGTGGCGTCAGTCTCTTTCCAAGGCCAAAGAACATAATGATGCGGAAAAGATTATGATTGAAGAAGCCAAAGTCAAAATAGCTGACGCTATTACTGACAAATTTAACGAGTTGTTTTAACTGCGGAGGTGTGTATGACGGATCAGGAAACAATAGCTTTTTTTAAATGTCTCGCGGACAGATCCAGACTGTCCATTCTTAAGTCCCTGATGGTTGAGGACATGTATGTCGAGCGTCTGGCGGAGAGGCTTGAACTTACATCGGCGACGGTTTCATTTCACTTAAAGAAGCTTGAGGATGCCGGCGCGGTTAAGTCCTACAAGGACCAGTACTACACCATGTACTCCATTAACAAGGACCTTTTCAGCATAAATATAGTGGATATTTTACGGGAGAAAACATCCGAAAGCGAGCTGCAGAAAGAAAGAGACGATG
>JAEEMP010000065.1 GCA_016283275.1 Lachnospiraceae bacterium
ACAGAGAACCGTAGCTCATTGCACCGACCTGGAAACGCTTAACTATGGATTCGACGCTTTCAACTTCCGAAAGAGCCAAAGGATCGTTCTTTGGCACAAATTCAAGAAGACCTCTTAAGGTATGGGGATGATTTTTGTCATCCACGATCTTGGTATATTCCTTGAAGGTCTCGTAAGAGCCGTTTCTCACAGCCTGCTGTAAAAGCACGATCGCGGTCGGATTGTAAAGGTGGTCCTCTTTGTCTTCACCGCTTCGAAGGCTGTGGAAGCCTGTACTGTCGAGCGTTGTATCGACCGTAAGGCCCAGCGGATCAAAGGCGTGATCGTGGCGGAAGGCAATACCTTCCTCGATCTCCTTTATACCTATGCCGCCCACTCGGCTTACTGTGCCGGTAAAGTAACTGTCTATAACTTCATCGTCAAGTCCTATGGCTTCAAATATCCTTGCGGACTGATAGGACTGGATCGTTGATATTCCCATCTTCGCGGCGATCTTTACGACACCTTTTAAAAGGGCATTGTCGTAGTCGTTGATCGCCGTGTAGAGGTCCTTGTCCAAAAGCCCAAGCTCAATGAGCTCGCCGATACACTCGTGGGCAAGATATGGGTTTAACGCTCTCGCGCCAAAACCGAGAATGCAGGCCGCCTGGTGCACATCGCGGATTTCTCCGCTCTCCAGAATAAGGGAAACCGCAGTTCTTTTCTTGGTCCGTACAAGATGCTGCTCAACCGCCGATACCGCAAGGAGAGAGGGTATGGGTACGTGGTTTTCGTCGACACCCCTGTCGGAAAGAATTATAATGTCAGCGCCCTTTAAAACGGCCCGATCCACCGCAACATAAAGCTGTTCCACAGCTCTCTTTAAAGAGGTGTGTTTATAGTATAAAAGCGAAACGGTATCGGTTTTGAAGCCCTTACGGTTAAGGGATTTGATCTTCATAAGGTCCACGCCCGAAAGAATGGGGTTATTGACCTCAAGGACCGTACAGTTTTCACTTTTTTCATTGAGAAGATCACCGTCCGAACCGATATAGACGGTGGTGTCGGTAACGATCTTTTCTCTTAAAGAATCGATCGGAGGGTTTGTGACCTGAGCAAATTGCTGCTTAAAATACCAAAACAGAAGCTGATGATGTTCGGACAGTACCGCAAGAGGTACATCGTGCCCCATGGATACGGTACGTTCCACTCCCTCTCTTGCCATGAAGAGGATATCGTTTTTAACCTCTTCATAGGTATATCCGAATACCCTGTAGAGCTTATCGCGTTCTTTTTGCGGCTCCGAAGGTACTTTGTGATTGGGTATGTTAAGCTCGGCTAAGTGTATGAGATTTCTGTCCAGCCACTCGCCGTAAGGCTTTCTGCCTGCGTAATAGTCTTTGCACTCCTTGTCGGATACTATCTTTTTCTTGACGGTATCCACTAGTAAGATCCTTCCCGGTGTAAGACGGGATTTCTTTACGATATTTTCCGCGGGAATGGGCAATACACCCACTTCGGATGAAAGGATGAGCCTGTTGTCGTCGGTTATGTAGTAGCGGGAAGGTCTTAGACCGTTTCTGTCGAGTGTCGCACCGAACGTATCGCCGTCGGTGAAAAGAATTGCTGCGGGACCGTCCCAGGGCTCCATCATTGTCGCATAGTAGTGATAGAAATCCTTTTTGTCATCACTCATGAAACGGTTGTACTTCCAGGGTTCAGGCACGAGTGTCATTATTGCCAGTGGAAGATCCATGCCGTTCATGTACATAAATTCGAGTGTGTTATCAAGCATGGCGGAATCGGAACCGCTCTCTGCTATCACAGGATAGATCTTGCTGATCTCATCACTTAAAACGGGGGAAGTCATCGTCTCCTCACGGGCAAGCATTCGGTCTGCGTTACCGCGGATAGTGTTGATCTCGCCGTTGTGAGCGATAAAACGGTAAGGATGAGCCCTCTCCCAGCTCGGATTTGTGTTGGTGGAAAATCTTGAATGTACCATAGCGATGGCAGTCTTGTATTCTTTGCTCTGAAGGTCTTTGTAAAATCTTCGAAGCTGTCCTACCAGGAACATACCTTTATACACGATGGTCCTTGAAGAAAGAGAACAGATGTAGGTATTCTCCGAACTGTGCTCGAATTCCCGTCTTATAACATATAATTTTCTGTCGAAATCGATGCCTTTATCGATATCATCGGGGCGCTCGAGAAAGCACTGCATTATAAACGGCATGCTTTCAAGCGCTCTTTCGCCGAGGATCGAGGGATCGGTCGGAACCTCGCGCCAGCCTAAGACCTTAACGTTTTCTTTTGCCGCTATGACTTCAAACATACGCATTGCAAATGTACGTTTAAGCTCGTCTGTCGGAAGGAACAGCATTCCTATACCGTAGTCGCGTTCTTCTTTTAATGTGATACCGGATCTTGCACAGACTTTTTTAAAGAAAGGATGTGATATCTGAAGAAGTATACCTACGCCGTCGCCGACCTTTCCGGATGCATCTTTGCCGGCTCTGTGCTCAAGTTTTTCGACTATCGAAAGGGCGTCGTCCATTACCTTATAGTCCTTGTGGCCGTCGATATTTACAACGGCGCCGATACCGCAGGCATCATGTTCCCTTTCATAACTTAGATTAATATCATGTTGACCGTTCATCTCTATCCCTCTCTCATAGAAAATCAATCTTTTTTTGTAAAAGAAAAGGAGCTCATTGAAAGCGGAATAACCGGCTTCAATGAACTCCCTTGCTCATTTTTGCATCATTGTATACCCGTATACAGACCCTGTCAAGCATAAAATTTTTGTGTTGACAAATTTTTTTCTTTGCGATAGACTACGGCTCATAAAAAGGCAAGGGCGTCTTTGAACTGTTTGTTCAGAGACGCTTTTTTTCATACCTTTTGAAAGGATTGCCGCCGATGATAAGGCACCGGAGTGCGGTGGCGGCATACGGATTGAGGAGGAAATATCAATGTGTTCCATAATGTGTTACGTAAGCGGGAAGGATGTTTATGATTCCTTCACGGAAGGCTTCGAAAAAACCATTTCACGCGGACCCGATGACAGCAGGATAGTGGATACCGGTAAAGGCCTTATGGGTTTCCACAGACTGTCGATCATGGGGCTTACCCCTTCGGGCATGCAGCCGTTTGAGCTAAACGGTAATTATTCGATATGTAACGGAGAAATATACGGCTTTAATGATCTTAAGGCCGATCTTATAAATAAAGGCTACAATTTTTCAAGTGACAGCGACTGTGAGATTTTGCTTCCGATGTACAGAGAATACGGTACGGATATGTTCGCAATGCTGGATGCCGAATTTGTGTGCGTTATATATGATGCGGGGAAAGGTGAGTTTATAGCTGCCCGCGATCCCATCGGCATACGTCCGATGTATTACGGTTACGATAAAGACGGGGATATAGTGTTCGCGAGCGAGCCCAAAAATCTTGTAAACATTTCCGATAAGATCATGCCGTTCCCGCCGGGACACTACTATAAAGACGGTAAATTCACCTGTTATCTTGAGATATCGAAACCCGAATGCGTTCTTTCCGACGATCTTGAGACCGTTTGCAAAAACATTCACGATAAACTTACCCTCGGTGTAAAGAAAAGACTTATTGCAGATGCCAAGGTCGGTTTCCTTCTTTCGGGCGGTCTTGATTCTTCACTTGTGTGCGCGATAGCTGCCAAAGAAAGCAAAAAGCCCATAAAGACCTTTGCCATAGGTATGAGCGAAGATGCGATCGACTTAAAGTACGCAAAACAGGTTGCCGACTTTATCGGAAGCGACCATACCGAAGT
>JAEEMP010000066.1 GCA_016283275.1 Lachnospiraceae bacterium
ACTCTGCCGATAATACACCTTCATACAGAAATGAATAATCAAATATATGCATATGCACGCCTCCATTTACTGCATATATAATAGCAAAAAATATGCAGATACTCAACCGTTATCTGCATATTTTTTAATGATAACTATGCATTAATGATTGTTATACAAGTTTACCCTTCCAAAAGATCATAGAAGGTGTTTTCATCTAAAATCTCTATATCTTGACCTTTCAGTTTTAATTCTTCGGCCTTTTTATGCTTAGATGATTTTTCACCTTTTAATATCACGTTATAATCATTGTCCCCCAGGATCAAATAATTCGTCTCCTTGGTGACACTATTATCGAGGATTCCACCCAAATTAACGATAATTTGCATTGCATCCTTTCTTAGCATCCTCTCCAGTTTGCCAGTGAATACAACGTGCTTGCCATAAAAGAATCCATCTTCATCTATCTCAAACTCTGTAGGTACGATCGAAGAGATATCGATTCCCTTGTGTGAACGCTTTTCCTTTACCCATAGGTCTTCAATTCTTAAGTTATCGGACTCCATTTTTGCCTTTATGGCATCATATAACTCCTTAGTTGTAATACAATCCGCCAAAGATCTGTGAGAATTAGTTGTCAGGCTTAAATAGTCGCACAAATCACTGAGTCTATGATGCTTTAACTCTGGATAGACCTTCCTAGCGAATTGCATAGTATCCATATACATATTCGGCAACGGCTCACCAAATGACTCCTCTAAAAATCTCATGTCAAAAGAAGTGTTATGACCGATGATTATATCTTCGCCTATAAAAGACAGGATATCGGCTTTAACCTCTTCAATTCTTGGCATGTTAGAGACCATTTCATTTGTTATACCGGTTAAGCTTGTTATAAACCCATCGATAGGATTCTCCGGATGAATGAGTTGAGAATACTGATCAACTATGACATTGTTTCTCACCCGAATGATTCCGACTTCTATAATCTCATCATAGTAAGCAGATAATCCTGTAGTCTCAGTATCTAGTACGCAATAATCATCAATTATTCTTCGCACATAGTTACTCATTTTCCTCAACCCCTTTCTCAGAATCCTTGATCCTATAGTAATCTTCAGCATCTATCCCTATTTGCACGTATTCTTTCGGCTTCGAAAATTTTTGCTCAACAAAACTACCGTCTCTGCATTTGCGGTCCATGGGAACTGGTCGACCGCGACCGCACGGGTGACCTCGTAACCGTATGACCTGATGACTTCAAGGTCGCGCACAAAACTTGTGGGCTTACAGGATATATAGATGATACGGTCCACACCGTAATCCAATATCTTTGGAAGCGCCTTGGGATGGATACCGTCACGAGGCGGATCCAGCACTATAAAATCGGGCTTTTCGGGTATGGTGTCCAGAACTTTTAATACATCGCCCGCAATAAATTCGCAATTATCGATGCCGTTCAGCTTTGCATTGTCTTTTGCGGCTTCTACCGCTTCTTCCACGATCTCGACACCGTATACCTTTTTGGCAACAGGGCTTAAAAGCTGGGTAATTGTGCCGGTTCCCGAATAAAGATCGAATACCACTTTATCGGGCTTTCCGCCTTCGGCCAGATTTCCTATAAACTCACGGACAGTCGAATATAAGACCTCAGCGCTTTTTGAATTGGTCTGGAAAAAAGAAAATTCACTTATCTTAAAATCAAGACCCAGAAGCTTTTCGTTTATATAGTCGCGGCCGTATAAAATGTCGGTTCTGTCACTTTTTACAACATCGGAAAGCGAATCGTTTACCGTATGAAGGATGCTCACGATCTTTCCTTTAAGGCTAAGGTTTAAGAGCATATCGGTAAAAGGCTTAAGATCCGGCTCAGCTTCGCTTGAAGTCACAAGGGCCACCATTATCTCGCCGGTAAATGCGGCTTTTCTCACAAGAAGATGCCTTAAATATCCCGTATGCATCATCTTATGATGAAACTTATATCCCGAATCTTTCCAATAGTCATTGACAGCCTTTAGGATCGTGCGATAATCCTCATCGCAGATATAGCAATTATCCGTAAGGACCACATCGTAAAAACTCCCGCGCCTGTGCATACCAAGGCTTAACGGTCCGTCCTTATACTCGTCGCCGAAAGAAAACTCCATCTTGTTGCGATAGCCTTCATATACGGGACTTGCCTTTATGCCGTCCCATCTGTAAGTCCCGTCTTCAAGCACGGTATCGAGGAGTTTTTTTACCATCCGCTCCTTAAGTTTAAGCTCATCTTCGTATTTTCTTGTAAGAAAAACACAGCCCCCGCATATGTTAAAATGCGGACACTGCGCCGGAATGGCTTCTTTAGATCTTTCGATTACATCCAAAACGTTGGCCTCAGGCTTTCCCTTCCTTAACTTGGATATCCTGACCTTAACCTTGTCGCCCGGAAGCGCATTCTTGGCCGAAACCGGTCCTTCTTCGGTATCTATTACCGCTTTGTTGGGAAAGTTGATCTCCCTTACGATCCCTTCAAGTTCCTGTCCTTTTTTCATGTAAAAAAAGGGAGTGCCGGTCAAGGCACTCCCAAACCTTTCTATTTATTCGTCGCCCTCTAAATCTTCACCGTCATCGGGTTCATCGTCGTCATCTTCGTCTTCGAAATCTTCAAAATCTTCAAAATCCTCAAAGTCTTCCGAATCTTCCGGAATAAGGAAGTAGTAAACCGCATACGCGATCGCTGCAATTGCCGCAATTGCTCCCAGGATCGATAACACGATAATTATCGGCTTAACTGTCTTCTCAACTTTCTTGGGATAAAAGCTGTTCTCCTTTATAAGTTCCTTTAATTCATCAATCTTTGCACCCATATGCGTTCTCCTCCGTTTCCTGTATTTTCTGAGTATAATTTTTAACAATTCTTTTGATATCTTCATAATATCACCTTTTTTAAATCTTTACCACTTTTTTATAGCTTCACAAGCCTCGCAAAAGAAGCATACATTATCCTTGTGCCTGCGGTATCGAACTGTACGGAAACCTTTTTGTCGGTACCTGTATCTTCTATCTTAAAGACCGTACCTTCGCCGAATTTGACATGTCTTACACGGTCGCCGACTCCGTAATCAAGCGTTCCGTTTCCGCCAAGATCCGAGCCTTTCTTTATACCGGACATCTTTGATATAAACGGCTTGTCTGCCTCGGGCGTTTTCTTCGGTATATATAATCCTTCTTGCTTTTTGTATGTGTTTTCGGGAGCTCTTTTAAATCCGGTAAAAGAACTCTCGCCTGTATCCGCTTCGCGCTTAAAACCCGAAAATCCGGTAACGGAATAAGGCTTCCTTGAAAAGCTCTCCGAATGATCGTCTTCATCGTGATCATAGGAGCGTTTTGAAGTCATCGGAGCTATATCGAAAAGATCGTTTGGAATCTCACGCACAAACCTGCTTATCGGGTTGTACTGTGTCTCTCCGCGGTTCATTCTCGCCCTTGCGGCCGTTATGGTAAGTTCTTCCTTGGCTCTTGTAATGGCTACGTAAGCAAGCCTTCTCTCCTCCTCGATCTCGACATCACCCGCCGATACCGACATATAACTCGGAAACAGACCGTCTTCCATACCCACCAGATATACGTTCTTAAACTCAAGACCTTTTGCCGAATGAATGGTCATAAGAAGGACCCTGTCTTCGTTTTCATCGACGGAATCGATATCGGCAATGAGTGCGATCTCTTCAAGAAGTTCGGACAGCATCGGATGCTCACTTTCCTGACAGTAGGTGGCGATCTTTGAACGAAGTTCTTCGATGTTTTCTATCCTGTCCTCTGCCTCCTCCTCAGATTCGACATCCATGTTGTTGATATAATCCGTAACGTCCAGAACCGTATCAAGGATCTTTGAAACACCCTCTTCTTCGAGCCTTGCACGAAACATAAGTATCATATTCACAAAATTGTGGAGCTTATCGTAACTTGCACCGCGAACACCGGTAAGGTCCGGTCTTTCGAGTGCGTCGAAGAACGATATCCCGTGTGAATCGGCCACATCCTGAACCTTGTTGATGGTGGTGGCGCCGATACCGCGCTTGGGGATATTGATGATCCTTCGCACGGCTATATCGTCCCTTCCGTTATCTATCGTCTTAAGATAAGCGATAAGGTCTTTGATCTCGCGCCGCGAATAGAAGTTTACGCCGCCCACTATCCTGTACGGTACATTGTCGTTTATAAGTCTTTCTTCAAAAGAACGCGACTGTGCATTTGTCCTGTACAGAACCGCGTTTTCATGATACTCGCTGCTGCCCTCGCGGACATTTCTTTTTATCTCCAAAGAAACATATTCCGCTTCTTCAAACCCGTTATCAAACTGTCTGAAATGTATGCTGCTGCCCCTGTCCTTTTTGGACCAGAGCGCTTTGTCTTTACGGGATGCGTTGTTTCTGATAACGGCATTTGCGGCATCAAGGATGTTCTGGCAGGAACGGTAATTCTGCTCAAGCTTTACGACCTTTGCCTCCGGATAGAAATGTTCAAAATCAAGGATATTTCGGATGTTGGCTCCCCTGAAGCGGTATATGGACTGATCGTCGTCACCGACCACACAGAGATTGTGCCTTGAACCCGCAAGCAGTCTTATGAGTTCAAACTGTGCGGTATTTGTGTCCTGATACTCATCGACCAGGATATACTGCCAGCGGTTTTGATAGTTTGAAAGTACATCGGGGTTAGATTTAAAAAGCTCCACGGTCTTCATCAAAAGATCGTCAAAGTCAAATGCGTTGTTTTTCTTAAGCGCCTGCTGATACTCCCTGTAGCAATCGGCGATCTTTCTTTTCCTGAAATCACCCATTGCGGACATATAGTATTCATCGGGAGTGATAAGCTCATCCTTACAATGTGAGATAGCGTTCATGATCTCGCGTTCTTTGTACTGCTTTGTATCTATCTCAAGTTTTTTGACCACATCCTTGATAAGATGCTTCTGATCGTCGGTATCGTAGATCGTAAAATTCTGATCGAACCCTATACAATCCGCAAATCGCCTTAATATCCTTACGCACATTGAGTGAAAGGTCGAAACATGTATCTGTTCGGAGCCGAAACCCACAAGTTTGTCCACTCTTTCGCGCATCTCGCCCGCAGCCTTGTTGGTAAAGGTTATGGCAAGGATATTGTAAGGGTTGACTCCCGCTTCATCGATAAGATAGGCAATCCTGTGTGTAATGACACTTGTCTTGCCAGATCCTGCGCCTGCCAGGATAAGCAAGGGACCGTCTACCGTAAATGTCGCTTCTTTCTGCTGTTCGTTAAGTCTGTCGTATATACTCATAATTTCTCCGTAATGATCTTATAATGCCGATATGACTACGCCGGCCGATACCACAAGCGCACAGAATATCTTGTATCCCATGTTCTTTTCTTTAAATACTATCCGCCCGCCCACGATCGTAACGATAACACAGATCTGCTTAAGTATGGTCATTACCGTGACCTTGGAAGCAGGGTCTCCGTTTGCCAGAAAAAGACAGCGGTCGGCTATGATAAACAGTATGGCTATAAGCCATACATGAGGGTTTTTAAGCACGCTCTTCCAGTTGATCTTTGTGCGCGATATCAGCACGTACAAGCCGTAATAGACAAGCATGAACAGCATATACCAGAACTGCAGCTGTGAGCTTGTCATGGTGCGCATAAGGATCTTATCCATTATACCCGATACGGCATTTAAAAATGTGGATATAAATGCCACAATGAGGATCCATGCGGACAGGACCGTTTTTTCTTTGTCCTGCTTTTTAAAATTGCCCTTGCCGTTCATAAAAACCGGGATGTATTTAAGCAACAGCAGACCTATGATCACAAGCGCCATACCGAGATACTGGTTAAAGCCCATGGTCTCTTTAAGTATTATGACACCGAGTATGAGCGAAAAGACCATTCTGGACAGATCCACAATACCGTATATACCTATGGGCATCTTATCGATGGCGATAAATCCGCACAAGAAAGCTATAAATATGACAAAAGACTTAAAAGCCGTAAGAAGAAGGTCTCTTGTCGCCACGCCTCCGGCGTTCCTTACGTCAGGCAGTACCAGACAGAACGCTATCAACGTATAGACAAACAGGACCTCTGTCACACCGTTCTTCTCAAGGGCCTTTTTCTTTGAAACATCACGAATGCCCTTAAGGATCCCGTAAATAAGTACAAGTATGATCCACTTCATAAATACCTCAAAAAGCGGACATCTTTTCGATGTCCGCCCTCTATATTACCAAATGTTTGTTCGAAAGTCCAGCCAAATATCGGGATGATCTTTACCGGTTATCTCTGTACTCTTCCGGATGCATCTCCGCCCGCCAAAGTGTCCACTTCCTTTCGTGAAGCGAAGTTAAAGTCGCCGGGGATCGTGTGCTTAAGCGCCGAAGCAGCAACGCCGAACTCAAGTGCATCTTTAAAATCCTTACCGTCCAAAAGTCCGCAGATCACTCCGCCGGCAAAAGAATCACCACCGCCCACACGATCGACGATCGGGTGAAGTCTGTATGTCTTTGAATGATAAAATTCTTTTGTCCTGCTGTTATAGATACATGCCGACCAGCCGTTATCGGAAGCCGAATGACTCTCACGAAGAGAAGATACACAGTATTCAAAACCGTAATCTGCAACCATCTGTTCAAATATTGACTTATATCCCGCAAGTTCAAGCTCACCGCTCGTAACGTCGGTCTTTCCGGGTTTGTATCCCAATACAAGTTCGGCATCCTCTTCGTTGCCTATGCAGACATCGACATATTTCATGAGGTTCTTCATAACCTTCTGTGCCTTCTCGGAAGACCAGAGCTTCTTTCTGAAGTTTAAGTCGACAGAGACCTTAACTCCGTGCGCCTTGGCAGCTTTAAGTGCTTCTTCCGTCAGTTCTGCGGCCGAATCGGAAAGTGCGGGAGTGATGCCGGTAAAATGAAACCAGTCCGCATCTTTAAATATCGCATCGAAATCAAAATCGGCTTTTGTGGCTGTCGAGATCGAAGAATGTGCTCTGTCGTATACGACCTTTGAAGGTCTGACGGATGAACCGCTCTCAAGATAATAGATACCGAGTCTTTCACCGCAGCGTGCTATGTTCTTTGTGCCGACATTGTATTTTCTTAATGCCGCAACCGCACAGTCGCCCAGTTCATTGGCCGGAACAGCGGTCACAAATTCGGCATCGTGACCGTAATTGGCAAGAGATACGGCTACATTGGCCTCACCGCCGCCGTAATTGATATCAAACTCATCTGCCTGTATAAACTTTTCATAGTTGGGTGTCGAAAGCCTTAACATGATCTCGCCCATTGTAATGACTTTAGCCATATAAATCTCCCTTCAAAAACAAAAATCTTTTTGTGCGCATTTTTTGCGAAGCGTACATTTGGTGCGTTTTACTGCACCAAATGTACGGCAAAACCGCCTATCTCATCTTCAAGATAAATGAAATTCAGCTTGCCGTTAACATATTTTGCGGTATCTTCCGCAAATTTTACACCCTTAACGGTTTCAAGATAATTCTTGGCTCTTAAAACGGAATTGGTGGAAATACCGAGATGTCCGAGCGTTCCGCGTCCGACCGATTTCATCGCTTCGATCCACTGTCCCGCAAATGCCGATATATCGGTATTTTTATTGACTTCAAAACCGAAAAGATCGGCAAATGATTCACATACGGATACCGCCTTTTCGCCGTTATCGAAATTGATGCCCAGATGCTTTAACGAAAAGCCGAGCATGGTCTGTACGGCCTGTTCGGTAAGTTTTTGTATCTCATCAAACTTTCCCGCTGCCACAAGATCTTTTTTGACCATCCATGATCCGCCGCAGGCAATGATCTTGTCAAACGCAAGATAATCGCAGATGTTTCCGGCATTTATACCTCCTGTCGGCATAAACTTAACATTTACATACGGAGCCGACATGGCCTTGATCATTGCAAGCCCGCCGCTTTGCTCGGCCGGAAAGAACTTGACCACATCAAGTCCAAGTTCCAAAGCCGCCTCTATATCCGAAGGATTGTTGACTCCGGGAACCATGGGAATTCCCTTCTCCAGACAATGCTTTACCACCGTGGGATTAAGCCCCGGTGCCACGATAAATTTGGCTCCGGCATTTATCGCTCTGTCTGCCTGCTCGGTGGTAAGGACCGTTCCCGCACCGACCAGCATTTCGGGAAAGCTTTCGGTCATTATCTTAATGGATTCTTCGGCCGCAGCCGTCCTGAAAGTTACTTCCGCACAGGGAAGACCGCCCTTTATCAAGGCCTGTGCCAAAGGCTTTGCGTCCTTAGGGTCGTCTAAGACCACTACGGGAACTATTCCGATCTTTTCTATTTTCTCAAGAACCCCGTTCATATCTAAACCTCCGTTTTTATGAAAAATATTGTTTTTACAATAATGTAAGCGCTTTCCTACACATTATAGAAAAAGAAGACTTCGGTTGCAAGTCCTCTTTTCCGAATCGTCTTAAAATTTTGCACTGATATTTCCAATGTTCTTTATGTGCAATGAAACCGTGCCGTCGGGATTTGTGATGAATTCGACATTATCTTCTTCGTATTGGAGCATCGGGATCTTGATCTCAATACCCGTGTCGGTTATAAGGCACTGTTTCTGATATTTCTTGGTGGTATTTTCGCTTACGGGGGCGACCTCTTCATGGATAAGGTTGTACTGCTCCATCTTATCCTGAAATTCGGTCTTAAGATCCGGCCTGTCGGCATATACGACATCCGCGATCCTCTCAACGGTAAATCCGCCGTTCTTTTCAAGTTCCGTATTGATAAGTGCTTTTGCCTTCATCTGAGGCTCGTAGCGATACATTTCTTCGTAGGCGCTGTTATTGACGGTCTCAATCGCCTTGGTCACAACGGCAAGCTTCTTTTTATCGCTCATCTTGGCCGAACATTTTAAGAAATATTCGCTGAAATAATCTTCTTTCTTGCCGTTTATCTCAGCCTTCTTTTCAACAAGCCAAACAGCAAGATCGTTAAGCCTTATCACCGCCGCCTCGGCAAGTTTCTGAGAGCCTGCGGGAAGTATCTCTTTATAACTGAATATCTCATTTACAAGACCGTCCTCTTCGGGGACGCATCTGTGTGTGTATTTGGGCTTATAATTCATCTTAAGTATTCCGAGATACTCAAGAGAATTGCTTGAAAATCTCACCACAAAAAGATCGGCGGACGGAATATCTATGTTGGCATTCATGATCCCGTAGAGGATATTGGCTATATCTTTTGATATCTCCACAAATCTTTCATCGTCGTATGCGTTCAATACCTCATACACTTCGGATTCTTTTTTATGGAATTCGCATCTTTTGCTGTCATCACCGCCAAATATATTGGCGATATGTTCTTTTATAAAATCCGAAAACTCCGAACCGTATTCAAGCGGTTTATCGGAAAGAACCGGCTGTCCCGCGGTCGAATCAAGTACATGAAGTATTACTTTTCTTAAATTAATCTCTTCTTTTACCAAAGCCATTTTAACGATCTGCCTTTATCAATTTCTTTTCCAGGTGCCCGCATAGATAAGTACTATGAGCGGGAATATCTCAAGTCGTCCCGCAAGCATATCGAAGATAAGGACTATCTTTGAAAGCGGGCTGAACGATGCAAAGTTTCCTGCGGGGCCGACCTTGCCAAGACCGGGTCCCACGTTCGATATCGTGGTAAGTACCGCGGTAAACGATGAAGTAAAATCAAATCCGTCAAGCGATACGATCAAAAATGAAATTCCCACAACAACAATATATATGATCAGGAAAGCCTGAATTGTATGCACCGTTTCCTCGGAAACCGTCTGTCCGTTGAAACGGACTTTCTTGACACTTCTGGGATGGGTAAGCTTTAACAATTCTCTTCTGAAATCTTTAAAAAGAATAAGGAATCTTGATATCTTGATACCGCCGGCCGTTGAACCCGCGCATGCACCGATAAACGTGAGCACCACAAGGATCGCCTTGGAAATTGAAGGCCATACTTCGTAATCCATAAGCACAAAACCTGTTGTGGTCATTATGGATATCGCATGGAATGCCGCATTATGGAATGCATCGTAAAGTGTCGGGAACAGGTCTTTGATCGATATCGTTATACATATGATACTCGAGAAAAGAAGGATAAGATATGCCCTGACTTCCTCAAGTTTAAAGACTTCCTTCGGCTTCCTCATTAGGATCAGAAAATATGCGTTAAAGTTGATACCGCAAAGAAGCATGAACACTTCTGTTATGATCTGCACCGTATGGGAAAAGCCGCCGAGACTTGCATTTCTGTTTGCAAAACCGCCGGTTCCCATTGCTGAGAACATGAGCAAAAGGGCGTTATAAAGATCAAGCCCGGCTATCATGAGTGCGATCACCATGGAAACCGAAAGGAAGATATATATACTGTAGAGGATCTTTGCCGTGTTCTTTACCTTCGGGACAAGTTTTCCGACTTCCGCACCGGTACTCTCGGCACGCATAAGATGCATGTTGTAATTTCCGGAAAGCGGCAGGATCGACATGATAAAGACAAGCACGCCCATACCGCCGATCCAGATTACAAAGCATCTCCAGAACTGCGAAGTCATGCTTAAGCATTCTACATTTGTAAGAATGGTCGCACCGGTCGTGGTGTAACCCGATACCGTTTCAAATACGGCATCCACGTAACTTGGGATCTCGCCCGTTAGAACAAACGGAAGTCCGCCCACCATAGCCATTAATATCCAGGAAAGCGAAACCGTCACAAAGCCTTCCCTTGCATAAAAGATATTGCTTTTGGGCTTAAACCTTGCTCCTATGGTACCTAAGGCAAAAGTTAAAGCCGCGGTACAGGCAAATACAAGACCCTGTTTTTCACCGTATATAACTGACACTATGCAGGGCAACAGCATAAATGCTCCTTCAAACTGAAGGACCCTGCAGAGTATGAATCTTATGATGGATTTATTCATGCTACTTCTGTAAGATATCCGTAATATCCGAAAAACCGGATTCCGTCGTAACTACGATTACGGTGTCTCCCTTTCTTATCGAGGATTTACCGCCGGGAGTTTCAATAATGCCGTTTCTTATGATACAGCATATGATAACGTTCGGCTTAAGATTAAGCTCCATGAGAGGAATATCCACGATGCCGTAGATCTCGCCCACCTTAAACTCCAAAGCCTCAACTTTTCCCGCATTGAGTTTGTAAAGCGTCTCTATATTATTATCTAGCGTGTTCTGCATTGCACGTACATACTTGACTATGTACTCGCCCGCAAGAAGTTTCGGATTTATGATACTTCCGATGTTCATGTCATCGATGATATCATCGTACGTACTTCTGTGGACCTTTGTGATGAGCTTCGCTTTAGGATTTACTTTCTTTGCATAGATCGACATCATGACGTTCGATTCGTCGGATCTTGTAAGCGTTACGAAACTTTCCGTACGCTCGATCCCTTCCTCGCTTAAAAGTGCCTTTTCCTGGCCGTCGCCCTGGATGATGATGGCTCCGGGAAGTTTATCGGCAAGCTCACCGCAGCGCTTCGGATCTTTTTCGATGATCTTAACTTCAACACCTGTTGCTATAAGCTTCTGGGCAAGATAAAATGCCGTATCGCCCGCACCTACTATCATACAGGTCCTGGCCTTGCCCTGATTGATGCCGACAGCCTTAAAGAACCTGGTCGCTTCTTTTGCCGAAGCAACAAAAGAGATCCTGTCACCCTCTTCGAGCACAAATTCGCCCTTGGGGATGAAGGTATCGCTTCCGCGCTCAACAACGCACACAAGGACCTTCGCATCGACCTTGTTCTGTATATCTTTAAGTTTTATTCCGCAGATAGGATTGTCTTTTGAAACTTCAAATTTAAGAAGTTCGACTCTTCCTCTGGCAAAAGAATCAATTTCGATCGCCGAAGGAAACTTAAGAAGTTTTGCGATCTCGTCGGCTGCGGCAAATTCGGGATTGACCACAAGCGATAACCCGAGATCGTTTCTTATAAGATTAACATCTTCCTTGTATTCGGGATTTCTGACTCTGGCTATGGTATGCTTTGCACCTGCCTTCTTGGCCATAAAACAACAAAGAAGGTTTCTTTCATCAAGATCCGTTACGGATATCACAAGATCCGCCTCGTTGACACCCGCATCATTCAATACGCTTACAGCAGCACCGCTTCCCACTATGCCCATTACATCCGAGCTGTCGCAGATCTTGCGTACCGGTGCCTCATTACTGTCTATAACGGTGATATTATGTCCCTCAACACTCAGCTGTCTGGCAATCGTCGCACCGACATTACCGCAGCCGATAATAATAATCTTCATATAAATCCTCTATTCGATATATTCTTCCCTGACCGCAATGCCTTCCTCAATTGCTCTTGTCATGCAGCCCTCTTTTGCATTCCCGATCTCGCATATCGTGGGCGAATCTTCTTCCTCACAGCCCTTACATGCCGGACATGCCATCATCGTACCGCAGATATCTCTCGGTACACCTTCGTTTCGAAGGTTGTGCTTACAATCAAAACACCAGCAGCGTATGCAGGCCTTAAAAAGCAAATCCTTTGGAGTATCCCCGCTTTCCTTAGTCTTCTTCGGTAACGGTTTGGCTTCCTTCTTTAACGCTTCCTTTGCCTTCTTGGCTTCTGCTTCGGCTTCGGCTTTTGCTTTTGCTTCCGCCTCGGCCTTCTCTGCCTCAGCTTTTGCTTTTGCTTCCGCCTCGGCCTTCTCGGCGTCTGCGCGGGCTTTTTTTGCCTCTTCGGCCTGTTTTGCCGCCTCTTTACGCGCCTGCTCTTTGGCTCTTGCCTCTTCTTCTATCTTCTTGTCGAAATCGGTAAAATCAAAGCTTAACTGTTCCGGTTCGGGCGGAGGGATGGGCTTTGACCTTCTGACACCCGGTTCCCTTACGGTAACCTTTGCACCCTGATCATCCGTATATTCACTTATCAGCCCCAGAAAATCAAGCTGGCCGTCCATATTACTCAAGCTCATCGATCACCCTTTAAATTCGGAAATTCCGCATAATCGAAACACACATTAGGATAGCACATTCTCTGTTAAACTTCAATGTCACCGCAAAAACACCGATCTCTTTTTATAAAGCCTTCCATACAAAAAACGCTGCCGAAAAGCAGCGTCTTTGTGCTCTATATATCTATATCCAACGGCGCATCTATGTCCTCACCGACGTATTTGCCGTTCTTTTTGCGTTGCTTGACACATTCCGTGAGAAGATACTCGATCTGCCCGTTTACGGATCTGAAATCGTCCTCGGCCCAGGCGGCGATTGCATCATACAGTTTTTCGTTAAGCCTTAAAGGCACCTGTTTCTTCTCTGCCATAGATCACCTTAATATAATGAACCCGAGTTTACGACCGGCTGTGCATCGTGATTGCCGCAAAGAACAACCATGAGGTTTGATACCATAGCCGCCTTTCTCTCTTCGTCAAGTTCAACAACGCCGTTTTCGGAAAGTCTTTCAAGAGCCATTTCCACCATACCGACAGCACCGTCAACGATCATCTTACGTGCATCGATTATTGCCGATGCCTGCTGCCTCTGAAGCATTACCGCAGCGATCTCGGGAGCATACGCAAGATATGTGATCCTGGACTCAATGATCTCTATACCGGCTTCTTCAACACGCTTTTGTATCTCTTCTTTGATCCTCTGTGCCACAAGATCGCTCGAACCGCGAAGAGAACCCTCATCAGCCACGCCGTCGCCCGTGGTATCCACATTTTCCGCTACATCGTATGGATAGATACGTACTATGTTTCTTAAGGCCGCATCACACTGAAGCGATAAGAATTCCTTATAATTTTCAACATTGAATACTGCCTTTGCGGTATCCACGATCTTCCATGTAACCGCAATACCGATCTCGACAGGGTTGCCTAAACGGTCATTTATCTTCTGACGGGTGTTGTTAAGTGTCATTATCTTAAGAGACAGCTTCTTTGTGGGCATCTCTATATTTACCTGCTGCCCGTTCTGGCTTATCGTACCGCTCGATCTTACATCACCGCTTTGAGATAACTTTGTGGTGGATGCGGGATTAAGACCGATACAGAAGGGATTTACAAAATAGAAGCCGTCGCCTTTAAGCGTACCCACATACTTACCAAAAAGTGTAAGTACGAGCGCCTCCTGGGGCTTTAAGACTTTAAGGCCCAGAAACAGGATCCACGCAGTCGACATAACGATCAGCGATACGACCATTATCACTATTGAATTGTTGATTCCGTAGATAAGCCCGAATACCGCAAGCACTAAGATTGAGAGTATGAGCAGCAGCATAGGCATACCGTTTTTTCTTTTGCCGATTATCTTTTCTTTCATGATCAAGCTCCTTTCTTGATGAGGCTTTTAACCCGTAAATATGACAAAAAAGTCAATAATATCATTATGAGTATCAATACTGTCGATACGATCCTCGGATCTACCAGGTACGATACCGCAAAAGACAGACCTCCCACTACCATCGTGATGACCATATGCGGGATTATGTATGCGGTGACCGCCATTCCCTGTTTTATGACTTCGATCTCGTTTTCCCAGTCGAGCTTCCTGTGTTTTAAGCCGCATACAAGGCCGTAAACGGTCGAAAAAACACAAAGTGCTGTCATCAGTACCAGATTTAACAATATCTGCACAAAGCCCGCGCCCGAAAAATACGTGATCACCAGTGTCGCGAAAAGCGAAACCGGAAGTTCGACCCACATATTGAAGATCATCTTCCCTTTTGCATCGTCTTTCGGATCGATTGGAAGGCTTTTCATTATCCAGTAATTATTTCCTTCAAGCGAAGGCGTTACGGCAGTTGTGGCCACCATTCCCGTCATAAAATACACGATGAGCGGGATCGCGGAATATACCATGGTCATTGAAAACGGTGCATCATAAAGGACGCTCTTTATCGGAATCTTAAAGTTTACGATGATAAGTCCGATCGAAACAAGGAACATCATTGCGATCCCGATCACAACGTTTGACATATAGTTTGCGGAACCCGTGAATCTTTTAAATTCTTTATAAGCAACGCTGGCCGCAACGGTCCTTTTAACAGACTTCTTCGCAACATACTTTGTGTGTTTGGTCTTAGCCGAAAGTTTTGAGTTGAGCTGTCTGTAAAACTTGCTCACTATGTAAAAGAACACTTCAAACAAGACTACGGAAACAGCGATGATAAGTATCATATGAAGGATGCTTAACTCGATTACCGACTTTGTAAAGGCATTCACGCCGGGAAGCATGCTTCCCACTTTTCCCGAGACACCCGCAACCTTCATCGCCGCTTCGCTTACATCACCGTTTGCAAAAAGCCTGTTCATAAAATAATTCATAAAGAACGCAGGCATTACCAGGATCACTGTAAGGACCGTCTGTATGATGACCTTGTGTTTAAAAAGCGATCCCACTTTAGCGATAAGCATTCCGAAAGCGCTTGCCAAGATCATCGGCACTATCGGTAAAAAGAACGATAAGACTATCCACACTATCGCGGATATTACCGAACCGTTTCCCGAAATACAGTAGCCCGCAAGCATCGAAAGTGAAAGAAACACCACGAAGATGTCGGTCCTGTAATACATATAAAGAAACTTCGAACTTACCACATCCTTTACCGAAAAAGGCATGGCCATCAGCATATCGTATTCTTTAAAGTTGAAAAGATATCCGTTGGTCCGAAATACCGTGAGGATGAAACTAAGCAGTATTACCACCGAAGCAGCCGTCATGGGTATCATTTCCGGATAACCGTTGAAGCCGAAAAGTAAAGACACAAGGATGCAAAAACCCAGTAAGACAATATCCAGCATTCCGAATCCTATAGCTTCGCCTATGACTTTTCCGCGTCTGCTCTTGTCTTTTGAATGTCTTAAAATGTTTAAACCGCTTCTTGACTTGATCAACAGTTCAAGAAGCAACAATCTTTTACTTATCATGATCCGTAACCTCTAAGAATACTTCTTCGAGCGATTTGTCGCCCACAAGATCTTCCATCTTACCTTCTGCGATGATCTTTCCGCCCTTTATGATCGCGATCTTGTTGCAGAGTTTTTCGGCAACATCCAGAACATGTGTTGAAAAGAAAACCGCCGACCCGCTTTCGCAAAGCTCCCTCATTATCTCTTTAAGTATAAAAGAAGCCTTCGGGTCAAGCCCGACAAACGGTTCGTCAAGCACCATGAGCTTGGGTTTATGGATAAGCGCTCCGATAAGTGCGACTTTCTGCTTCATGCCGTGTGAATATGAACCGATAAGATCTGCAAGTGCATCGGTTATCTCAAATTTGTCGGCATAAAGCTTTATAAGGCTGTCTCTTTCTTCCGCACTTATATCGAATGCATCGGCCACAAAGTTTAAATACTGGATGCCCGTCAGATTTTCGTAAAGATCCGGGTTGTCCGGAATATAAGCCGTGAGTTTCTTGCATTCAAGCGACTCCTTCTTTACCGAATGACCGTCGATAAAGATCTCGCCTTCTTCAAACGCAAGTACGCCCACAACGGCTCTTATCGTTGTACTCTTACCTGCTCCGTTGTGCCCGATAAATGCATAAAGATCTCCGGCTTCAACGGTCAGATTTACGTTGTCACAGGCTTTTACGTGACCGCCGTATGACTTTGTATAGTTTCTGATCTCAAGAACAGATGACATTTTCTTTTACCTCGCTACAGTATGGTATTTATTTGATATCAAAATGATATCACACTATTAAAAAATGTCAATGGCTTTTCCACCCTTGACATTGGTTTACATAATTACTTGTTGAATATGTTGTGCATATTAAGAGTTTCTCGCCATTTTCCGGGCGACATCCCCGTCAGATGCTTAAACGCGTTCGAAAAATTGTGTGCATCCTGGAAGCCCAAGCTGTATGCGATCTCCGAAACCGGTGTGCCCGTTTCCGAAAGAAGCACTTTGGCACGCTCAAATTTTTCGCTCAATATATACTGCTTTATCGATACTCCCGCACGATCTTTGAAAAACGTTGTTATGTACTTTTCGTTATAGCCGAAATATTCCGCAACATCCCTTACCTTGAGCGGTTCCGATATATGCCATGAAATATAATCCTTTATATCGTTAAAAGTCTGCTCTCCCTTGATCTTAAGGCCGTAATCCCTGTATGCTCCGCCCTGCGCCGCGATCTCGGAAAGGACCGCTCCGCACAGATATCCGTTTAATGTGGATTCTCTGTATCTTTTATCCGAATCCATAAGCTGCTTTAACAATATTATCAGGCGGTCCGCATTTTTAAGGCTGCTTTGTTTTTTGATCGTCAAAAGACCCGGAACATATTCGTCGCTTAAGCTTTCCTTATGATCGTTCTTTCCGCCGTCATACGAAAAATGCATCCAGTAAAAACTCACCGCTCCCTGTTTAAATCCGTGCTGATCCGAAGTCGGAGTCATTATAAGATATTCACCGGGACCCACGATATATTCCGTGTCCGCATCGGCTATATAAAGCGTCCCTTCCGTTACCACGATAAGCTCGTAATCGGTAAGCTCCCTCTTCATATGTATCCATTCGGGACCGGGCGGCACAAATCTCCCGCTCCAGTTATATGTGATCTTTTTTTCGGAGTCGAATATTATATTTTTCATATGTTAATCTTACAAAATTACCCCGATTTTGGCAATTCTTTTGCGCAAATCTTACGTTTTTACACCTTTTATAACCTTATTGGATTACATTTTTCTTTTATATGGTCCATAATTATGCCAAAGAACACTTAAGAGAAAGGACGTTTAACATGATCAGGGATTTTTCTTTAAAAGATGTAACTTTAACCGACTCTTACTATGTAAATGCCTTTAAAAAGGAAGTTGAGTATCTGTCTTCTTTCGATACCAAAAGACTTCTTGCGGGTTTTTACGAAAATGCCGGGCTTAAGATGCCCGCAATGCGCTATAAAGGCTGGGAAGACAAACTTATAGCCGGCCACACACTTGGCCATTACCTGACCGCAGTCGCACAGGCATATGAGTCAAAAACATCCGACGACGCAGAAAAGAAAGTTCTTTTTGAAAAGATGACAGAGATAATTAACGGGCTTAAAGAATGTCAGGATGCAATGGGCACCGGCCTTATATTCGGTGCGGTCATTTTGGATAACGATCCCGAAAAACAGTTTGACAACGTTGAACTTTCAAAGACCGATATATTCAAGGAATCCTGGGTTCCCTACTATACTCTTCACAAGATAATCACCGGCCTTAATGCCGTTGCAAACTTAAATGACGATAAGTCAAAAGAACTTTCACAGACCGCCCTTTCGATCGTATCAAAGCTTGCGGACTGGGTGTATGCACGTACGGCTTCATGGAGCGACGAGACTCACAGAAAAGTCCTTGATATCGAATACGGCGGCATCAACGACTGCCTTTACGACGTATATCTTCTTACCAAAAAAGAGGAACATTTAAAAGCAGCGCAGGCCTTCGACGATACGGCGCTCTTTAAACGCATTACCGAGGCTCTTCCGGGTCAGAACGCCTTAAACGACCGCCATGCCAACACGACCATTCCCAAATTCATGGGTTCCCTTAAACGCTACATGGTGACCGGCGAAAATGAATATCTTGATTATGCGAAAAAATTCTGGGAAGCGGTGGCATATGAACATTCATACATTACCGGCGGAAACTCCGAATGGGAACATTTCGGTGAAGACGATGTACTGGACAAAGAACGCACCAAGTATAATTGCGAAACCTGCAATTCCTACAATATGTTAAAGCTCACAAAAGGCCTGTTCATGGTAACCGGCGAAGCAAAATATGCCGACTGGTATGAAAATACATTCATAAACTCGATCCTCGCATCGCAAAATCCCACTACCGGCATGACCACATACTTCCAGCCTATGGCTTCCGGCTATTTTAAAGCCTTCAGCCGTCCTTTCGATGACTTCTGGTGCTGCACCGGCTCGGGTATGGAGAACTTTTCAAAGCTTGGCGAAAGTTTCTTTTACTCAAAGGATGATATGCTTTATGTAAACCAGTATGTTTCTTCAAAGCTTAAATTAAAAGATAATACACTTACCGTAAGCTCCGAAATTCCCTACTCCGATGAAGTAAGCCTTTCGTTTGAAAACGATTTTTCCGGCACCCTTATGCTTCGTATTCCCGACTGGGCAATGGATTTTAAGGTATTATCAAACGGTTCGGAAACCGAATACGAAGTGACCGGCGCAAATGAGTCCGCAAGACCGGCAAACTGTCTAAGCGATATAAGTTCAAACGGATTTGCGATCATAAAGGGCGGCATTAAAAAGGCTTCAAAGATAACTCTTAAGATTGCCGCAGGCTTGAGCGTATACACACTTCCCGACAACTTAAACACACTTGCGTTTAAATACGGTCCCGTCGTTTTAAGCGCAAAGCTCGGCACAGAAGACTTTTCGCTCGAGACCACGGGAGTCGACGTAAGCGTTCCCGTAAAAGCGATATTCCCCAAGAACTTTGTGGAATCCGAAAGCGAAAGCGTTAGCCTTCCCACGGCATCCGTTAAGGAATTTGCGGCCGATATCGATAAATATATGGTAAAAGAAAACGCCGACGGTCTTAAGTTCCTCCTTAAGACCGACGACGCGGATCTTACATATACCGAACACTTCAATAAATATAACGAAAGATACGGAATATATATGAAGTTTACAGTTTAAGTCTGTTCTGTACGTACTTAACGCTCTCAACGTATTCTTCGTCCGAATTTAGATGCTCTATTATCATGGGCATATCGGGATCGATGTCTGTGGCAAGGGATGTATACTTTTCAAGGTTAAAAGTCCCTGCGCCGCAGGCGCATTCCCTAAGCTGGAATGTAAAGTCGTCAAGCAGCAATATGTCTTTTAAATGACAGCTCCTTATCTTATCTTTAAGAAGTCCGAACGTCTTATCCAGAAATTCATCGTGGAAGAAATATCTGTCCGGACAGTTTATCATATTGATAATATCCATATGAACAGCGAATCTTTCACGATCCACATCCTCAATGAGTTTTAAATATTCTTCCGGGCCGGTCGGGATCATCCACGGCATCGGCTCGAGCGAAAAATAAGTATTTTCAGGGTTGACCGCATCAATGATCGTACGTACCGTCTTAACGGTCTCATCCCAGAGTTCTTTGCTGAAATTTTCCTTATAACCGCCGTCCCATACAGGACCGGTCGTGCCCGCAACATTTACGCAACACCTTGCCCCTATCCTATCCGCAAGCTTAAGCTGTCCTATTGAATAATCAATGTTCTTTTTTCGCTCGTTTGGGTCTTTCGAAAGTCCGTTTCTCCAGATCCCGACCTCCGCGATCAAAAGATCGTATTCTTTTGCCGCTTTTACATACTCATCGACAAGCGAATCGGGTGCTTCGCAGTTTAAAGGAAAAACAACGCTCTTAAGCCCAAGGTCTGCATGCGCTTTTGCCCAATCTTTTGGCGAACTTACCGTAAGTGACGAAGAAATACCGAGTCTCATAAACATCCCCCTGTTTTGTGCCGCTGCTCAGGTGGCAGCCAATCTGTTATGAAATCTGTTCTTCTTCTATTTTACTCCTGTACAACGTCATCGGGAAGTGCGATCTTCTCTTCTACGACCTTCTTCTTGTCGTAGCACTTAAATGAGTAATCGATCTCGCCCTTATCAAGCTTGGGTGTTATGAGCGATACCACAGGCACTACCACAAGGCCTGCTATCATGGCGATCGCACCTGCATTGATGGGAGAAGCGATCCACTTTGTGAACATATTTGCCACAGTGATGCCTACGCCCGATATAAAGCCTGCCCAAACACCGATGCGGGTAACGCCCTTCCAGTAAAGACCGTAAAGAAGCGGAGCCAAAAATGCGCCGGCCAAAGCACCCCATGAGATACCCATGAGCTGAGCTATGAATGTCGGAGGCTTAAGAGCCATAAGTACGGATACCACGATGAATACCACGATGAATACCCTCATGATAAATACCTGCTTTTTCTCTGACATGTTCTTTACAAGGTTGCCTTTTATAAGGTCGAGTGTAACTGTAGAACTTGAAGTAAGTACAAGGCTTGAAAGTGTCGACATCGAAGCCGAAAGCACGAGTACCACTACGATACCGATCAATAAATCGGGAAGCTTTGAGAGCATGTTGGGTATGATCGCATCGTATACGATCTTTCCGTCAACAGTGATCTCGTCTACGCTGTTAAGTCTTGCAAAACCGCCAAGGAAATAGCATCCGCCGGCTACCACGATCGCAAAGAATGTGGAAATGATAGTACCGGTCTTAATGGATCTTTCATCCTTGATCGCATAGAATTTCTGTACCATCTGAGGAAGTCCCCAGGTACCGAGCGAAGTAAGGATAACGACACCGAGTAAGTTGACGGGGTCGGGTCCGAAGAATGACACAAACGCACCCTGAAGTCCCTGTGTTACCGGAATATCGCTTTCAAGAAGCGAAAGGTTTTTGTACGCTTCGAAGAAACCGCCGTTATTGCCGATAACGGATACCACAACAGCCACTATACCGAATAACATTATGATGCCCTGTATAAAGTCATTTATTGCAGTTGCCATATATCCGCCTAAGATAACGTACACACCTGTTAAGAGTGCCATGACAAGAACGCATATCTCGTAAGGGATATCGAATGCCATGCCGAAAAGCCTTGAAAGACCGTTATATACGGAAGCCGTATAAGGGATCAGAAATACGAATGCTATGATCGCAGCCGCGATCTTGATAGCCTTAGAATGATATCTTCTGCCGAAGAAATCGGGCATTGTTGCCGTATCGAGATGCTTACTCATAACTCTGGTACGCCTTCCCAAAAGCACCCATGCCATTAACGAACCGATAAGAGCATTTCCTATACCGATCCAGGTCGAAGACATTCCGTATTTATATCCGAACTGTCCCGCATAACCTACGAATACAACCGCACTGAAATATGAAGTACCGTATGCAAAAGCCGTAAGCCACGGACCCACGCTTCTGCCGCCCAATACAAAACCGTTGACGTCCTTGGTGGACTTTCTTGAATAAAGACCGACCATGATCATGACGCCGAAAAACAGTACAAGTAAAATAATCTTTGCTGCCATCTCTTCACCTCATTATATGGATTACACTGTCTAAGCCGTGTCCCTTTGACACTTTCATGCTTAAACGCTTAAACGCGTAGACGCTTTAAAGTCCTAAAGCATCTATTGCATTATATAACCCCTGCCGACCAATGTCAACAGGGGTTGATAGAAAAAGTCAACTGTCCTATTCGTATCTCAATGCTTCTATGGGGTCCATCTTCGCAGCTTTGTTGGCCGGATAATATCCAAAGAATATACCTATGCCCATCGAGAAGAAAAGCGAACCCAGAATACTCTTTAACGAAGGTGACGCGGGTGTCTGCATAAGTTTTGCTGCAAGACTGCCAAGGCCCAAGCCGAGCGACACCCCTATCATACCGCCGATAAGACAGATGATGACCGCTTCCACGATAAACTGCGTCCTTATTGAACTGTTCGGAGCTCCGAGAGCCTTCCTCGTGCCGATCTCACGCGTTCTTTCCGTAATGGATACGAGCATTATGTTCATAACACCGATACCGCCTACCAAAAGAGCGATACCTGCGATAACGGAAATGGCGGTCGTGATCTTATCAAGCATTCCCGACATCGTCTCGACAAGAGAGGCCATACTCATCGCATCCACATCAAGCTTACGGTTATGTTTATAATATGACTTAAAAAACGACTTTGTCTTCGCGGCAAAATCATCC
Source organism: Lachnospiraceae bacterium (assembly GCA_016283275.1). GTDB lineage: Bacteria > Bacillota > Clostridia > Lachnospirales > Lachnospiraceae > UBA1258. The sequence goes on from JAEEMP010000066.1 coordinate 22,745, forward strand.
GGATTTACTCCCGGCTTTGTGACCACGCTGAAATGCGAATATCCTTCGCTATGGGTAAGCGACCTTGCCGCTTTAAACGGGATATGCAGAACAGATGCGCTGTTCAAAAAATCAAAGGATATCGAGATCACTCCCGTTGCGGCGCTTGTATCCTCATACACACCTATCACCGTTACAGCAATATCCTTACTGTCCATGGAGACCGAAACCGTCTGTCCTACGGCATCTTCATAGCTTTCAAAAAGCTTATCCGAAGCCTTTGAAGAGATGATCCCGAGCATTCTTCCGTCTTCCATCTCCTGAGCGGTAAAAGCTCTTCCCGCAAGAAGTTTTACGTTATTTGCGGCAAAGTATCCAGCACTTTCGCCCTGGAGGGTCACGGATGCGGTTTTCTTATCTATGCTTATGCTGCCGCCTCCGACCTGCTCGCTTACGGATATCGCCATTATCTCTTCGGGATAGGTCTCTACGTAGTTATCTATCATTTCTTTTGAGATAAGATCTTCATCTTCGATACTCGGGTTACCGCTGTCGGCCTTAAATGTGTGACCTTCTTCGGTGACTTCGTCTTCTGTTTCTTTTGTCATAAGGTATACATCAACATTATTGGCACCCATGGAAAGCATCGAATCGTTCATCGAAGCGGTAAGCGAATTACCCACCGTCATGATGGCAATGACCGAAGCGATACCGATGATGATACCGAGCATCGTAAGCAACGACCTCATTTTATTTGCTTTAAGACTTGAAAGTGCAAGCCTTATATTTTCTAAAAACAACATTATTCTTCATTTCCTTCCGACGTTTCCGCGGGCTGTTCCGGTTGATCCTGCTTTGTTTCTTTTGCCGTTTCTTTCGGCCTTCCCGCGCCTTGTCTTATACCCGTGATCTGTCCGTCCTTAAGCGAGATTATGCGCTCGGTCTCTTCCGCAAGTTCCGGAGAGTGGGTAATGAGTATTACCGTCTTGCCCTGCTCGTCATGAAGCTTATGAAAAATATCCATAACGAGGCGCCCTGTCTTTGAATCGAGCGCTCCAGTCGGCTCATCCGCAAGTATGATCGAAGGATCGTTGCTCATGGCTCTTGCGATCGCAACTCTCTGCTTCTGACCACCCGACAGTTCTTCGGGAAGATGCTTCATACGATCCCCCATACCTACAAGTTTTAATAGCTCCTGTGCACGCTCCACGCGCTTTTTGCCCGGAACACCCGCATAGAGCATGGGCATTTCAACATTTTTAAGGGCATTTGTTTTGGCAATAAGATTATATGTCTGGAACACAAAACCTATCTTTTTATTGCGTATTTCGGAAAGTTCATCGTCGTCGGCCTTGGCCACGTCGATCCCGTCAAGGATGTAACCGCCTTCCGTGGGCCGGTCCAAAGCTCCGATTATATTCATCAAAGTGGACTTTCCGGAACCCGATGCGCCCACAACAGCCACAAACTCTCCTTTATATATATCTATGTTTACGTTGTTCAATGCCACAAGCTCATTCTCGGTGCCAATAAAATATTTTTTAACGATACCGGTAAGCTCGATGCATTTTTCTTTTTCTTCCGCCAACTTACATTCCTCCCTCGGCGCCTGCCTCCTCAAGAAGGGCGTTAAAATCAAACACTTCGGAAAGATCTCTCTTTACGTTGACCGTATCGCCTTCTTTAAGGTTTTCCGAAGAAACCTCGGCATAATAGTCATTGGTGACTCCGACGGTAACATATACGTTTTCGACTGTTCCGTCTTCCAAAACCTTTTCGACATAAGGGTTATTGTCGTCATCGTATATGAGCGAATCGTAAGGAACCGTAAGCGTATTGTCCGTCTCCGAAAGCACGATGCTCAACTTGGCCGTCATATCAAGGCGAAGAGCTTCGTTCTTTGTATCGACCGCTATTACAACCTTATAGGTCACGTTTCCGGAATTTGAGCCGGCGATCGGTACCGTAGCCCTGGGTGCGACAGATTTGACATGGCCCTCAAGCATCTCATCGCCCGTACCGTTTGTCTTGATGACAACCTTCTGTCCGGTCTTTATCTTTCCGATATCGTATTCATCGATTTCCGTAACTATTTCATAAGCAGAAGTATCTTCGATCGTAAGTATCTGTGTGCCGGCATACTTGTCGCCTTCTTTTACCGAAACACTTGTTACGATGCCCGAGATCGGTGCATATACATTGCAGGCTTCGATCTGATCTTTGATCTGATCCACCTGATTATCGGCTGTCATCTGAGCATTTTCCTTTGAAAGTCTTGCACTTGCGACCGAATCCCTGCTTGCTGCTACATTGGACTCATTGCTCCTCTGCGCATCCTCGTAATTCTGCTTAACGGAGTCTTTTGAACTTTCCAGCTGTTCGATCTTTGCCACATAAGAATTATAGTTGGCAAGATGCTCGCTCGCTGCGGCATTGTACTCCGCATAGCTTGCCTGATAAGAATTTAACTGTACGGTAAGCGTAGCTATATCGCTCGTAACGGTGCCGTATTCGCCCGCACTTACATCGGGATCTATCGACTGCTGCTGAGTCTTAAGTGCTGCAATCTTAGCAGAAGTTGAGGTTACAAGATCTTTATACTTATTGGCCTCGCCGAGTGCGCTCCAATACTGGTCGCTCGACTGATCGCGCATGTTCTCGTAATCTTTGATATCCTGCTCGGTTTCTTTTAACTGCTGTTCGTATCTTTCGGCGGTAACCGCACTCTGTGTCTGGGCGCTCTTTAAATTCCTGCTTGCCGAATTGACGCTTATATTGGCGCTCGCAACGCTGTTCTCCGTCGAAGCTTCGGCCTGCGCAAGGTTTTTCTCAAGATCTTCCGTTGAAAGAACGCATACAAGATCTCCGGCATTGACATAGTCACCTTCCGCGAAAAGAACGCTCACAACATCTACTCCCGACACTTCCGCGATAACGGTTCCCGTATTGACACTCGATATCTTGCCGGTAGCGGGAACCGCACTTACAAGGTTTCTCCTCTCAACCGTAACGGTCTCCGACTGCATAGACGCAAGCATCTCTTCACCCATGACCTTTGCCTTATGGATGAGCGATCCTATGCCCCAGCATATAAGCCCCACTACAACAAGTACTATTACCAAAGCCTTATGTTTCTTAAAAAATTTCTTCATTTCGATATTTACCTCTGCCTTATATCTATACTGTTTATGTGTTATATATACACCTATAACACCATCGTGTCAACAGATATAAGGTTTCTTTTAACAATTTAATAAATTCTTCATTTTTAGTTTTCGCCGCCTTCGGTTTCCGAAACCGCATCCGGGTCATACTCCAAGATATCTCCCGGCTGACACGAAAGCGCGTCGCATATTGCCTCGAGCGTTGAAAATCTGACCGCACTGATCTTGCCTGTCTTCATCTTCGAAAGATTGACATTGGAAACGCCGACTTTCTCGGACAACTCGTTCAAACTGATCTTTCTGTCCGCCATAACGCGGTCAAGTCTGAGTATTATTCTTCCCATATCGCACCTTCCTTATAAAGTCTCGTCAACCTGTTTCTGTATCTCAACTCCGTATTCGAATATCGCTACAAGGGACCAGAACAATCCTGCTGCCACAAGCCCCCATATAAAGCTTATAAAGGCTACGATCGATAATGATATGATAACAAATGCAGTCTTCATCTTTTTAAGGACATCTTCGGAAAACGGCGATTCGCTCTTTATTATGCTCGTAAACATTCTTCTGAAGATCGCCGCAACCACTATCGTAATGATGCAGATCCATGACGCAAATATGAGAACAAGCCCTGAAGCCGTACCGTAATCACCTGCCTCGGCATAACTTGCCGGATCAAATCTGAATGAAAACAGGCCGCCGTCTCCGAGCGAAAATTCGCTGAAATCTAAAGTATATCCCATTCCGTTACCGGTTGCGACCGCCGAATTGACACTGTCCTTCATTACAAAGCATGCGATGGCTAAAACCAGTATCAGAACCGCAAATACGATAAGTACGATCTCTATGACCTTGAGCGCCGTTGCCGTTACCTTGCATCTTTTTTTGATCACTTCAAGTTTTTCGTTTTCTTTATTCATTTCTATTCTCCTTTTGATCTTGTTTTTGTTTTGGTTTTGTTTTTTGCATTCCGGAAATGTAATCAGATCTTTGTTACATGCATACCATACACCCTCATTTTATACTTGTCAACTATTTTTTATCGTTTATCGTTAATTATTTTTATTTTATCATAAATTATTTAACGAAACCGTGCAGGGCGTACTTTTCAGGCCTGCCGAGGGTAATGGGGTATCCCTTACCTTCTCATTTACCCTCGGTCTGCCCGCTTTCCCGCTTCCTGAGGGTAAAAGCAAGTTGGTTTTACCCTCAGGGCTTGCTTTTTTAGGCTGCTCGAAGGTAATGGCTTGTCCCTTACCTTCTCATTTACCCTCAGCCGGCCCGCTTTCCCGCTTCCTGAAGGTAAAAGCAAGTTGGTTTTACCCTCAGGGCTTGCATTTTCCGGCTGGCCGAGGGTAATCTGCGCAAAAAAATACCATTGAACCTCCTGAAAACAGAAAGTTCAATGGTATCCGGCGGTCGGTTACTGCGCCATAACATCGAGAACGTCAACACCGTCCCACGAATATAAAAGGTTCAATCGCTTTGTTGAAGCATCATATTGATAGAAGTCATTTGGGCTTTGCCAGTTAACGTTAAGCTGCACGGAAACAAAATATGAGCTTTTACTTTTAAAGACCCGGGTCTTAATAATGTCATGAGGAACAGACTCCGCTACAACCTCAAGTATTTCCCTGATATCTTCGGGAGGCGCGATCTCCGTCCCATAAATATCCGTAACTTTGGTGCCCTTAACGGTATTCTCAAGATGATCTCCGACGATCTTTGATTCAAAATAGAATGCATCGGCTGTATAGCATAAAGTGCCATCCGACTCAAAAGCCTCGTCGATCGTCTCCATCCCGCCATCATCATATATGATCCCGTAAGTTATTTCATTCGGCGGCTTTGGTAAGCTTTGATCGAGTTTTACCTTCACTACGGGCTTCGAAGACGCCGAAGGCTCATACGGCAAAAGCGATGATACCCAAAAATGGACGACTGTTATAAGACATATTGTACAGGGTAACAGAAACAAAAGCCTAAAACGAAGCTTTATGCGTTCCCTTCCCACAAAAATGCATGCGAGTATATTCGCAATGCAAAGCGGCACAAAACCAAGTGTCAGTGCACTGCCACCGATCTCCCACTTCCTCATCGGAAGCATCGCATCGGGATGGGGAACACTGCTATCATGCATAAAATACATGACTGCATAATATATAAGACATATAAGACCCAGAATATTTATGAGGATCAACACCGCATTCCATATTTTTCTTGCCATGACTTATACCCTTTCTTATTCCGGGGAGTTTTCCCTGTATTCCATAAGATCTCCGGGCTGGCATTCAAGGACTTTGCACAGTTTAGCAAGTGTGCTTACCTTGACCGCTTTGGCCTTTCCCGTCTTTAAGATCGACATATTCGCAAGCGTTATACCCACTTTGTCGGCAAGCTCGGTAACGCTCATCTTACGCTTTGCAAGCATTACATCTATGTTGAAAATGATATCGCCTTCCATATGCTCCTCCTTCAGATCGTAAGATCGCTCTGTTCTTTAAGATCTGCCGCATTCTTTACAAGGCGCGACAGCACAGCTGCAACGACCGTCACGGTTATTCCCGCAAAATCGACCATAAACGACATAAGAACGATCCCCGGATGGTTCATGTTAAGAAACATAAGAACTATATTTCCCAAAAAGAAGTAGAGCGTATCGCCCGCAGCAAGCCATGATATCCATTTACAGTATTTTGCATTATCAAAAGAAAACGACCTGTCATTTCCTATATTGACCGCTATCTTCCATCCGATCACAAGCACCGCATAACACGGAATCGCGCTTATCCACAGAAAAATGAGCCACGGCCAAAAACAATATTCAAACTCGGGATTATCATAAACGAGCGATCTTCCCAGTGACGGAAATACCGCAAAATATACTATCAGTCCGCATATCCCGACCCCGATGATGATAAATTTAAGCCATTTTGCCAAACTCTTTTGTTCCATCTTTGATTCCCTCCGGACCATATTTTTATTTTATGCCATAATAATCCCACTCTTTCTTCTGTATGTCAACAAATTATTATCGTATTACGATAAATTTTATCTGGAATTCAGAAATTCTTAAAACTTAGGTCCAAACAGTGTCTTAAGGTATGTAATATGGCATCGCACCATGCCCGCCGCGCCGCGGCGCCTTTGCTTGTCTGTGCATAATAAAAGGCACCCGAAACAATATCCGGGTGCCCAAACTTACCTCTTTTAAAAAACTTATGCCATCTCATACTGAAGCATTTCATATTTGAGACGACACCCCTCCGAAATCTCAGCGGGAAGCAAAGCCCTTGCAACAAGCTTTTCGTCTCCGTCGGGCTCATCTTCCTTAACAAGATTTGCATAATCTCCGTCTATACTTTTTACCGTATAATAAACCGTCTCAAACATAGTAACTTCTCACATATTAATAATGATCTTTATCAAAAGTTTTTGATCATCTCATCGGTAACGAAATCAAGTTTCATGCCTTCAAGAGCCTTTGCACAGGCTTCTTTGTCGGCAGGTTTTATTACGATACATGCATTCTCGTCCTTGGTGGAAAGAGCATACATATACTCGATGTTGATGCCTGCTTTTGAGATCGTCTCCACCACACTCTGCAAGGAACCCACAACGTGCGGAAGTTTGATGGCAAACACATCCGTAAGATGTGCGGAGAGGCCTGCGGATTTAAGCGCAGTCTTTGCCTTTTCGGGATCCGATACTATCATACGCAGCATACCGAATTCCGTGGTGTCCGCAAGACTTAAGGAAATGATGTTAATATTTTCGTTTTTAAGTACGTTAAGTGCAGAGCCGAGTCTTCCGTCGGCGTTTTCAAGAAATACCGAAACCTGCTTAAGAAACATGATAACCCTCCTTTAGTCAAATACACGGTGATCGATTACATGAACGCTCTTACCCTCGGATCTGTCAAGCGTCTTGGGCTCCACGAGCTTAACCTTGACCGCAAGACCGATCGCCTGCTTGATGACGCCCTCTATCCTCTTGGTAAGCTTTTCGAGTTCTTTTATCTCATCGGAGAAGAATCTTTCCTCAACCTCAACCTGAACTTCTATGGTGTCAAGGTTATTTACACGATCTATTATTATCATGTAATGAGGCAATGTCTCCGAAAGTTCAAGAAGCGCTGCTTCTATCTGTGACGGGAATACATTTACTCCTCTTAAGATGAGCATATCGTCGGAACGGCCTTTAAATCTTGCGATCCTTGCCGTGGTACGTCCGCATCCGCAAGGACATCTTGTGATACTTGTAAGGTCCTTTGTGCGGTATCTTATGAGCGGGATGCCTTCCTTGGTAAGCGTTGTGAATACAAGTTCTCCGAGTTCATTCTCTCCGATTGGCTCTAAAGTCTCGGGTGAGATGATCTCCGGAAGGAAATGGTCTTCCTGAATGTGAAGACCCTGATGAAGTTCACAGTCGCAGGCCACACCGGGGCCCATTATTTCCGAAAGTCCGTAAATATCGTGGCAGTTAAGATGAAGTTTCTCCTCTATCTGGAGTCGCATCTTCTCGGTCCAGGGCTCTGCACCGCAGACAGCGGCACGAAGCTTTATGTTTTCAAAGTCTCCGTTTTCTATTATAGTCTCTGCGATATGAAGAAGGTAGGAAGGTGTACACATGATACCTGTCGCACCGAAATCCTTCATCATCGTGATGAGTTTCTTAGTGTTACCCGTGGACATAGGCACAACGGTCGCACCGAGATTTTCAACGCCGTAATGAGCGCCGAGCCCTCCGGTGAAGAGACCGTAGCCGTAAGCAACCTGTACTATGTCGTTCCTGCCGAGACCGCACATTGTAAGCGCTCTCGATACGCATTCCGACCAGATCTCGATATCACGTCTTGTATATCCTACAACTGTAGCTTTTCCGGTCGTTCCGCTCGATGCATGTATTCGTACTATCTCCGACTGAGGAGCGGCGAAAAGCCCGAAAGGATAAGTATCTCTGAGATCGTCTTTGGTGGTATAGGGGAGCTTGTTAAGATCCTCTATACCGTTAATGTCTCCGGGTTCAAGCCCCACAGACTGCATTTTCTTACGATAGTGTTCAACGTTATGATAAACGTAATCAACCTGCTTTTTAAGGCGTTTGCTCTGAAGGACGCTCATTTCGTCCCTTGACATACATTCTTTGGCTTCGTTCCATATTTTGTTCATTTCTTTGTCTCCTTTTTGAGTGGCATAAGAATACGATCTTATTGCCGGTTTACTGTATCAGTGGGACAAATCATACCCGAACAAGGAATCCCGTGCTCTGCACTCGTTTAAATCCCTGCCCGGGATCTAAAACTCGAACCCCTTAATGAAAGCAGCTTTGTTGATGTATATAGTTTTCGGAGGAACCGTCTCTTCTATGACCTTAAGCCATTCATCCTTTGAAAAATTCATGTGCTTTGCGGCCATACCGAGCACGATGATATTAAATACCCTCGCATTACCCATCTTAAGGGCTTCACTCTGAGCATCGATCGAATATACCTTGTACTGTTTTGAAAGGTTTTCGATTATATTTTCCGGATACTGTGCCGCACCCGTTACGACCGGCATCGGATCGATACGCTGATCGTTTACTATCAAAACACCGTCTTTCTTTAAAAACTGCACATATCTCATTGCTTCAAGCCTTTCAAAAGCTATGAGCACATCCGCGCAGCCTTCTTCCACTATCGGCTCGGCAACCTTATCGCCGTATCTTACATAAGTTACCACCGAACCGCCTCTCTGCGCCATACCGTGTACTTCGGAAAGCTTTACGTCATAACCTGCGCTTAACATTATCCCTCCGAGGATACGGCTTGTAAGAAGTGTTCCCTGTCCGCCTACGCCGACAATCATTATATTTTTCGTCTCCATCTTGAAAGCCTCCTAAACCGTAACCTTTTCAATGGCGTTAAACGCGCACATCTGCATGCAGAGTCCGCAGCCGTTACACATAGTCATATCGATCGAAACAGTGCCGTCTTCCTTCCTGGTAAGAGCAGGACAGCCCGGTCTTAAGCAGGCGCCGCACTTTTTGCATTTTTCGGGAACCGGTACACACTTATAAGGGAATTTCTGTCCTTTCAAGAGCGCACACGGAGCTTTGCAGATCACTACGGAAACCGCATCGCGTGCCACTTCTTCCTTTATGACTTTTCTTAATTCTTCCTGGTTAAAAGAATCAACCTCGACAACATTATCAATACCCATTGACTTACAGAGATTGTAAATATCAATGGCATATGTGGGCTCACCCATTAAAGTCTTTCCGGTTGCGGCATGATCCTGATGGCCCGTCATACCTGTCGTTGAGTTATCAAGGATCAAAACGGTTCCGGTAGCCTTATTGTATACCATGTTCATGAGCGAGTTGACACCTGTATGTAAGAACGTGGAATCGCCTATAACGGCTACCCAGTCCTTTATAAACTCACGTCCTCCGGCTTTTTCCATACCGTGAAGAGTCGAGATGCTCGATCCCATACAAACGGCAGTGTCCACAACATTAAGCGGAGCGACCGCACCGAGAGTATAGCAGCCGATATCGCCTGCCGCATGGATCTTAAGATATTTAAGAGCCGTATAAACACTTCTGTGAGGGCAGCCGGGACAAAGGATAGGGGGTCTTGCGGGTACATCGTAAGGCTTAACCTCAGGTTCCGTACCGTAGATCACCTTTCTCAACATATTGGCACTGTATTCACCCTGAACGGTAAATACGTCTTTCCCGATACATTCGATACCCATTGCCTTGACCTGCTCTTCGATAACAGGCTCAAGCTCCTCAAATATATAAAGTTTCTCAACCGAAGCGGCAAATTTCTTTATAAGCTCTGTCGGAAGCGGATGTACAAGCCCAAGCTTAAGAACGCTTGCTTCGGGGCAAACCTCCTTAACATACTGATAAGCTATACCGCTTGTGATAAAACCGATCTTCTTATCGCCTTCTTCGATCCTGTTTATTGACATCGAAGATGCATCTTCGGCCATCTTCTTAAGTCTCTTTTCAACATATATATGACGCTGCTTTGCCATACCGGGCATCATAACGTTCTTGGCAGCGTTTCTCTCATAGGGCTTATTTTCATGTTCAACTCTGTCCTCAAGAGTTACAAGACCCTGTGAATGACCGAGTCTTGTGGTGGTACGCATGATGATAGGAGTATCGTATTCTTCCGAGAGATCAAAAGCGATCTTTATAAAATCCTTGGCTTCCTGAGAATCCGAAGGCTCAATAACGGGCACCATTGCCGCCCTTGCTATCATTCTTGTATCCTGTTCGTTCTGTGATGAATAAAGACCCGGATCATCTGCAACAACAAGTACAAGACCGCCGCTTACTCCTATATATGAAACCGTATATAAGGGGTCGGAAGCAACATTGAGTCCCACATGCTTCATGCTTGCCATGGATCTAGCCCCCGCCATAGAAGCGCCGATGGCTACTTCACAGGCAACCTTTTCATTGGGCGACCATTCACAATACACTTCCTTATAATTGGTAAGATTTTCACTGATCTCTGTACTGGGAGTACCCGGATAAGCCGCACTTACCTTAACACCGGCTTCATAAGCACCTCTTGCGATCGCCGCATTGCCCAGCATTATCTTTCTTTCCACTTTACTACTTCCTTTCTGCACTTTACCGTTTTAAATCGCTAATAGAATAATATTATCACCACGATTTTTTCGAGTCAATAGAACAAAAAAACACCCGGCACTCATATGAATGCCGGGCATAAACTTTGGTTTATCTTACTGGAACAGTTTTGTGACCATTGAATCCTCTTCTTCTTTTCTCTTAAGAAGAAGTGTCTGATAATCTGTGATCACTTCGTTCTTTTTCTGATCTGTAACAGCCTTCTCGATATCAAGATCCTCAAGTCTGCTTCTGGATGCAAGAACATTCTCCGCGGTATTGAGATTGGATCTGTATGCATACTCGAGCGCATTGGTCTGTGAACCTATATTGCTTCTGTCACTCGATATCTTTTCAAGCGCGTTATCTATTTTTGTTATATCAAAATCACCGGTAACATCATATCCGTTGATGCCCAAAGCTTCGAGCGTTGCATTTTCAAGCTGAATGCTCATGCCTCTTCCGTCAGGATTTTCCGCAACTTCAAGAGTTGCATAACTGCCGTCAAGAAGGTTTTTCTCATTATACTGGGTATCACGGGCAACCTGCTCGATATTTTCCATAAGACCGCTTATCTCGCTCTGAATGGAAGCCTTTTCTTCGTCTCCCGTCAAACCGTTTGCGGCTTTAAGACTTAATTCGCGGATCCTCTGAAGGTTGTCGGTAATGCTCTGCATCGCACCGTCGGAAATATTTAATAGATCTTTTGTCTCGGCAATATTTTCGGCACCCTGGTTGAGCCCTCTCTCCTGGGCCTCCATTTTCTTGCCTATCGCAAGTTCCGAAGCCCCGTCAGCAGCACTGTTGATCGCTCTTCCGCTTGCTATCTGTCCGTAACTTCCTACGTTTGAAATATCGCTCATATTGCTTCCTTTCTGCGCGGACTCAACCGACGCCAAAGCTTTTTTCTCTGTTTTGATCTGTTCCTCAGTTAACTTGATACGTGCATTCGATGCCTTGATCTGATTCTTCGCTGTGATCATCATAGCGGCTGTGCCCGGATCCGGTTTTTCGTTAACGGCCAGGTACATATCCATTGACATCGGCTCTTTGGCAGCCGATGTTATACTGAAGTCAGCTCCCATATTTACACACTCCTTCTCATAAACGCCGTGAGGCGATCAACTTAAAAACACCCGATATTCCCCATAGGTGGATGTATTTTACCACATTCTGACAATTAGCGCAAGTGTGTTAAAAAATCTGAAAATTTAACTTAAAGATCGTCGCCCGATATCGGCCTAAGCTCCGGTTTCAAGTATCGCAAGATAAGGATTGTCGGCGGAAGTTTCGATCTCTTTGCCTTTCTTTCTTCTTGCTCTTACCGGCCTTTTCTCTTTCTTCTTTGCGTTTTCATCGTTTGAGCTCATGGCGGTTACCGTTTCACCTTCAACATCCGGAATATCGGCATCATCTTCGCCTTCGGGCTCATCACCCATATTTTCGGGGATCTCCGTATCGGTCTTTGCTCCGTCGCTGTCCTTATGCTTTTTCTCACGCACAAACATATCGTAGATACAAGGCACAACGATAAGTGTCATCAGGGTACCGTATATCATGCCGCCGATGACCACTATAGCCATCGGTCTTGACATATCCGCACCCATCTGTGTCGAGAATGCCATGATAAGAAGTGCAAGTATCGTGGTAAGAGCCGTCATGAGGACCGGACGAAGTCTGGTAATACCCGCATCGATTATGGCTTCTTTCTTGGACAATCCTTCTGCACGGCGCTGATTGATATAATCCACAAGCACGATACCGTTATTTACTATGATACCTGCAAGCATTACAAAACCGATCATGGCAACGATACTGATCTCAAATCCGGTAAAGTAAAGTGCCGCAAGACCGCCCGTAAATGCAAGCGGGATCGTAAACATTATAATGAAAGGCGAACCGAGCGACTGGAACTGTGCGACCATGATAAGGTAAATGAACACAACGGCAAGCACGATCATAAGCGATAACTGCTTGACCGCATCGAGGATCATCTCGTTCTCGCCTTCGTACTCAAGACTGTAACCTACGGGAAGCTCTAATCCTTCCATATTCTTTTCCACATCCGCGGATACGAAAGTTATGTTGTGTCCGGGAGCAACGGTGGCATTAACGCCCACATATCTTGTCTGCTCCGTACGGAAGATCGTATTCATTCCGACTCCGTCTTCAAAATCCGCAAGTTCGTAAAGCGGAACCTTTTCTTTCTTGCCCTCGTCATTTGTATATTCTATTTCAAGGTTACGTATATCTTTTCTGGTAAGATCTGAGTTGTTTTCATCGGCAACATATACCGAAACATCGCTTGTGGCCGTAGTAAGCGTCGTAGCTACGGAAGGATCCTTAAGTTTATCGGATATCTGCATAAATACGGTCGCAACCGTAAGGCCCTTATTTGCGGCTTTTTCTTTATCTATATGGACACGAAGCTCAGGGCTTGCATCCGTTATATCACTTGAAACTTTTTCCACACCTTCGGTATTCTCAAGGATCGCTGTCGCTTCTTCGGCCAAAGCGTAAAGAGTGTCAACATCACGGCCTTTGATCCTTAAGCTTATTCCTTCACCGCCGAGTGCCGACATATCCATCATCGAAGTCTCGACCGAAACGGTTATGCCGTCAATGTCGGAAGCGAGTTCTTTTATCTTTTCCGAAAGCTGCCCGGAAGACAATTCCCTGTCTTCTTTGGTGGTTATGTATATTTCCGAACTTGTGACTATCTCATCGGAAGATGAAGCACCAAAGATACTTAACGCAGAGCCCGATGACATTGCACCTATATCCACAACATCTGGTATCTCGGCGATCCTTTCGACCATAAGATCGGTCTCTTCCTTTATATCAACAAGATCCGAACCTTCCGCTATTCCCAGAGAAACAGATATCTGAGGAGACTCCATTGCAGGGAAATATGCCATACCGTTTGTATAAGCGCCGTATGCGGAAAGTCCCAAAAGACCCAATACGAGCAAAAGAACAAGGGGCTTTATCTTAAGGCAGAATCTTAAGAACTTTTCATAGCCTTTATAGAATACTCCTCTTCCTTCTTTTGCCTTTGGCTTGATCTTTTTAAGCATACCTGCCGCACATGCGGGAACAACCGTAAGCGCTACGGCAAGACTCGCCATGAGCGAGAAAGCTATCGTAAGACCCATATCCACAAACAGCTGCCTTGTAAGGCCCTCGGTAAATACTATGGGTAAAAATACACATACCGTGGTAAGGGTCGATGCAAAGATCGCACCCGCAACTTCTCTTGCTCCTTGGATCGCGGCCTCCTTGACCGGAACACCGTTATTTCTGAGCCTGTATATATTCTCTATAACGACTATCGAGTTATCGACCAGCATACCTACACCAAGGGCAAGACCCGAAAGTGAGATGATGTTGAGTGTAACTCCGCTGAAGTACATACATACGACAGCAGCTATAAGGCTTATCGGGATCGAGATCGCAATAACAAGCGTAGGCCTTATATCCCTTAAGAAGAATATAAGTACAAGTATTGCAAGTGCGCCTCCGATTAAAACGTTCTGGAATATCGTGTTCATGACAAGGTCGATGTAAACGCCCTGGTCCATCAGGGTAATGATCGAAGCCGAACCGTAGCGTTCTTTTAACTCGTCGAATCGTAAAAGTATCTTATCGGAAACTTCGCCGGTTGAATAACCGGTCTGCTTCTGGATGGAAAGAACGACACCGGGCTTTCCGTTAACGTTTGTATAGGTCTCATCTGCATTGCTGGTCAAAAAAACGTCGGCAACATCCGAAAGAACTATGACCTCATCGTCGGTCATCGGAAGCTTCATGAGGACCATGTTCTCAAGTTCTTCCCTGGTGGCAGGTTTATCGCCTACTCTTACAAGATAGGAATCGCCGCCCTCTTCCACATAGCCCGCGGGCATTGAAAAGTTCTGTGCGGTCAATATTCCGGTGACGGTGTCTATTGTAAGAATGCCCGTCATGTCAGCCTGTTCTTTGGCATCGGCCTTTGTGTCTTCAAGCTGTTCCCTTGCATCCTTTATCTGTTCTTTTGCATCTTCAAGCTGAGCCTTGGAATCTTCAAGCGTCTGCCTTCCGGTAGTGAGCTGCGCCTTTGATGAGGCAAGCTGATATTCGGTTAAATCAAGTTTTGAAAGGCCGTTCGCAAACGCGATGACCGCCTCGGTCTCACCGTTATACAGCTGCAGGATCCCGTTATCAACGGTCGCAAGCGTTGTATTTATCTCGTTAAGAGCAGACGCCTGAGCCGCACGGTACTGATCGACCGAAAGACCCATGGTGAAATCGGAGATATTATCATCTATCTGCTTTATGCCATCATTTATCTGGCGAATACCCGCGTCTATCTGGTCAATACCGTCTGTAAGCTGAGTCTTTGCGGAAGAAACAGCAGCATCAAACTGAGATAGAAGTTCCGTATTGCCTACACTGAAATCCATACCGCTTACCAATGCACCAAGCGGAGTCGCATCAAGCTGTGTCTTGATGCCTGCCAATGCAGCATCGGCTTCAGTCTCCGTAATCACTCCGTTACCGTATCCTGTGATCGTGCCGCTTATGGCACCTTTTATCGTGGGCAGAAGCGTGGTCTCAAGAGTATCCATCTGATCGAGCGTTGCCTGAAGCTGCGCTTTCTGTGTATTCAGTTCCGTTTTCTTGGATGCGACATCCGCCTTCGAGTTAACGAGCGTATCAAGCATCGTAAGATTCGTATTAATATTTGTCTTTGCGGCCTCAAGATCAGACTTTGCGGTAAGGAGCTTAAGCTTTGTGGCAGCAAGTTCTTCCGAAGTCTCGGCTTTCTTTTGATTTAACTCCTCTCTGCCGTTTGCAACCTGTGCCTCGGCATTCCTAAGCTCTCTCTCACCCTTGTCGAGTTCTTTTTCCGCATCGGCAAGTTTTTCTTCGCCTTCTGCAATGTCCGCCTCGGAATCATTGAGCTTCTGATAAGCTTCTTCAAACTTTTCATCCACTAAAGCGCTTACACGTTCGTTGACCTTTAAAACTTTTTCTTTTGATATTACGACATTTAAGCTTTCGTCCACGATACCTGTCGTGTTGACGGAAGCCACGCCTTCGATACTCTCGATCTCCGGCACTATCTTTTCTTCCACAAAATCGCTGACTTCGGCCTGAGACATATCTTCCATACCGACTGCGGTGATCATTGTGGGCAGCATATTGGGATTTAACTTCATTATGATAGGCGTGCCCACTTCATCGGGCCAATAGCCTTCGAGAAGATCCAGACTTTCTCTCATATCAAGAGAAACGGAATCCATGTTCGCGCCCTGCGCAAACTCCAATATCACGACCGAATAATTTTCGGCGGACTGTGACGTGATCCCTTCGATATTGGCTATCGTAGCCATTGAAGATTCTATGGGAGACGTAACTACCGTCTCAACCGTCTCGGGACTCGCTCCGGGATATGTGGTCATTACGACAACATACGGCAAGTTGATATCGGGAAGCAGATCCGCGGACATCTTGGTAAAAGAAACAACTCCCAGGACAATTATAAGTATCACACCGACCAGAACGGTGTAAGGCTTCTTAACACTTAACTTTGATAACATAAAAGACCCTCATATATATAAACAAAAAACCGTCAAAAACTTTTCTTGCTAAATTATATACACAGTCCTAATTTAAGCACAAATTAAAAAACTATAAATTAACAACAAAAAAGGAGAACATCCTCGGACGTTCTCCTTTTATCGTTATTTAAATACAAATCTCTGACCCGAGCGGTTTCTTTCTCCGGCTCTTTCGATACGCATTCGTATCTCTTTTCTGTATACGACTATCGTCATCAACAGTGCCATCAAAAATGCGGTAAACACATCGAAAAGCGAGTGCTGCTTTATAAACATCGTGGAAAGGATGATCGACACGCATATTATAAGAGAAGGAACTGTAATGATCTTCTTGTCTCTCGAAAATTTGCAATGTGTAATGCACAGATGCGCTCCGAGCGAGTTATATACATGAATGCTCGGCCAAAGGTTTGTGGGCGTATCCGTCGAATAAAGCCTTGTGACCATTCTGGAACATAAGTTGTCTCTGGGCATTATCAAAGGTCTTAAGTTGTGACCGTTGGGCCAGATCGTCGATATGATCAGAAATACTGTCATACCTGTCATTAAAAATACGAGCGATCTGAAATATTCTTCCTTGTCGGTAAAGAATGCGATGGCAACACATGCGACCACATACACAAACCACATATAATAAGGAATGACAAAAAACTCGATGAACGGGATTTTGTCGTCAACAGAGGTATGTATGATCTTATATGTGGTAACGTGATTCTCAAGCAAAAAGAACCAGATAAGGTAGATTGCCATATAGATTATTACCGGCAATGCATGTGCATACTTCTTAAAAAATTCTTTCAAAAAAACATCTCCTTCAATAATACCGGACCCACCGGGTAAAACCGTATAACTGTCTGTTACATAAGAAATCTCAGTATGCCGGGCATAACAGATACCCTTATATGCGAAGATTTCGTATATACTTCTCCGTCCGTATGCACCCATAAAGGTTCATCGGATATTACTTCATAGCTCTTAACGCGGTAAGTCTTTACATGCTTATTGTTCACATGTGTACCCTTTGAAGCTTTCGGAATGACCGTCAATGCACCAAGCGATGATATATCGCTTACGGTACAGACATCAAGATATCCGTCATCCGGAACGGCATCGGGGCAGAACTTATAACCGCCGCCTTCGTAGCAAGTGTTCATGCCTACGACAAAACGGAGTTTTTTAAGCGATATCTCCCGTCCGTCATCGAGTTTAAGCTTAACCGAAGGTCTTTGCCCGCCAAAAATGAGTTTGAGGCTTATGAGCACATAGATAAGCTTTCCGAGTTTTATCTTATTTAAAAAAACTTTTGATTTTGACTCAAGGGCTCTTTCACATATCGCGGCTTCAAATCCTATGCCGCAGCTTACATCAAAAAATCGTTCCGGCTTTATCTCGCCTTTGCCAAGCTTTGTCCTGTCGGACGTGGTATTCAAATACTCAAGCTTGCCGAGATCGAATATCTTCGGCTCCGTTACCGAAAGGATCCTCTTAAGCGTAACCGTGGGATCCGGCGAGAAAACCAGTGCTCTTGCAAAATCGTTTCCCGAACCTGTGGGAATATAGCCTATATTGACACGGGAAAAATCGTAAACACCCTGAAGTGCCTCATCCAGCGTCCCGTCTCCGCCCAGGATGATAAGATTGATGATCTCATTCTTATGCTCTGAAGTAATCTTGCTTACAAGTTCGGCAACATGACCCGCCCTTTCCGAAAAGACCGTTTCATATTGAACATTATGGCCCTTAAGATATGCCTCGGCCTTTTTGTAGACCTCGGCCCCCTGGCCCGAACCCGACATCGGATTAACCACAAAGTAGTATTTTGCCATGAATGCGCCCCCGCAATCTTATACTGATTTTCACCTGCATTTTAGCATATCTGCAAAATAAGTAAACTGTAAAAAGCAACAGAATAGATTATTTTTTTATTAATTTCCGAGGCATATTTCATTACGAACGGTCGAAATATAATATTTAGTTCACAAAATATTTATTGCATTAAGCCAACTATATGCTATAATTTGGGAAGTATGTTTTAACGCATTAAACAATTAAAGGAGACTGGTAATGTATTCATTTGATGAAATCAAGAATGTCGACCCCGAAATTGCTCAGGCAATCGTGGACGAACAGGTAAGACAGAACGATCACATCGAACTCATTGCTTCCGAAAACTGGGTAAGCAAGGCTGTTATGGCCGCTATGGGTTCACCCCTCACCAACAAATATGCCGAAGGTTATCCGGGAAAAAGATATTATGGCGGATGCGAATGTGTCGACGTAGTCGAGACTCTTGCAATAGAGCGTGCCAAAGAACTCTTCGGCTGCGAATATGCAAACGTTCAGCCCCACTCGGGTGCTCAGGCTAACCTCGCAGTACAGTTTGCTGTCTGTAACCCCGGCGATACCATTATGGGTATGAACCTTGATCACGGCGGACACTTAACACACGGAAGCCCGGTCAACATTTCCGGCAAGTACTTTAACATCGTTCCTTACGGTGTCAATGACGACGGTTTCATCGATTACGATAAAATGTATGAACTTGCAATGCAGCACAAGCCCAAGATGATCATCGCAGGTGCTTCCGCTTATGCAAGAGCGATCGATTTTAAGAAATTCAGAAAAGCCGCAGATGACTGCGGTGCCGTTCTCATGGTAGATATGGCTCATATAGCCGGTCTTGTGGCCGCAGGATTACATGAAAGCCCCATCGGGATCGCAGACGTTGTCACCACCACAACACATAAGACCTTAAGAGGTCCCCGCGGCGGTCTTATCCTCTGCAACAACGATGTAAACGAAAAATACAACTTCAATAAGGCTATCTTCCCCGGTATTCAGGGCGGTCCTTTGATGCATGTTATCGCAGGTAAGGCAGTTTGCTTTAAAGAAGCTCTTTCACCCGAGTTTAAGGTTTATCAGCAGAATATCATCAATAACGCTCAGGCTCTTTCAAAGGGTCTTATGTCAAGAGGCGTTAAGATCGTATCCGGCGGTACCGACAACCACTTAATGCTTGTGGATCTTACAAACTTTAACCTTACAGGAAAGTCTGTTGAAAAACTTCTTGATGCAGCACACATTACCGCCAACAAGAACACGATCCCCAACGATCCTCAGAAGCCTTTCGTTACAAGCGGTATCCGTTTAGGTACTCCCGCAGTTACAAGCCGCGGCATGAACACCGATGATATGGATGTCATCGCCGACTGCATCGCCAACATCATTAAGGGCGGTGAGGAAAAGGTTCCCGAGACAAAAGCAAGGATCCTTGAGCTTACAAAGAAGTATCCTTTAATTTAACCATAAAAACAAAAGGTGCGAACTCTTTACGAGTCCGCACCTTTTTTTATTGTGTATCGGGGGGGAATGAGATATTTAGATTTCTTCTTCTTTGCTGTTCTTCTTATATACAATGTAAGCTGCGATCGCTGCTGCAAGGATAACGAGCCAGAGCCACCAAACTCTCTTTGCGCCTTCCTTTAAAGAAAGATCTGCAAGCGGTACAAGGTCTGCATCGATGTTTGTCTCTCCAAAAGAGGTTACTGTTTCCACGATAGGAGCAAAAACTTCTTCGTTTTCTTCTTCAACAGCTTCTGCGGGGGTGTCGCTCATAGGAACTTCCGCATCAGCGATAACATCTTCTGCTTCTGCTTCAGCTTCTGCTTCTGTGCTGACTACGGGTGTTGCTGTTGCAACAGCTGCAGGCTGTACGGCTGCGGGAGCTTCAACTGCGGGAGCCAAAGGAGTTGCTTCTTCGGGAATGATAACTTCTCCGTCGGATGTTGTATCTTCTTCAGGTGTAACTACTGCAGCGGGTACATTGAATCTGGAAAGGTCGATGCTTTCAACTGCTGCCTTAGCTTCTTCGTAAGCTGCTTCAAGGCTTTCCTTGTTGCTCTCTGCTGCTTCCAATGTTTCTTTTGCGCTGTCAAGCTGGCTTCTTAAGGATTCAAGACGGGCCTTGCCGGCCTCTTTTGATGCGCTTATAGCTTCGATCCTTGCTTCCAAAGCTTCAACTCTCTTAAGAGCTGCTTCAACATCTTCTTTTGCCTTATTGTAATCTTCGATCTGATTCAGTGCGTCTACTGCTGCCTGAAGCTTTACATAATCGTCGTAGTTGTTTTCATTGCCTGTGACCCTTACGGCTTCCCAAACATCATCCTCATTCTTTTCAATTCTGGCCATGAACAGGGTTCCGTTTGCAAGATCGAGTGCATCTCCGTAATTGGAGCACTTTCTTATGTAGTTATAATATTCGGTATGTTCAACACCGTCTTTATCGGTGTATGTAACGGTTACGTGATTTTCACGTCCGCTGTTTCCGGAAACGTTATCCCATTTCTGGGTGGAGGTAGCACCTGCTGCAACAGGCTCGTTATTGATGTTGGTCTTGTTTGTGTAAGCTATCTGATCACGTCCCTGATGATTTGTGAAGATAACTGCTTCCTGTGCGGTCTTGGAGGTATTTCCTACTTCGCCGTACTTAAAATCTGCAGTTGCGGGATCTACGTTCTCATCGTTAAGGATCATATATCTTATAAGCTGCTCGGATAAGTTACGTGCAAGCTTAAAATAATTATCGTTGCTGCCTTCTGCATAAGCGTTGATCTGTGCTTCGGTAAGGTTTGCGATACTTGCTTCAAGATCAAGAGATCCGTCCGCTTTGTAAACTGCGCTCTTACCGTTGTTGATGGTAGTAAAGTAAGCGAGCATTGTGCCATAGTACTGATTCTGTATAGCTTCAAGTTCGTTTTTCTTCTCTTCCTGAACTGCGATCTGTGCCTGTGCTGCTTCCAGAGCTTTTCTTGCTTCTGCGGTATCTGTTGTGGCATTTGTCAAAGCTTCTTCAGCTGCCGCATATGCTTCTTCCGCTTCTTTCTGTAAAGTATCGGCTTCGTTATAAGCTTCTCTTGCATCGTTCAAAGCATCGAGAGAATCAGCAAGCTTCTCTTCAGCAGTGCCAAGGTTTTCTTCTGCGCTTGCTTTTGCTGCGTATGCTTCATCTTCTGATCCTGTGCTGTTGGCAATGTCTGCATTGTCGATCGCAGCATCTTTTGCGGTTTCAAATTCACCGGATGCTGTATCAAAAGAATCAAGCTCTGCTACGGTATTTGCAGCTTCTGCTCCGGCTTCCTCGTCAAAAACAGAAAGTGCGATCTCTTCATCTGCGCTTTCAAGATATCCGAGACCTTCTTCGTAAAGGCCCGTAGCTGTATCAAATTCATCCGCATATGAAGCTATGGTCTGTGAAAAAACAACCATAAGTCCAAGTGCGGCTGCTATAGTTCTTGTAAATAATCTTTCCTTCTTCATAATTTTTCTCATTCCGTTTTCCTCCGTGAAATTTCTTTTCTTTTCCCCGTGCAATATATATATCGGCGAAAAAGGAAAACGAAACAGAAAAATTTTGCTATTTTTTCGTTAATAATTTAAAAGCTCTAAATTCTTATCTATAAGCTCGATCCTTTGCTTAACGCAATCAACGCTTCTTAACGGATCCTTCGGTGTGTTGAAGCAGTAATCGACAAGCTTCTCTACCGTGGTGGTGGCAACATGCATCCTTGTATCGCTCGATGCATAATATATAAATACGTCACCGTTTTCTCTTGCGATAAGACCGTTTGTAAATACAACGTTCGATACATCTCCTACTCTCTCTTCACCCAGGGGAGCCAGGAAAAATCCTGAAGGCTCGGCTATCACTTTTGAGGGATCGTCGAGAGCCGTCGCAAATACATAGAGCACATATCTTAAGCCCGCAGCGGTATTTCTGACACCGTGAGCAACATGTATCCAGCCTCTGTCTGTCTTGATCGGAACCGCGCCGGCTCCGTTCTTTACTTCGGTTATCGTATGGTATTTTCTTTGGCTTGTGATGATCTCTTCATCGATCACGGCATGTTCGATATCATCACAGAGTCCGAAACCTATCCCGCCGCCGGAGCCTGTATCGATAAAATCGTCCATCGGACGGGTATAAAAAGCATACTTACCGTTTACAAATTCCGGATGCAAAACAACATTTCTCTGCTGAGGAGAATTAAGTGTCTTTAAATTGTCGAGTCTCTCCCATGTCTTTAAGTCCTTTGTGCGCACAATGCCTGCTGCCGCAACCGCCGCACTTAAGTCGTTTACCGAAGTATCTTTGCTCTCGGAACAGAATACACCGTAGATCCACCCGTCCTCATGCTTGGTAAGCCGCATATCATAAACATTTGTCTCTTCGGGACAAGTATCCGGAAGAAGTATGGGCTTATCCCAAAACTTAAAGCCGTCTATGCCGGTGTCAGATTCGGCTACGCCGAAAAAGGATTTTCTGTCATTTCCTTCTATCCTTGCAACAAGATAAAACTTCCCGTTAAGCTCGATCGCGCCCGAATTCATCACGGCGTTTACACCGAGTCTTTCCATAAAATACGGATTTGTGTCGGCATCGATATCGTACTTCCAATGAACGGGTATCATTTCACGTGTGAGCACCGGATACTTATAGCGGTCGAATATCCCGTTATAAAAATTGCTTTTTTCGTTCACTCTTAATGTTAAGGCGTCTACCTTTGCCTTTTCTTCATAATACTTAGGATGGATCATATTGCCTCCTTATGTTATCGAAGATCCTTAACGGAATCTCTTATCACTATATCGCCGCTTACTACATGTCTTCCGGGAATATGAAAGCGGTTATTGAGTTTATCTATCATGGTATCGACCGCAGTCCTGCTCATACTTTCCATATCAACCCTGAAAGTGGTGAGCTGCGGCGTACAGACCGTCGCATATATATAGTCGTCAAAGCCCACAACGGACACCTTCTCGGGAACCTTTACACCCATCGAAGAAAGCTGATTGACAAGATGGTAAGCCGTCTCATCGCAGTTACATACAAATGCATCCGGCATGTCCTTCGGAAGTTTTGCATCGATTATCACGCCTTCCTCATTGCGGTCCGGTATTATGTATTCATCCCTTACCGGAATGTTATTCTGCATGAGGCTCTTTATGTATCCGAGATATCTGTCCATGATCGAATTTGTGGCATTGACCGTTCCCACAAAGGCGATCTTCTTATGACCCTTCATGATAAGGTAATCCGTAAGCATGTGAGAACCGTATACGCTGTCGCTCACTATACAGTCCATATTGGCCTCCGGCGTATAATTGTCCAGTAAAAGAATAGGCATATCGATCCTCAATATCCTCTCCATGCACGGCGCCGATAAAGGCCCCATTACGATCACGCCGTCCATTCTTTTGCCGATAACATTGCCCGGAAGATTTCCGTCTTTTTCATCCTTGTGGCTTACGATCTCCAAAGTACAGGAATGTTGCTTTTTGCCGAATTCAATGGCCAGATTCTGAAAAAGCTTTGAATAAAATGCGCTGTCCGATATATATGCCTGGGACACAAGAACGCCGAAATTATAATGTTTCTCCATGTTAAGCTTGGGTGATGTATATTTATAGCCCATTTCATTGGCCTTGGCTATGATCTTTGCCCTTACATCATCACTTACGCCTTCTCTTCCGCTTATTGCTTTGGATACCGAAACCGCGCTTATATTCAGTTGTTTTGCAATGTCACGCATTGTGACGTCTTTACTCATATATTCTCCTTATAAACTTGCCGGAACCGAAGTGATCAACTTCATATTTCCGGTAAAAGAAAGTGATCCGAATCCCGCGGGAACGATAAAATGCATTCCCTTTTTTATGTCGTTCCCGTTTATCTTTCCTTCGCCTTCAATGACCGAAACAAGACGAAACGGTACTTCATTGTCCAGGTTAACGGTTCCTTTGACATTAAGCTTATAAACACTGAAATATTTACATTCGATCAAAGTCTCCACGGGTCTGTCGGAAGATGTCGCATATATCGCATTTTCAGGTGTCGGGATCACAACCACGTCTTTGGCCTTATCAATGTGTAGTTCCCTTAACTTACCGTCAGAAAGCCGGTCATAATCATACAGCCTGTATGTGATATCGCTGTTCTGCTGGGTCTCAAGGACCATGACCCCGCCTTTTATCGCGTGGAGCGTACCGGGCGCTATCCTTATGAAATCTCCCTTATGTACGGGAACCTCCCGGATAAGATCTTTAAACCGTCCTTCATCGATCATTTTGTCAAACTCTTCTTTGCTGTTTGCATTATGTCCGATGATAACGCTTGAATCCTCATCGCAGTCAAGTACATACCAGCATTCTTCTTTGCCGTATGAACCGTTTTCATGTACTTTTGCGTATTCGTCGTCAGGGTGCACCTGGATGCTTAAGTCATCCGCCGCATCGATTATCTTTGTAAGAAGCGGAAACCTGTCCGATCTAAAATTTCCGAACAGTTCTCTTTTTGTATCCCAAAGCTTGGATAATGTCATTCCCTTGTAACCGTTGCTTACGCATACGACATCGCCGTTCTGATGGGCCGATATGGCCCAGCATTCGCCGGTATTCTCTGAGGGAATATCATATCCGAACTCATCCCTCATTTTATGTCCGCCCCAGACAAGCGTCTTAAAGACGGGTTTAAAAAACAGTAACTCTTTATCCATTATCTTAAAAATCCTCTAGATCAGTACGCACCTATAACACCTACAAGATAAAACGGAACGACATCTTCGCCCGGATGATCTTTTGTAATTATTATACGTACCGTATGTTCTTTCTTTTCTAAATGTTCCTTAATTATTTCTGTATACAGGCAATCTCCCCAGTCCTCCGTAAAATTGCCGTCCAAAACTACTTTTGAACTTTCGTCGCCGTCTATAATGACTTCGGCTATCGGAGTGGGCTTATTGACCGATTTTCTGTACATGACTTGCAAAGATGAGGCATTTACGGTAAATGTAATCTCATCGTTTATATGCCATGCGGTGTATCCGTGCCTGAACATTTGGGTTATATGCTCCTGTACGGTATCATCCGCTTCAAATCCCTTACTTTCAGGCTCGGAATTTAAGTTATTGTACCTTTTACTGTGCTCATAAGTGTTCTTTGAAAGCGGTCCTTTTATCTCCCTTAGTAACGGAAGATAATATTTTATATCCCTTGAAGACTCATAGACCATGTTAAGATATCTTAATATGAGCTCTGCAAGCAGTTTATGGCCTTCATCATTGGGATGCAGATCGTCCGGGGTTATATCGCGGTTTTTGATCGTACCGTCCGCTACCTTTTGATATACCGACGATCTCATGCTAAGGCACGGAATATCATAATGTCTCCCGATCTTAAGATGGATATCTTCGGCACTTTCCATGGTGTCGTATCGAACGTTGAAGACAAGTATGAGCCCTGTGTCCGACGAGTCGTTTAATATATGACGCACAAGTCCCTCGTAACTTTCAAAGAAATGTTCGTCTTCCCTGTCATTTACCGAAAACTCAACGATCGTGACATCGGGTTTAAACCTTAAAAGATCGTCATCCACCCTTGATGCTCCAAGATCCGACCCCGTTCCGCCTATGCCGGCATTCACATAGTTGACACGGATCTTCGGGAAAGTTCTTTTAAACCAGCTGTATACAAGGTACGCATAGCATGTCTTTTCGGTGGAAGCCAATGATCCTTGCGTGATCGAGCCTCCGATAAAGCCTATTGTGATATCTTCACCGTTTAAAGCTTTTACAAATGTATTCTTTAACCGTGTGGTATCACCGATATTTTTTACACCCTTTTCAAAATCGATCCCATACATAATAAGTTATCTTATCCCTATCTCAGTATCGTTATCGTTAACGCAGCTGTTAGTCTTTATATAATCAACCACCGAATCTATCTCCGTAAATGCAAGACCCACATAACTGTCCGCACAACCGTAATATAAAGCTATCTTTCCGCTTTCAGGATCGTGTATCGTAGCGCAGGGGAAACATACATTGGGCACAAAACCTCTCTCTTCATACCATTCTTCGGGAGTGAGCAGGAAGTTTTCACAGCGGTACTTAACGATCGAAGGATTATCGATATCAAGGATTGCTCCGCCGATCGAATATACAAAACCGTTACATGTTCCGCTTACGCCGTGGTAGAACAATAACCAGCCTTCGGTAGTCTCAATGGGAGCGGCTCCTCCGCCGACTTTGACCGACTGCCACCATTTGTCGTTGGGCGACATTACGTGACGATGCCTGCCCCAATATATCATGTCGGGCGATTCACTTATAAATATGTCACCGAAAGGTGTGTGGCCCGAGTCCGAAGGACGGGACATCATCATATAGTTACCGTGGATCTTTCTCGGGAAAAGAACCGCATTTCTGTTAAAAGGGATAAAAGGATTCTCGATACGGGTAAATGTCTTGAAATCCTTTGTGGTGGCAACACCTATGGATGCACCGTAGAAATCTCCGCACCAGATTATATAGTATGTATCCTCAACCTTAACAAGTCTCGGATCATATGCGTAAAGCGGCATAAAAGGCTCACCCTTTTCATTTACGAAAGGAACCTTCTCCTTATCAAAATCCCAATGGATCGCATCCTTACTCCTGCCAAGATATACATAAGGTCTTCCGTTTGTCTGCTCTCCTCTGAACACTCCTATAAAACCGTCTTCAAAAGGCATTACCGCACTGTTGAATATTCTTGCGACTCCTTCAACGGGATTTCTGCCAACGATAGGGTTCTCGGTATATCTCCAGACAGGCGCTCCTTTAAAGCCTTCGGGCTTTTCCTGCCAGGGTACGTTGGGAACCGGCGGACAGTTTAACATCTTTACATTACTCATGATCGATATCCTTTCTTGCATTTTGTAACTTAACAAAACTACTATTTTCGATTGTTTTTCTTCGGACGCGCACAAAAAAAGAACGTCCCTTGCGCTGTAAACATACTATACAATGACGTCCTTTTCAAGTGATTTTGTTAAGTTTGTGCAAATGCCACAAAAAACCCGGGCAAGTGTTTTGTAAATTAACAACCATTAAGTATCTTGTTAAGTTACAAAATCTCAATTTCCGTTTCTACTCACATTTTAAATGGATAAGAGTCGACCGTGCATCACCGTGGAATCTGTTTATCGTGATGCCCGCATTCATAAGTATATCGCCGTAATATTCCCTGCCGGTATCCTCGTCTTTATAAAGCTTATCGGGTAAAAGGCCTTCAAGTCTTATCTTAAACGGTTTGTAATTGGGTCTGTTTATTACTCCCACAAAAGTTACGAGGCATTCTTTTTTGTCTTTTTTTACGACCATCCATGAATCGTATATGCCGTTTTCCCTTACCGATGCAAGTCTAAAGTAATCTCCTTCTCTTACAAGGTCGTTATACTTATGATACATTTCGACCTGCTTTGGTATCATGTTTTTGTCTTCTTCGGGAATCTTTGTGATATCAAGCTCATAGCCGAAGGTTCCGGCCAGGGCTATGTGACCGCGTGTTTCAAAAGAAACGGTCCTTCCGAGTACATGATTGGGACAATCGGATACATGCGCTCCCATTGAAGAAAGAGGATACACAATGGCTGTACCTTCCTGAATGGACAGTCTTTCAACGGCATCCGTATCGTCCGAGCACCATATCTGGGGACTGTAATATAACATTCCGGGATCGAAGCGTGCTCCGCCGGATGAACAGTTTTCAAGCAAAAGAGCGGGATATTGTGTCACCAGTCTGTTCTGAAGTTCATAAACCGCCAGCACATAACGATGATAGAACTCTCCCAAGTGTTCTTTATCAAGAGCCTTACTGCCTATATCGGCAAGAGGCCTGTTCATGTCCCATTTTACATATTCTATATTTGCACTGTCCATGACAGCCTTAATGGATTGCCATGTGTGCTCAAGAACCTCGCTCCTTGTCAGATCGAGTACATACTGATTGCGCGCAAGTCCCGCTTCTCTTCCTTCGATCTGTATGGCCCAGTCAGGGTGTGCACGGTAAAGATCCGAATCCGGGCTCACCATTTCGGGTTCCATCCAGATACCGAATTTAAGGCCAAGCTTGTTAACTTCATCAACAAGATATTTAAGCCCGCCCGGAAGTTTTTCTTCGTTAACCTTCCAGTCTCCCAAAGCTCTGTTATCGTCAAAACGGTTGCCAAACCATCCGTCATCCATAACAAGCATCTCTATACCGGACTCTGAAGCCTGCTTTGCTATCGCCAAAAGTTTCTCGGTATTGAAATCAAAATAAGTTGCTTCCCAGTTATTGATAAGTATGGGACGCTTTCTGTTTTTATAAGGACTCCTTATAAGATGATTCCTGTAAAGATCGTGGAAAGTACGCGTCATCCTGCCGAGGCCTTCATCCGAAAATACCATAACTCCTTCGGGGCTTTCAAACTCTGCGCCCGGTTCAAGTTTCCATTCAAATCCTTCGGGATTGATACCCAAAGTAACTCTTGAAAAGTTAAACTGGTTAAGATAAACGGACGCATCGAAATTACCCGAATACACAAAATTAAAGCCGTATACTTCGCCTGTCTTCTGGGTCGCATCGGGAGTAACAAGCGCCATGAACGGATGCTCCTGGTGGCTTGTGATGCCGCGCATCGATGACACTCCCTGATGACCGTGTCTTAAAGGTTTTCTGTCGATCGTACGCTCTCTGGCCCAGGAACCGTAAAGCGTTATAAGCTCGTAATCTTTATCATCGGTATCGAGACTTAACGAAAGCACTCTTGTAAGAGTTAAAGGCTTATCTCCTTCGTTTTTAACGATCACGCTTCTGGTTATGGCGTCAACATCATTAAAAACTCCGTATCTTAATATGACCGAAAGATTAAGCACGGGATCTTTAAGCGTAACTTCCAAAACATCGGCGGTCTCTCCGAAGGTTCCTGGAAGTTTTCCGGTCACGGTCTTGCCTTTTATTATCTTATGAGAATCGTAAAATAACTCTGTTGCCTCGTTTCCTTTTTCATTTTTGACCGACAGCGCGGGAGTCCTGAAATCTCCCACTCCCTTTGTGGGATACTCGTACGGTGCGCAGTCCAAAAACGAAAGCTTGTCTCTTTTGTTGGCCGACGGAAGAGCCCCTTCATCGGGTACGGCCAGGTAACGCACATCATCCCCGCTTATTCTTTTGCCGTAATAGTAATGAATAAGATATTTGCCCTTATCTTCGACTCCGAAGACATAGCTTGTGTTCGGAGTATCGAGTTTAAATATCTGTTTTTCCGAATTAAATGAGATCATGATCTACCCTTAACTTTCATAAGAATCGTAAAGCGTCATAACACGGATATACAAGGTATCAGCATTTTTGTCAATGATCTTTCCTCTTACGGTCTTCACATCCCGATCCGTTAAGAAGAAATAATTGTCTTCCCAGACAATATTTGCCTCATCACATACAAGTGCGGTAAAAGGACAGAAAACGTTTGAAGAAAGAGTGACCGTTACGGTGTCACCGGCGATCTCGGGGCCGGTCAATACCACATCGGGCTTTTCAAGTTTCATGTACTTATATAAAGTAACAGGTTCAACTCTTGTCGATACGCTTAAGTCTTTGTGAGTAAATACCGTCTCAACATAGGTGTTTCGTTCTTTGCCCGCAACGATCTCAGAAATATCAAACGAATCCCCCGAAGAAACCGACATCGGATCCGTATGAAGGGATATCTCTGCCGATTTAAGGATATTGTTTGACGTATCCTTTACATATATGCGCACGACGGCATCATCCGCATTAAGGCTTTCATTTGAAACATAAGGCGTAAAAATATAACCGTCACGCTTTACGCTTCCCGAAACCTGTTTAAAGAAATGCTTTGCCATATAGTGAATCGCCTTATATCGTCCGTAATAATCGATGCCTGCCCAGCTTGCAACGGGCCAGTTATCGTTGGCCTGCCAGTATAACGCTCCCATGCAGCGGCCGCGGTTCCTTCTTAAATGATCGACACCGTACTCTATCGCCATGCCCTGTAAAAGCTGGCTTACATATATAAGGCTTTCAAAATCTTTCGGATAAAGGAAGTTCTCCGAAATATACTGAAGTATCTTTGCATTTGCGCTTCCGTTTTTCTGATGTGATTCCATTACCTCGGAGAAAATATTTAAGTCCCCTTCGGATGCAAATCTTTTTACCGAAGCGATCTCCGGAAATGACTGGAAGCCAAACTCCGAACAGAATCTGAAGAAATGATTCTCATAGTCCGTAAAAGGCTTCATGCCGTGCCATACATCCCAGTAATGTCTGTCGCCGTAATTGTCGCTGTCGGGATCTTTGAACCCGCCGAAACTTGAAGGCGAACTCGGCCAGTAAAATCTCTGAGGATCTTCGGCTTCAACTATCGAAGGTATGAGCTTTTCAAATATCGTAAGATAATCCTGCTTAAGCGCCTTACTGTGCGATACAAAGCTTCCCCAGTTCACAAACGCCGTCTCGATCTCGTTGTTGCCGCACCAAAGACCCAATGATGCATGATTTTTAAGTCTCCTTACATTATCTCTTATCTCGGCTATGATATTTTCCTTAAAGTCGTCGGTAAGATCGTAAATATTGCATGCAAACATAAAATCCTGCCAGACTATAAAGCCTTTCTCGTCGCAGAGATCGTAAAAATCATCGGAAGGATAATAACCTCCTCCCCATATCCTTATCGTATTGTAGTTTGCATCCTCAAAAGCGGTCAAAAGCCTGTTCTGAACATCCTTTGTGATGCGCGGATAAATACAGTCTTCGGGAATATAATCCGCACCCATGGAAAAGAACCTGATCCCGTTTATCGTAAAAGCAAACTCTTCACCCCATTCATCTTTGCTTCTTGATACGGTAAATGTCCTTAGTCCTATCTTCTCGGTCACGGTATTGCCTTCAAAGGTGTCATCACCGGGTCTTACAAGTGTTGCGGACACTTCATAAAGCGGCTGACCGCCCAGGCCTCTTACCCACCAAAGCTTCATATCGTCTATCTTTACAGGCTTTTTAACATCCGCATTTTCACATATCACATTTCCGTCGGGGTCGGTTACGGTTAACATAACTTTGCATCCGCTATCCTTATACGAAAGGTCTTTCCCGTCAAAATCCGACAAAACAGGCGTGATATCGAGCCTTGCACGGTTCTTTTTAAGATCGAGTTTTTGCCCGACCTTAATACCTTCAAGCCATACACCGTTAAACCGTCTTATATATATATTTC
This sequence comes from Lachnospiraceae bacterium, assembly GCA_016283275.1. Lineage (GTDB taxonomy): Bacteria > Bacillota > Clostridia > Lachnospirales > Lachnospiraceae > UBA1258. The sequence continues at coordinate 54,217 of JAEEMP010000066.1, forward strand.
TCCAGATCCCCATATCCGGAAGCTGCGGGCCCCAATCCCATCCGAACATCGAGTGGGCTTTCCTTATATACTGATTGCCTGCCATCCCGCTTGTGGGTACGACCGTGATCTCTTTACCCGGTGTCGGTACACGGCTTTCAATGTATGTGATCGGAGAGATGAATATGAATCTTATCTCATTCTCTCCGGGATTGATAAAGCCGTTAAGACTGACCTTGTATGTGCGATGCATATTCTCGGTGGTAATGACCGGCGCATCATTTATATATACCGTGGAAACGGTATCCACGCCTTCCATCACAAGTTCAAAGTTATCTTCGGTTTCGGGCACGGTAAAAGAACGCGAGAATTCGTAATTCCTGCGTAAAAGTTCTTTTGCCGTATATTCGTTTGTGCCGTAAAAAGGATCGGGAATAAGATCATTTTCGATAAGACCCGAAAGAACGGAACCCGGAACGGTAACGGGATACGATACCTCGCTTCCGCATTCTTTAAACCGCCAGTTTCCGTTAAGATCGATCACCTGCATTGCTATACCTCCTTAAAGATATACGCTTAATTGAATTTGAATATCTTCTGACATACCCTGTAACCGAATTTGGAAATTCCTCTTCCGAATGAACCGGGAAGGTTCATCGCAACACCCAAAAAGCCGTGGCGAAGTTTTGAATAAAGTGCTTCATCACGGTCCTTAAGATTATCCCAGTAATCCTTTTTGATCTTAAGAGCTTCCTTATCTCCTCTTAATATCAGCAAGACCGAAGTAATGGTAGTTATTATCTCAAGATAATTGTACATATATGAATATAATGCCTTGTGATCCTTAATCTCGTCTTTTTTGGCCGAGAAATAATCAAACATTATATTGTTGACTCTCATCTGCTGATCGATCCTGCCTATCATGACTTTCTCATTCACTGACTGGTCGTCGCGTCCGATATAGTAAAGATAAAAATCAACATCGAGATAATACATGCGCTTTACGTTCGGCATCGGATTAAATACGTATATACTGTCCACATAGAAGGTGTGTGCCGGAAGCTTAAGCCCGCTTTCCTTAAGCATTTCCGTCCTATAGATCACGCTGTGCATAAGGATGTACTGTCCCTTTTTAAAGTGACCCGCCGTATCCCACGAAAAAACCTTATCTTTGGGAAGTACGCTCCTGTACTGCATTACATGCTTATGCGCCGCTCCCTCTTTATCGTATACATAATTTGATATGAGCATATCAAGGGGCTCATCGATAAATTTTTTGAGAGTCTCAAGTATCTTTTTATATGCATCGGGATCGACTTTATCGTCCGAATCGACAACTTTAAAATACAGACCCGTCGCATTTTTAAGCCCCGTATTGACCGCTTCCCCGTGACCGCCGTTCTCCTGATGAACGGCCTTTACGATGCCGGGATGCTCGCTTTCAAGTCTGTCTGCGATCTCTGCCGTGTTGTCCTTTTTAGAGCCGTCGTCCACGACGATAATCTCAACGTCATCACCGCCCAAAAGCAGTGAATTAACACAATTTTCCATATATGCGGCCGAATTGTAACACGGAACCGCAAAGCTTAATAACTTCATTCTTTCTTCTCCCTAATCTATTTCTTCTCCCTAATCTATTTCTTCTCCCTATAAGGCACTCTGGCGCTGGGCACCACTTCCGACGCAGGATTTGTGTGGATAGCCTGATCGTCGAAAAAGATGTGTGCACCAAACGCTTCGAGCACATCTCTTTTTGATATTCCGCCCAGGAAAAAAGCTTCGTCGATACGCACATTCCATGCTCGCAGCGTTCTTATGACCCTCTCGTGAGCGGGAGCGGATCTTGCTGTCACAAGAGCCGTACGGATCGGTACTTCCGAGGGCGGAAATTCCTTCTGAAGGTCCGATATGGTCTTTAAAAACTTTGCAAAAGGTCCCTGCGGCAACGGTTTATCCGCATTCTTACGCTCATTAGCGTCAAAAGCCTCAAGGCCCTCTTTTTGATATATCATTTCGGATTCATCCGTAAATAAAACGGCATCTCCGTCAAAAGCTATGTGTATCTGTTTAAGTTCTTCCTCGGGATTGTAGTCATTGCCCACATCCGTACAGATTATACCTGCGGCGATGCCGGAGTTGATGGCTGACTGTACATCATCCTCATAAGCCGAAAGAAACAGATCGGTCTTAAAAGCGTTTAAGTAAGGCGCAAGGCTTCCGCCGCTGGCCAAAACCGCTCTTGTGATATTGAGCCCGTAATGCTCGATCGAATGAAATACCCTTAAAGAAGTGTCCGCACTGTTCCGGGACATTATGATAACTTCGACTCTGCCTTCCTGGCCTTTAAGCTCGTTAATGGCAAGCAGGGCTTTGATAAGCTTAAAACCGGGGCCCGGTTTTAAACAGTCGTTTTCATGCTCCACCTGATATTTGCAGTAAGCATCGAGTCCTTCTTTTTCAAATATCTCATTTTCATATGTAAGATCGAAAAGTGCTCTCGAAGAGACACCTATAACGAGCCTGTTTGTAAGACTGTACGGCATAACATCCTCCTATCTGAGTCTGTCCGTTTCATACCTTTCGTGAGTCTTAAGAACGGACAGAAAGTCCTCATAACGTTTTCTGACAGTGCCCGGATTGACCTCTATATCAAGTGACATTGCCATTGTATCGATCATGGAATCATCTATGCGCATTTCAAGACCTTCCAAAATCTTAACCCTGTCATGCATGGTCTCTGCGGCGAGAAACTGCATAACGCCCGGATCTGCGGCAAGATCTTCTTTTTCAAAACGGTAAGTCTGGGGCACATCGGGGTATTTAGACCTGTCAACTTCACTCATAAAATCGGCAAGCGGTCTGGCATACACTTTTCCTTCGCCGTAAAGAGCTTTGTATATGACAAGTTCTTCACCGGTCTCGGAATGCTGTGCGACCGTAACTATCTGATAATCGTTGCCTTTAAAATGTCTGTAGATCTCAAATTCCTTGGGTGTATCTCTCATAATCCTCCTACGAGATGATAAGATCCACCGTCGCGCCCTCAACTTCGGGGCTTAAGCCATTGAGTTTTTCTATCATCTCTTCACAGTTATTTATTCCCGTATGTATCTTAACGGTATATTCCGTATAAGTACCGTCCTCAGAGATCTTGTTGAGCGTAATGCCGGCATTATTGATGTGGTATTCGCTCAAGACCTCTTTAACTCTTCCTATATACTCCTGCTCGGCGGGTATGTCTTTTTCGCTGAAATAAGATCTTTTTCCTTCCGCCTTTACAGAGAAAAGGCCTCCTATCAATAAAATTGCAAGGATAGCAATAACAACGTACAGAATGATTTCCTTTTTCATCTTCGTCCTCCTTTTAAACGGCATGTATTTAGGCGTATATGCCGGGTTTTAATGCCTAAAGCTTTATCCGATGATCAAAGGATAATATATCCGTTGTCCCCTTTATTGTACTTTTCTTCTGTTGGAGAGTAAAATTATCAATAATTCAATTGCCAAAGTATCGGTCATGTTTCCGGTCTTTATGGCTTCTTCCGCTTTTGCACAGGCTTCGATATTGTCGCGGATCTCCGAAAGGCTCATGCTTCTTACGCTGTCCGCAAGTTTTCTCACAAGCCAGTCCCGCATCCCAGTTTTTGCCGCTATGGCCTGCGCACCCATTCCGCGGCTTATCCCGTCTCTTACTATGAGCATGTTGTTATACTGTCTTACCAGGAGAGCCTGGATATGAAAAGGAGATTCCCTGAGGTTTAACAGGTCATAGTAAAGCTTAAGCGCTTCCTTTTGCCGATGATTTGATATTGAAGTTATCATATCAAATATCTTGTTGTTGATCTGATGCGTGCATACCGTATCCACATCTTCGATTGTGATCTCATTTTTATCAAGCGCCCATGCGATAAGCTTGTCGAGTTCCAGGCTTAAAAGCAGCATATCGTTACCGATCTCGGTCACAAAGTACATCGCCGTATTGGGAGTTAAGTTCTTTCCCCCGTTGGCCGCATAGCCTCTTACCCAGTTTGCCAGTCTGTCATCCGAAAGCCTTGCAAATTCTTCACATACCCCGTGAGACGATATGGTCTTAAACAATTTCGACCTCTTATCGACTTTTTCCTCACAGAGGATGAAAACAACATCTTCGCTTATCGATTCAAGTGCGTCCGTAAGCATCGAAAGATCGGCTCCGCCGCCTTCTTCTTTTGCCATCCAGCCGGTATTTTCACAAAGCACCACTCTCTTATCCGACATAAACGGCATTGTGTTTATAAGATCGACAACCTCACTTACATTCGTCCCGCTTCCTTCGAAATACGAATAGTTAAGATTATCGTCGGGACTTACCAAAGCAAGCTTTAATGAATTTTTATTGTAATTTCGCAAAAAAGCCTCTTCACCGTATAAAAGATACATACCCGCGAATTGTCCGGCCTTGATGTCATCGCTTATCCTGCCCAAAAGTAAGCTCCTTTCGCATGCACATATTATGATTATAACAACAGTCCGATACAAATACTAACACTATTTAAAAGTTGTCCTTGAAATCTTTAAAAAGCTAACGTATTATAAATTTTACCACGCGTCCTCCATCTCAAAAAGGAGGAAAATGAAACTTAATATATCATTCTTTTTACTTATTCTCTGCAGCCTTTTGTCAGGCTGCGCCATGTCCCCCGAAACGGTAAGATACGAAGATACATCTTTTGTAAGTGACCCTTTGTCGTCTTTTGACCATGAGGAAACAGTCCCCGTGATCGATAATACGATATACGTGTCCGTAATGGGTGAAGTCATGTCACCCGGCGTATATATACTTCCCGAAAGCTCCCGCGTTTTCGAGCTTATCAACGAAGCAGGCGGAACAACGAAAGATGCGGATCTTACCGGCATCAATATGGTGCTAAAGCTTACCGACGGCATGCAGCTGTACGTACCCGGCATAAGTTCACGGGAAAACAACGCTCCGGCCGACTCTTCTTTTAATTCACCCGCCCTTATAAACATCAACACCGCCACCCTGGAGGAACTGTCGACTCTGACAGGTATAGGCGCCACCAGAGCCAAAGCCATAATAGACTATCGGGAAAAGAACGGACCTTTTAACACAAAAGAAGATCTTATGCTTGTAAACGGCATCAAACAGGGGATATACGACGGGCTTAAAGACGAGATATGCGCACAGTGATAAGGAACATAAAAGAACGCCCGGTCTTCTTTGCGGGTCTTATTACCGCGCTGGTATTCTCGCTTTATGTAAATCTTATCCGTAAGCCCGAGCCCATCCCCTATCCCAATGGCGAAACCGTCACATTATCGGGAACGATCACGGAAAAGACTCTTGACGAAAGTGGAATGCTTGCTTCTTTTAAAGTTCGTGGGACCTATGGTTTTTTGTGTTATGTTAATCGTGATAACATACGGTCCGCCACTCTCCCCATTGGGGCAAAAGTTACGATCGTCGGCCGTGTCGGCCACTTTTCCCATGCCACCAATCCGGGAGAATTTGATTCGTTTAAATACAATGAAACCCGCGACCGCCTGTTTTATGTAAACTTATCGTCGGTTGAGGTTTTATCTTATCCGCGTTTTCCGATAAAAGAATATTTTTTTGATCTAAAGACAGCCTTTACAAAAACAGTACTGAAGAATTGCCCAAGAGAAGGCGCTACCATAAATACCATACTTTTCGGCGACAGATCTTCCATGGAAGACGAACGACAGGCTTTATATAAAAATGCGGGGCTTTCGCACTTTCTTGTAATATCCGGCCTTCATATCTCCGCTGCGGGCGGATCTGTATATATGCTCATAAGGAAAATGAACGTAAAAAGACGATATGCGGCTTTGGCAGGCATGCTCTTTATAATATCCTACGGCCTTCTTGCGGGTTTTACCGTTTCGGTCATAAGAGCAGTCATCATGTTCCTTATAAGACTTCTTGCGGATATGATAAACCGCACTTACGACATACTTACCGCGCTGGCCGTTTCCTCTACGGTAACGCTTTTTATTGATCCTTTGTATATACGCGATCCGTCGTATCTTTACTCATATGTCGCAGTATTGTTTATCGGGCTTTTCTTTACCTCGTTAAAACGGGACATTGATAATGACAAAGAACAACGGCTTCTTGATGCGGGAATATTTAAAGCATTGGCAATACGCCTTTATGATCACGCCTCTGTACCGATGCTTATCTACTTTGCACTGCTGCCGCTTTCCATGTTTTTCAATTCATATTCAAACCTTTTGAGCATCCCGTTAAATCTCATACTCGCTCTGTTTACCGGGCCGATACTTTTAACGGGCTTTTCCGGTTTTTTATTCGGAAGCCTTAAGCTTAAAGGGCTTGCAAAGATCGCAGACTTTCTGTGTGCGCTCTTATTACGGATCATAGACGGCATCTCGGCCGCAGGGCTTAAAATATGCATATTTAAACTTATTGGAAAACCGGATGTAATATTTGTGCTTATATACTATCTGTGCTTTTTGTTCTTTCTTTTTTTGAGCAGAAAAAAGACCGGTACTGGCTATGGCTTTGTTGTTATGTTAACTGCATTGATCCTTCTTACGAAACCTCACTATATCTATCCTTCGATAACCATGCTGGATGTGGGGCAGGGAGACTGCGCAGTGATACAGACGGGAAAGCACACCGCGATAATATCGGATTGCGGCTCTTCTACAAAATCCGATGCAGGTCGATACGTTTTAGTCCCGTTTCTTTTATCCCGCGGGATAACCGAAATCTTAGATATATACATATCGCACGGAGATGCCGATCATATAAACGGGATAGATCATCTTATAAAAAACAATAAAGAGGATCTTATTTCGGTGGAACGTGTTGTTTTTCCCGGATTGCCCGAAAACCTTTTTAACGAAGAGCTTAAAGATATATATCGATCTTCAAAAGAACACGGAGTCGACTGTGTCTTTATAAATGCGGGAACAGTCGTTAAATACAATGAGATTTCGCTCACATGCTTAAGCCCCGCTCATGATCATATAACCGGTGATGCCAACACGGACTCGGTCATATTACTTTTAAATCACAAAAAATTCGACATGCTGTTTTCGGCAGACGCGACAAAAGAAAGCGAGGACAGTCTGGATCTGTATCCCGACTTCCTTATATCCGAAGATAAAAAAATAGATGTATACAAATGTGCCCATCACGGAAGTCGTTTTTCATCTTCGGAGGCTTTTCTTGAAAAAGCATCTCCGGCGATCACCGTTATATCCTGCGGTCTTTATAACCGTTACGGGCATCCTCACGAAGAAACATTGAAAAGACTTTCCGATATGGGATCAAGAGTCTACAGGACCGACAAAGACGGTGCGATAACAATAAAACTGCTTCCTTCGGGATACGAAGTAAGCAGTTTCATAAAAAGATCTCATTAATGTTTGTTTCTACACGTAAACTTCAAGATAGCCCACGAGTTTGGTGAAATCATATTCATTCAACACACCGAGGCTTGAATCGTAAAACTTTCCGGCATAGCCTATAAGATAGTGATTGTATCTTCCCATCTTCTCCATCATTATGGTGCACTTGGGAAGTACCACATCGGGTTTCCCGAGTGTATATATGATTTCTTCGGAATGTTCAAATCCGAAATAGTTGAGCGCATTGATCATCTTACCCATTGTGGCCTGCCATTCGGCACAATGCATTATGTCTCCGGCTTCCTCAATGCTTATACCCGCAAGCATGGCTATGCAGGACTGACCGCACAGTCCGTCGCCGGGCTGACGCACACATTCGATCGAATCGATCTTCCTTATCGGATTGGCCGAGCTGTACGGACTGTCCTCGACTTCGGATTTTGTGATCCTGAACGTGATCTTATGCTCGGCATCCTTATCAAGCGTACCCACAAGTTCTTTTGTGAGCGGAATATTGTAATACCCTTTTCCCTTTGGCACCAGATTGCATACAAACGTAGCCGAATCAAGCCTTACTTTTGCAGGAACATTTCCCGCTTTATCACAGATCTCCCAAACGTTGAAAGGTATATTTACAAAGAATCCGTTTTCGTTTTCTTCCACCTTACCGAAAAACGTGTATTTCATTTTATTACTCCTTAGATTTTTTTCCTGCGTTTACACACGCGATCACACCGTTAAAAAGAAAAACGAGTGCAAAAGCCAGAATTACCCCGCCTATTATATCGGTAAGCCAGTGTACTCCCGAAAGAAGACGCCCGATGATCGCAGTTATTATCACCACATCGGCTGCCAGGGTAAGTGTTCTTACCGTAGATGCGGACATCATCTTCTGAATGAATGCAAGCGCGGTCACGGCACTTGCAAGGACCGTGATGATAAGGACCGTATGCGATGACGGATACGATGCCTCAAGTCCTTCTTCCACATCTTCTATTACGGGACGATAATTGATGATCACTTTCTCAAAGAATACATATACAGCGAGAACCAGCACATAAAATGCACCTAAGACTATGATCTCAGGATCCACGGCCTTGATACTTTTTCTTTTGACCAGTTCATACAGTCCCAAACAGGCAAAGCACACCATCACAAGTATCGACAAAAGCCCGTAACCCTGGGTCAGATAATACCAGAATTTATTGCCCCCTACCGCGTCATAAAAACCTTTGTTAATATCCGCAAAACCCACCAAAGAGTTCTCGGGTCCCACGGCTTTAACCCCTACCGTTTTTACGAGGATCGTAAAAACAGAAAAAATAAGAAACAAAACAATACTTACCGTAAAAGAAAGTTTTGCTTTTTTCATACCCGCCTCCAAAATACATATATATAAAATTTAGTATTATTTGCCTTAAATGTCAAATAAAGCACACTTAAGAAAGAGTTTTTCTTTTGCCGTTTCCGATCGCGATAAAAGTTATTATCACACCCATAACGGTAACCAGACTTCCGATCAGCATTGTGATCTTAACACCGTAGACATCCAAAAGCCTTCCGCAGATAAGCCCGCTGAAAACTCCGCCCAACGTGATCGCGACATTTATGTATGCCTGACCCTTTACGCGGTCAAGCTTTGCCATTATCCTGCTTACATAGATCGCGGAAACGGGTATCAATACGGCATACGCTCCCATCTGGCAGGCTTCGCTCACAAATACCCATACCATATTGGTGGCAAAGGTCATGATCAAAGTCTTTACAAGGAACATCACGGCACAGAACTTAAGCATGCTCTCACAAGAAAACTTCTTAAGAAACAGCGGCGTGAGCGCCATTGTGGGAAGTTCCAAAGACGCCGCTATAAATACCGCATAGCCCATGAGTTTCTCGTCTCCGCCGAGAGGTCTTATGAGCTGGATAAAATAATCGTTTATGAGATTATGGGCAAAGAAAAAGAACACAACGCCCACGATGAACAGCATGAACTTGGGATATTCCTTTGTAAATTCGACTATATTGTTGTGAGGCTTTTCATCTTCGGAAGATATGTCGTTATTATCTTTAACCGGTTCTTCTTTTCCCGAAGGCTTTATAAAGGTTAAAAGGATGACGACAGCCGCGAAAAGCACGACTATATCAAAGATCGAAAGTACATCTACACCGTTACGCGCGATCACTCCGCCCAATATAGCCGAGGATATCGCAAAACTCAGCGATCCCAAACCTCTTGCAAGTCCGAAATTTATCTTACAGCCCACACGCGAATATTCGAAATTCATTGCGATTATCATGGGCTGATAGGCCATCTGGACCATATAGATAAATGCAAACAGTATGAAGATAACGGCAATGCTGTCCTTTATAAACAAAAGAAGCACCGAACCTATTATTATGCACACCGTTGAACCTATTGCAACATTGCGGTTGGTCAATGGCCCCGGTTTATCGATAAGTCCCGCGATAAACGGCTGCGCAAATACGGATACAAGGTTGGCCAATGCAAGGCACAAGCCTATCTGCGTATTTGTAAAGCCTTTACCCAGAAGGAATACGGATGAATATCCGTGGATCCCGCAGAACACCATAAAATAGGTGACATTGATAAGGGTATATCTTAATGTCCAGAATCTGTTTTTTTCTTTTTCCTGTGCAGTCATATGCGTATTTTATCATTAAACGCATGAGTTTAAAACAAAAAAATAAAGCGGAGAAAACTCTCCGCTTTAATAAGCTTTTATCTGCCCGCCCTTGCAAGCGCTGCCTTGAAGGCTTTAACATCCATTCCTTTTTTGTAAAGAACAAGGCTTATAAGATACATTGCCAATCCTCCGAGCAGGATTACTATATATCCGCATATCGCAGCCATTGAAAAAGTAATGTTTTGTACAAAACCCAAACTGTTTATAATTCCCGGATTCATGAAAAATATCATTGAAGGAGACAATAATATCACAAAAAACACAAGTGACACAACAAATTTTTTATATGCCGCGCCGGAATACACCGCCATCAAAAAGAACAAAAAACTTGCGGTAATGACAGAAAGGCAATTTGTATTGTACGCGCTTTCGACACTCGAATAATCATATATATTGTAATTGACCCACCTCAATACAACATGGAGCGTAAACGATATTATCGCTCCCAATGTAACCACAAGTGCCGGGAGTTTTGTCTGCAGATCTCTTTTCCTCTGTGATGCGGCCACATATGAAGAAACAGTCGGAGTGACTACCATCTGGTACAGATATGCCGGTGTAAGCATAAGATACAGACCGCCCAGATTGTTTGGTGTATAAGCACCGGGCATAAATTCAAATAATATCCCCATCACAAAAAATATTATGAGCAAAGCCTTCATCCACTTACTTTGAATGGAAAAATTCGTCATCTTAAGCGCTAATTTTATATCATCCGTCATTTTAAACATTCTCCTGTCAGTTCAAATCTTTATAACCGCTTTTAAATCCTTCGAAACATACCCTGCACAGTATGACCGAAAGAGCCAAAGCCAAAAATAACATTACTGCCGCAAATACAGCCATTAAAAATATCGCTTCGCTCATTGCAAAAATAACATATACAATGATCATAAACGAAAGAACGGTTACCACAAGATAAGAAAAACCGATCTGTGCATTGATACTCTGTGCGAAAAGACGCGTGATCATGAGCGCAACCTCAAACGAAACAAACATGACACCAAAAAGGCCAAGTATTATAAGTATATCTATGGGAAGATCAAGCTCTCCGTTTATCTTAGCCTGCAAAACAGTCGAACATGTCAACAATACAAGCAGTCTTATCGCATGCATGATCAGGTCGCCGACAATCGCCTTATCAATGATGCCCGGTCCTTCATATGAGCTTCTTAAATATTCCATGGAATGAACTTTTTTATTGGCCACTCCGCCGAATATATAGAAATCAACGATAACCGCCAAAGTAACATACCCATATCCCATGAATATCGGGGTGATCGTTTTGTATGTCTGCATCGCAAAGAAAAAAACTCCGAATATTAGCGGCACAAAAACCAGTAACAGCTGGATCGCTCTGAGCTTAAAAGAAATCAGTGTTCTGTAACATTTAAAAATACCGTTCATGGCATCCACCTACCTTATCCTGGTATTCTTCTTCATTACGGCAACACTTATCTGGAACAAAGAAGCTGTTTCGGTCGTGATATCCATGCCTGCAAGCTTATCAAGGTCGGATGAAAGGCATATGCCCTCAAATCCGTATTTCCCTTCGCTTATGGTATAAAGGATATCCCTTGCCGCATTTGCGTCGTTTGTCTCACCTTTAACAAGGATGTATTTTTCCTTAAGATCTTCCACAAAGCCCTGCTCTACGATCGTACCGTGCTCCATTATGATCGCATAATCGGTCACACTTTCCATATCGGAGATGTTGTGTGTGGAAAAGAACACGCTTCTGCCTTCTTTAGAGGATATGTATGTACGTATTATCTCACACAGCTTATCTCTCATGAGCGGATCTAACGGTGAAGCCGGTTCATCCATTATAAGAAGGTCTGTTTCCCTTGAAAGAATGGCAGCTAATGTAAGCTTTGTCTTGGTGCCGTCCGATAATTCGCTTATCTTCTTTTTACCTTCATAACTTCCGTTTGCAGAGATCGCAAGCTCGTCGTAATATGCTTTATATTTATTCTCATCGAAATTTTTATAAAGAAGCTTGGATAATTGCCTTACCTGATCCACTGTCCAATGAGGAAGAAAATAATTTTCGGTCCCGGTATATCCGATCCTTTCCTTAACTTCGGGATTATTCTCCCTGTCATTTTGATCAAAGGTATCAAAATATTTAAGAGTACCTTTATTGTCTATACGGATACCCGCAAGGATGTTAAGAAGCGTTGTTTTGCCGGCTCCGTTCTCTCCGATCAAAGCTGTTGCAAATCCTTTGGGAATCTTAAGTTCGGGAATGTTAAGCGTAAAATTCTTAAATCCCTTTTGTATGTCTTTTCCTTCTATTACACTCTCAAATTCCATTTTATAACTCCTTTACGGCAAGCAATGCCTTTAATGTTTCAATAAGTTCTTTGTCGCTCATGCCCGCGATATCAGCTGATTTAATGGCAATGTTCAAGGCTTCTTCAACCTTTCTTATATGCTGCTCTTTAAGCATCTCACTGTCCTGAGCGTTAACGTAAAAGCCCTTGCCCTGCATCGCCGTGACAAGACCTTCCGCTTCAAGCTGTTCATAAGCCTTCATGGTGGTGATAACACTTATCTTGAGATCTCTTGCGAGTTCTCTTATCGAAGGTAAAAATTCTCCGTCCTTAAATCGCCCCGCAAGAATATCGGCTCTGAACGAATCAGCTATCTGCTGGTATATCGGTACTCCCGATGTCTGTGAAATTTTCAAATCGTACCTCCCGTTTTGCATAGTCGCGACTATACAAAAAACAAATCAACGTTAACTGTTTATGTGTTATATATACACCCATAACAGATCGTTGTCAACACATATTTGAAATTTTCCGTATAAAAACATAAAAATACCCCCCTTACCGGATCTTTAAGTCCGATAAAGAGGGTAAATATCAATCGTTTAAGATCTGTCTTAAAGATCCATCTTCTTTTCCAATATTTCCACCATCTCGTCAAGACAGCCCTTTTCAAAAGGAACCTTTAAGCCGACCTTGGGAAGCGACTTTGAGTAGAAGTCTCTTGCGCCCTGCTTGCAGAATTCAATATAGCTGTTCCAGGCTTCCTTATAATCCTTTTCCATCCACGCCTTATACTCAAGCGCAACTGTCTGGGCGAGGCAGTAGTCGATATAATAGAACGGAAGCTCATAGATATGAAGCTGTCTTTGCCATAATCCGCCCGAAAGATAGTATTCGTTGTCGCCGTAATCCATATGCGGTCTGTACTGTTTTTCAAGTTTGACCCATTCCGCTCTCCTCTCTGCAGGAGTAAGATCCGGATTTTCGTATACGATATGCTGGAACTCATCGACCATACAGCCGTAAGGGATAAATGTTACGGCATCGGCAAGATGATAGATCCTGTAATCATCCGCTCTGTCGCCGAAGAACTTTTCCATCCAGGGCTCGGTAAAGAACTCCATCGACATGGAATGGATCTCTGCGGTCTCCATTGTGATATTCCTGTATTCATCGCAATCCTTTCTCGTGACATATCCCTGGAAAGCATGTCCGCATTCATGGGTAATGACATCCACATCGCCTGCTGTCTTGTTGAAGTTGGCAAATACGAAAGGAGTATTGTCATCATCGGGAAGAGTGGTCATGTAACCGCCGGTCTTCTTTGTCTTTCTGCCGATAACGTCGAATCTCTCATTTGAGAGCATAAAGTTAAAGAACTCACCTGTTTCGGGCGAAAGTTCCTCATACATCTTTCGACCGTTTTCAAGTATCTCTTCGGGAGTGCCTTGGGGAACAGGGTTTCCGTTCTTAAAGAAGATCGTGTCGTAATAATAAAGGTGATCCACGCCGATACGTTTTCTTCTTGCTTCATGGATCTTTGAAGCAAGCGGAACGATCTTTTTCTTTACTTCCTCCCTGAATGCCTTAACCTCATCGGGACCGTAATCGTTACGGTTCATCCTTGCGTAACCAAGCTTTGTAAATGTATCGAAGCCCAAAAGTTTTGCCTGCTTTGTACGGCACTTAACAAGCTTATCGTATATCTCGTCAAGCTCATCCCTGTTATCCATAAAGAATCCCGTTGTCTTGGCAAAAGCCTTCTTACGGATCTCTCTGTCGGGATCGGTCGTGTATTTGGTCATCAGCGAAAGGTTTAAAGTCTCACCTTCCCAGTCGATCTTTGCGGTTGCAAGAAGCTTTGCGTATCTTGTCGTAAGAGCATTCTCCTCCTGCATGAGCGGCACCATCTCAGGCTTAAAATAGTCAAGTTGAAGTTCAAGGTTCTTAAAAGCGACCTTACCGATCTTTTCCTCGAATTCCTTTCTGAAAGGTGTTTCATAAAGGGCTTTTGAATATTCGATCATGCTCTCGTTGGTGGTAGGGAGCATCTCATCGATATAATCCTGTTCTTTTTCATAAAACTCGTCAGTGGTATCGATATCATGCCTTATCTGGGCCACGGTGACCATTGTCATAAGGTGATTGTAATACTTCGACTTTTCGTCATGGACCTTTAACGCTTCTTCAAATGTTTTTGCTTCACGCTGTGCTTTGGCAAAAGCACGCATTTTTTCGTTGGCCTTTTCAAAGTCAACACGTTCATACTTGATCTCGGAAAATTTCATAAAACCTCCATAATTTAAATGTACATTATCTGTATTATCACATTCTCAGTAACAATTCCCTGCCTATTACTTTTCCGTCCTTAATGTATGTTCGCGGAACACGCTTGCTCACTGCACATGTAAGCTCATAGGGGATAGTGCCCGCTAAATCGGAGAGCGTTTCGATCGGATTATGCTTACCGAATATCTCTATCTCGGATCCCACATCGATACCGGGCTTATCGGTAAGATCGATCATGCACATATCCATGCATATCTTTCCCCTTTGTGGCGCAAAGCCTTCTTCGGTATAAAGCTCGCACTTATTGGACAAAGCTCTAAAAAACCCGTCGGCGTATCCGTAAGGCAAAACCCCTATCCTTGTGCTCTTTTCGGTGGTATAAATGCCGCCGTAGCTTATCTTTGTACCCTTCGGATATATCTTTACCGTACTTACGACCGTTTTAAGAGCCATAACAGGCTTTAGTCCGAGTTCTTTTGCAAATTCACCGTATCCGTATAAAAGAAGCCCCGGCCTTACCATGTCAAGACAGTAGTCAAGATACTTAGCGACAGCTCCGGTATTGGCGCAATGCTTTATCAAAAACTTTTTACCCGATCTTACTTCTACCGCTTTGATCACATCCGTAAAAAGTTTAAACTGATGCTCGGTATAAGCCCTGCACTCATCGCCCGGTTCGTCTGATACCGCAAAATGCGTAAATATTCCTTCCGCGAAAAGATTGGGTTCATTTATCGCCTTGGTGATCCCGTTCACACCCGTATCAAAATATTCGCCTTCACATAAAAAGCCCAGCCTGCTCATTCCGGTGTCGACCTTGATATGGATCTTTAACGTCTTGCCTATCTTTACCGCTTCCTCGGAATATTCCTCCGCTTTATTAAGACATGTAACCGCCTGCGTGATGTCATACTCGATAAGCCTTCCGACCTGTTCCTTCGGAGTATGCCCAAGGATCAAAACAGGCATCTTTATGCCGTTAAGCCTTAACTCCATCGCCTCATCTATACTGCTGACCGCAAGATAATCGGCCCCGTTTTCTTCAAGCGCTTTTGAGACCTCGATTGCCCCGTGTCCGTATGCGTCCGCTTTTACAACGCCCAGAAATTTAACATTGTCTCCGACTCTTTTTCTTATAGTTCTGTAATTATGTATGAGTGCATCAAGATCGATCTCCGACCATGTTCTTTTCAACGTAGATTCCATGATATACCTCTTTTATGCATTTTCTTCTTTCCAATAATGAACCTTCTTAAGCTCAAAAACGGCAATTATAAGCGTGATAAAAGCCGCAATGGCATCGGCTATCGGTCCCGAATAGATGATCCCGTCTATACCGAAAAATCTCGGCAATATAAGAAGTAACGGGATAAAGAATATGATCTGTCTTGTAAGCGACAGAAACATACCGATCCTCGGCCGTCCCGTGGCGGTAAAAAAGTTTGATATGATCGGCTGTACAAAATTGATAAACACAAAGAAAAAATAAATCCTGAAGTATTTAACGGCAAAGTCGAAATATTCCGGGCTTCCCGCACCGAACAGTTTGATTATCTTAAGCGGAAAGATCTGAAATACGGCAAAAGAACACACGGATAAAAGCGCACATACCGAAAGCGCAAGTACAGTTGCTTTACGCACTCTTATGTATTGCTTGGCCCCGTAATTAAAACTGGCGATCGGCTGCAATCCCTGTGAAATACCGATTATAACGGAAAAGAACATCATTCCGACTTTTGATACGATACCCACACAGGCAAGCGGGATAGATTCACCGTATATCGAACGCGCGCCGTAATACTTAAGCGAGTTGTTCAATATGATCTGAACCACCATCATCGCGATCTGGTTAAAGAAAGAAGCAGTTCCTAAGGATGCGTTCCTGCCTACGTATTCAAACCTTGGGATAAAGTGCTTAAACTCAAGCTTTACCGTCTTATAACGGGCAAGATACGAAATTACCAATATGCCCGAAACATACTGTCCGATGACGGTTGCCCATGCGGCGCCGGCCATTCCCCACTTAAAACCGAACACAAACAATGCATCAAGACCGGTATTTATGACCGCTCCCGTAAGATTTACGAACATTGAATATTGGGGCGAACCGTCGGCTCTGATAAGATGAGCTCCGCCCCCCGAAAGGATAAGAAGAGGGAAGCCCAAAGCGGTTATCCTTGTATAAGTCTGAGCGTACGGAAAAACATTATCGGGAGAGCCGAACAGTCTTAAAAGCGTCGGCAGAAATGCTTCCGAAACGATACTTAATACAAGGCCGCAGGTAAACAGCATAGTGGCCGAATTGCCTATAAAATACGGAGCCTTTTCGGAATCTCCTTCGCCCATGGTCAGGTTAAATGCGGAAGCTCCGCCTATACCGAACAGCAATGCGATCGAAATACAGGAGATCGAAAGCGGAAAAGCTATATTGGTAGCCGCATTGCCGAGTTCTCCGACACTGCGCCCTATAAAGAATTGATCGACTATGTTATAAACAGCGCCAACCATCATCGCAATAATGGACGGCACCGCAAACTTTCTGAGTAACGTTCCGACCGGCTTTGAGCCGAGCGGATTTTTCATTTCTTCTGCCATAAAAACCTCTTTTCAAACATCTTAACCATATTACCACGTTTGCATATAAAAATCGAGTGGGGGCAGACCCACTCGATCAACGGATAACAATATTTAAACCGATCTGACGGCTTGGATAAATCATTACATTTTATCCTTATTCTCCACGAAAACCCTGCACATTTCTTTTGCAAAGCTTATCGGATAAAACTGGACCATTGTGGAATCGATAAGACCTTCGATATCCATCTTAAATGCGATCTTTACAAAAAGATCGAGCTCATTGTCGAAGATCTTTTCAAAAGTCTTTACGGAATCAACATCGATCGTATTGACATCGGGCGTACTGATATCCACCATCTCATTAAGCATTACGGACATTGATGTGGCCGAAGCTCCCATCATCTGGTTCATGGCTTCGGAAATGGCGCTCATCTGAAGTTCACCGATCTCGCCGTCCTTATTGCCCGGGCCGCCCATCATAAGATCGGTCATACAAAGTACATCAGGCTCCTTTAAGATAAAAACGTTATTTCCGCTTAACCCTTTTATATAATGGATCTGAACAAATACACAGGTCTTTTCGTAATCGTCAAGAACTTCGCTTCTCTTTACAACACCGACACGCGGCATTGTTATGTCAACCTTGTGATTGACCATCATACTGAGCGTAGTTGCAGCGTTACCAATACTTATATTTGCTATTTCTCCGAGTATATCGATCTGACTTGCATCCAACTGATCTGTAGTCATATATTCCCCCTGGGTAAGATATTCTTTAAGACTGGAACTTAATAATATAATAACCTAATTAACGATTAAAAAACAATTAATGATCTTTATCGTCCAAGCCCGTTCAAAACTTTTGCACCGTTGTTCTTTTACTTAAATACCTGTAGTGGTACCGTCGGCAAGGTGGATGATGAGACGTCCCTTGCCCTTTGCATTTTGGTGCTGCCCTTTTTGAAGCATTTCTTCAAGAAGGTTTGCGCTGCCCGTCGCAACCGCGCGGGATGAATGGTTTTTCTCAAGTTCTTCAAGCTCTATGTCAAAAGAGTCCTTGGTGTTAAGATAATGGAACTCCTCGAGCCCTACAGTAAATATGCGTTTTTCATCGATCGGAGCGCCTTCAAAATCAAACTTTATATATTCATGGGTCTTTTGATCGTATTCGATATTTAGGCCCTCCGAAAGCTGATAAAACTCCGTGTGAGCACCTTCCAGAGCTTCGTCGCGAAGCACCCGCTTTAAACCGTGCTTAAGCTGTGCACCGGTCCAGTAAGTTAAAAAAATCGGCTTATTGTAAGGGTAGTTTTCATCGAAATCTCCCTTTGTCACAACGGGTCCCAGCTGTTCGGTACGGATAGAACCGGAACCAAGCATGAAAATATCAACAGCAAGAGCATCCTTTAACAGATCCGCATACAGATCTCCGAGTTCGGTCTCCATGATGCGTGAAGGATGTGTAAGCTCTCTTACAAATTTGGTAAGGATACGACCGTATTTGGCATCGGTCTGCGTCTTGTAGTTTTTGATGATCTCTTCCATAGCGGTATCACGCGGACATGTTTCCTCGTTTATCGGTACCGCTTTCCAGGAATAGCTGTCTATCTTGTTTTCATCGGTATCCACCAATATATCAAAACGTCCGATCTGATCGGTACCTGTACCTGCCTGAACGATCGGAATACCGTTTACAACTGCGGGTTCTTCCAGGAAAGTATGCGAATGTCCGCCGATGATCACGTCGACGCCCCATGCGGGGTCCAGAAGTGCGGCAAGTTTTTTGTCCTCTTCAAAACCGATATGTGTAAGCAGCACCGTAAAGTCGATATCGAGGGAATTGTATGTATCACATATCTTACCGACTTCAGCTGCGGCATCTTCGAGCGTTATAAAGGTTCCTATCATCTGGTCGGTCTTACATTGCATAAGAGCAACTTCGGTAAGAATACCTATAAAAAGAATATTCATGCCGTCAACCTTTAAGATGTGGCAGGGCTCAAAAAGGCGTGCATTGTTGGTCTTTATATGAAGGTTGGCATTAATGATCGGGAATTCGGCACACTTTTCAAGGAAAAGAAGGTGTGCGATACCGTAGTCAACTTCGTGATTACCGACGGTCACTATATCGGGAGCCAGCATGTTCATGATCTGGATCGTGGAAAGACCGTGATATTCGGAATCTATTACGGATCCTCTGAACATATCGCCCGCTATAGCATATATGACGTTTTCTTCTTCCTGGCGTACCTTGCTGACATATCCCGACAGCAGTGAAACGCCTCCCACCAGAGATTCATCGATCTGTTCGGCCAAAAAATCGCCGTGCATGTCGTTTGAGTGAAGAAGTGTAAGTTTTTTAAGTGTTTTCATTTTCTGTTACCTCCCGCTTTCCATGAGTGCCTGTACGGCCTCGTTTGTAAGATGAAGCTTGATCCTGCCCTCGATCTTTGAATCCCTGTATTTGCCAAGAGCAAGCATTTCTTCAAGCACTTGCGCAGCGGAAGTTGCCACAGCGCGGTGTTTTTGGTTTTTGTCGATCTCTTCTATCTCAAGGTCAAAAGAATTTTTTAAGTTTCTCAAATGGTAATCCTGCAGCCCCACGGAATAGATCTTATCATCTTCAACAGGTTCGCCCTTAAAGTCAAACTTGATAAAAGAATGTGTCTCCATATCATATTCAACGCAAAGACCCGATGAGAACTGATAAAACTCGGTATGATCGCCAAAAAAAGTCTGGTCTCTTAACATATGTTTGATACCGTGTTTTAACTGTGCGCCCGTCCAGTATGTTACATTCACCTGATCGTCATAAGGGAAAGCTGCCATAAAATCGCCCTTTGTGACAATGGGGCCAAGTTTTTTGCTGCGTATCGATCCCGATGCTGCCAGGAAAATATCCATACCGAGCGATTCCCGCAAAAGATCGGCAAAAAGATTCCCCAGTTCCGTTTCCATATATCTGGAAGGGTGCGTGAGTTCCCGTATAAATGAAGCATCTATCGAACCGTATTTCTCGTCGGTCACATTTTTGTAATTAAGTATCATGTTCTCGATCGCGGGATCTTTGGGACAGTTCTCGGCATTGATCGGAACGGGAGTCCATTTATAACTGTCGATCCTGTTCTTTTTGGTATCCACCATGATATCGAAACGTCCTATCTGGTCGGTACCGGTTCCTGCCTGAACGATCGGTATACCGTTTACGACCGCGGGCTCTTCAAGAAATGTATGGGAATGTCCGCCGATTATCACATCCACTCCCCATGTCGGATCGAGCATTGCCGCCAGTTTCTTGTCTTCTTCAAAACCGATGTGCGTAAGAAGTACGGTAAAGTCGATATCGATCGAATTGTAGGTATTGCATATCCTGCCGATCTCCCGGACCGCATCTTCGAGCGTGATGAACGTACCGATAAGTTCATCCTTTTTGCACTCATTCAATACCATTTCCGTAAGTATTCCGATAAAGAGTACCTTCATACCGCCTACGGAAAGGACACGACACGGATCAAAGAGCCGCGCGTGATTGGGTTTAATGTAGAGATTGGCATTGATGATCGGAAACTGTGCACACTTTTCCAGGAAAAGAAGGTGAGCGATACCGTAGTCGATCTCGTGGTTGCCGAGAGTGACTATGTCGGGCGAAAGCAGATTCATGATCTGAATGGTGGAAATACCGTGAAATTCCGAGTCGATGATCGATCCGCGGAACATATCGCCCGCGATCGCATAGATCACGTTTTCTTCTTCACGTCTTACCTTGTTGACATAGCCCGCAAGCATGGAAACACCACCGACCAATGCCTCATCCACTTTCTCCGCAAGAAAGTCTCCGTGCATGTCGTTGGAGTGAAGAAGAGTGATCTTCTTTAGATTTTTCATATAATTTAACCCCTTTTACATTATTGACCGAAATGACCGTTCGGCATTCAATCATTTCGATAAGATATGTGTTTATTATAATATAACCACACCAAATATGAAAGCATGGCCGATACCGTTATTCCCTCGTTACACGGATAACCATGAATAGCGAAATAAACCTCTTTAAAACTACCTGTTTCAAAACATTATATTAATGGAGAATTCCATCTGAAAACCGTATCGTTTTTTGTCCCGATCCATAACTCAGCCTCATATGACCAGGGTTCGTGATCTATCCAGATCCAGCATTTGTATAGGACCTCCTCATAGCCGTCATAACGATAAGCAAATTCGAGTTCCCACTCGGAACCGTTTATTTTTTCAACCAACTCCTCCAGCGAATACTCCTTGCGGATCGTCTGCCCGTCTGAGTCGACAAATACGTTAAGATAAACACCTCTCATGGGATCGATCGTAAATTCGACCTCTGCCGCTCCTGTATTGGGCCAGTCTTTTGAATAGTCGATATTAAAGATGCCATCCGGTATCTTGAATATCAATCGCCCGTTTATCAGCTCAACAGATGTTGACCGGCAGTCATGAAGACTGAATTTTTCTTTATCTGAACTTGTAAATTCGTATTGCATATTTTTCCCCCCGATCTGATATAGATCATCTCAGTATCAAACGCATTTCTTCCATTCCCGATTCAACCAATCCGGTTCCTTTAAAGCCGACAGATTCATACAGTTTCCTGGCTGCAATGTTACCCGGAACCACTCCGGTATAGACCTCAGATATATCAAATTGTTCTTTTAAATATTGAATTCCCAGTTCGAGTGCTTTCCGTCCGTATCCTCTGCCCTGATATCGGCTGTCTATCATGAATTTCCACAGTGTATAATAATCCTTCGCTTCGTAATAACCCATCATGATAAACCCTACAACCGCAGAATCCGCATATACAGCAAACGGAAAAGCTGTTTTTGAATAAACATAGGCCTGAGCAAGCGAATCACCATTGGATGACACAAAGGTTCTTTGATCATCATTTACTCCCAGGGCAAGAACTGCATCGATATTTTCTCTTGTTATCTCCCTTAAAGTAATCGAAACGCTTGTACCTTTATAAGTATATGTCACTTCGTCTGTGCTTAAATTATGCGATCCGAAATCCTCTGTCATTATCATCAGGATGCCTGAGCAAAATGTCACTTTTTCAAAGCGCAGATTTGGAAATTCCGACTTTAATTCATCAGCGACGCAATAGATTTCATCGTCATCCCATTCATCACCGCTTCTTTCCCTGCATTTGTCCAGCTCATCACGATTCTCAAAAGCCACATCACCGATCAGGATCTTGCCGCCTTCTCTCAAATGATCGAGCAGTTCCTTTAATAATACAGACTTTTGGCTATCCGTTAAGTGATGTATAGAATAAGTTGCGACAATGAAATCATAAGAATTCTGTTTGAGCGGCTCTGCTAATCCCTGTGAGAAATCTCCCTGATATAAATGTGCATTCGGCATTTTGGCAGAAGCCAGTTCGATCATTCTTGACGAAAAATCCTGTCCATATATAATACACCCGTTTTCATACAGTTTTGTTGTCAGGGTAGCCGTTCCAAAGCCCAGATCAAGTACCGTCGCCTTTGGTTTTTCCATTATTTGTGTGTATATGCTGCCCAGTATTCTTTTGTACCCGGCAAACGGATAAGTATTATCTTCATCCGACAGCCCCACCGATTCATCATATCTGTCTGCCCATAGATCAAATCCCTTTTTGTCTAACATTTTTACCTCTCCAAAACCATCTTTATCAAATATTCTGCAGTACCTTCTTCCGGTTTTCTTTCACCGCTGTCGTGAAAACCATGAGCTTCATAAAATCTTATGGCATCTATATTTTTTTCGAGCGCCCAGAGGAAGCTGACGCCGAACTTATCCTTTGCAAATTCCAGCAGTTTTGACCCGACTCCCTGCTCCCAAAAGAAATAATCTACATACAGTTCAACAACCTCTTCTCCTATTATATGGATCAAACCTTTTACAATACCGTCATCATAGACCCACATATAATTAAGTATTTCCGGGTTATCGTATTCCTGCGAAACTCTGATTACCTGCAGCTCGTTAAATGAATAATCGTCGTTTTGAAATATCGGCCTGTATTTTATTCTTTTTGCAAACACCAAAATCTCAGCTATTCTGGATATATCCCTTTTTTCTGCTTTTCTTATCATTGCGCATATCCCTTTGCAAAAAACATTCAGTCTCCGGAAGCCGGGTAATCGATCGTATAGCCAACATCAAAAAATATGACAGATTTATCCGATAACAGATCATGCATTAGCAAGTTCATTTGTCTCTATCCTTTGCCTTTCCACATCCCACCGTAAATAATTCAGGAAAATTACCTTTCAAGAAATGTCTGTATTCCGGATGGTCTTTTGCGTTTTCATACTCTTCCTTAATGGTTCTGATATTCCACTCCCGCATCTTTTCCGACATCTGCTCATACCTCATAACAGTGATAAGACCATTCTTTTCTGCCTCAAGAATCGCTTCATAGGCATCATGAACATATTCATAGCCTTCAACAATGACCGGTACACTGCTTGTGGCAGCATCCGGGATCTGAAGTTCAAAACCGGAATCCTTAATACTATCTGTATAATAGATGTATCCGGATACACCTTTAATAGATAAGCGGAACGCCATGGTTTGAAATCCTCGGCTCCAGTTCTTTTATATCCTTAACCTGTGATGCATGATAATACATAGTCATGATAATATTATTCTTCGTGTTGTTTCCTCAGAAAGTTATGTTTATGAATGTGTATATTATAATATGACCGCCATAATTAAGAAAGGCAGGCAATAAAAAAACTACAAATGCTGTAAATACAACATTTGTAGCCTATATAATCAATGCCGGCGACCGGAATCGAACCGGTACGGGGGGTTAGCCCCGCAGGATTTTAAGTCCTGTGCGTCCGCCAGTTCCGCCAAGCCGGCATAATTATTAAATTAAGTGGGGCCTATAGGGCTCGAACCTATGACCCTCTGCTTGTAAGGCAGATGCTCTCCCAGCTGAGCTAAGACCCCAATTAAACGACCTAAGCGGGACTCGAACCCGCGACCTCCGCCGTGACAGGGCGGC
>JAEEMP010000067.1 GCA_016283275.1 Lachnospiraceae bacterium
CAAAGGGTGTTTTTTTGGGCGTTATATCCTGCGTGACTATCCTTCCGTCGCTTATCCTTTTGCTTGACAAGCCGCTTTTAAAGACAAGGCACAAGTCGTTCATACCAAAGACGGATAAGTTTTCGGGAAAACTTTTAAAAATTTTCCCTGTACTTCTTATCATTTTCGCGGCACTCACGATCCCCGCATACTTTGGGTATTCAAATACGCAGAAGGAAGTCTACTACGATATGGGCCGGTGTATTCCCGATGACATGGAGGTCGTGATCGCAAACAAGAAGCTTTCGGATACCTTCGGAGTGGCTTCGACGCATATGCTCTTGGTAGATACGGATATCCCTCAAAAGGACGTAAGAGCAATGCTAAACGAAATGGAAAAGGTCGAAGGCGTCGACAAGGTGATCGGTCTTGAATCTGTACTGGGTTCCGCCGTTCCTGAGGAGATGATCCCGGATTCCGTAAAGGAAATGCTTGAAAGCGATAATTACAGGCTTGTACTTATCAATTCGGAATACGCCGTTGCAAGCGATAAGGTAAACGAACAGATAGACAGCCTTACAGATATCCTTAAAAAGTACGATCGGGGCGGAATGATAATCGGTGAAGCACCCTGCATGAAGGATATGATAGAGACCACCGACCACGATTTTAAGGTTGTAAATGCCGTATCGATCGCAGCGATATTCGTGATCATCCTTTTGGTCGAAAAGAGCATTTCGCTTCCTTTCATCCTGATATCGGTCATCGAATTTGCGATCTTTGTCAACTTAGGACTTCCGCATTACATGGGACAGAGTCTTCCGTTTATCGCCCCCATATGCATAAGTACCATTCAGCTTGGCGCAACGGTCGACTACGCGATACTTATGACTACCAGATACAAGGCGGAAAGGATAAGCGGAAAGAGTAAAAAGGATTCCGTATTTACAGCGCTTACCACTTCGATCCCTTCGATCATAGTAAGCGGCATGGGGCTTTTCGCAGCAACCTTCGGTGTTGCCGTTTATTCGAACATCGACATAATAAGTTCGATGTGCATGCTTATGGCAAGGGGCGCGATCATAAGTATGGTATCGGTAGTCTTTGTTTTACCGGCATTACTTATGCTGCTTGATAAGTTTATTAATATAACATCATTTGACATGATAAAAAGAAAAGAGGCGTGATCGAAATGAAGAAAAGAACGATTAAAACGATGGTAGCGGTTTTAGCGATCGCAACCACTACCGCACTTGTAAGCATTAACGCCACCGCAGGTGCGCTCGATGATGAAAAAAGCTCTGAGACGGTCAATACGGTATGTTCAAATACCGAAAATGCAGACGCAGACGATGCGGATGATGCCGTCAATGCCGGACTTAACGATGAAGTCGTATATGTATTTACCGATAAGGACGGTAAGGTAGATAAGGTCATGGACAGTATCCTTATAGAAGAAGGAAACGAAAACGGGGAGCTGTCAAAGGAAGATCTTCCCGTAGGTATCAGGATGACCTATTATCTTAACGGAAAAGAAGTTGCTGCCGATGCACTTGATAACGCAAAGGGTCATATAAAGATCAGATGCGATTATACGCCTCTCAAATATGAGATGAAGATGATAGACGGAAAAAATGAGAAGATCTATGTTCCTTTCGGAGCGGCACTCATAACCGCAATGGACGGCGATACGTTTAAAAATGTAACAGTATCTTCGGGCAAGGTTACTTCGGACGGTTTAAGATATGCGGTTGTGGGCATTGCTTTTCCGGGTCTTAAAGAGGACTTGGATCTTGATAAGGTCAAAAACGATATTTCGGGTACGGAAGATATCGATACGGAAATACCGGAATATATAGAGATCGAAGCCGATACGGACTGCTACAAGGCGCCCGATATCTATATGGCCGTATCGAACAGCATATTCAATGCGATAGATGTAAGTGCGGGCGATCAGCTTACCGACGTTGATGAAGCGGTCACAAAGATCACGGATGCGATGAATGCGCTGACGGACGGTTCAAGCAAGCTTTACGACGGACTTGATGAGCTGCTTAAGGGTGTCAATACTTTAAGTACCGGCATGAACGAGCTTACGGTAGGACTTGATACGCTTACATCGAACAATGCTGCGCTTATAAAGGGGTCGGAAGATGTGTTTGATTCACTTCTTAAACAGGCACAGAGCGGGCTTGAGGCAGCAGGATTAAATGTAGGTACGTTAACGATAGACAATTATGACGATAAACTTACCGGCGCCATCAATTCCTTGAACGGTACGGATGTATACGGTACCGCACAAAAGGAAGTAGAGAGTAAGGTAAGAGCCAATGAAGCACAGGTTAGAGATGCCGTCACTGAGGCGGTAAAAGAACAGGTAGCCGACGGAGTGAACAAAGCGGTAAAGGCTCAGGTCGAAGCAGGTGTGACCGAAGCCGTAAAAGAAAATGTAAGACCGATGGTAAAGAGCGCCGTTGATGCGGGCATAGAAGAGCAATACGGCCACACATCCGAAGAAATCATAGCTTTGGGAATGCTTACCGAAGACGATTACAATGAAATGATCGACGAAAAACTTTCGGAGCAGATGGACAGCGATGCGGTCAAGGCACAGATCGCTTCAAATACGGAAGCTCAAATGAACAGTGATCAGATCAAGGCCCTGATCGAGTCAAAGATAAATGAGCAGATGGCTTCGGATCAGATCATATCGACGATAGATTCAAAGACTGAAGAGCAGATAGGCGTCCTTGTGGGACAGTATATGCAAAGTCCCGAAGTGACATCAAAGATCGATGCGGGGAAAGCTAAAGTAAACGAAGGCGTAAAAGAGATAGAAGATCTTAAGGCTCAGCTTGATGCATACAGAGTCTTTTACAACGGCATCAGTGAATATACAAGCGGTGTATCGAAGGCATGTGAGGGAGCTCATAAGTTAAACAACGCAATGCCCGATGTCATCAAAGCCGTAAGCGCCCTTAAGGAAGGCGAAGGACAGGTTGTGGACGGTCTTAATAAGTTTAACGACGAAGGAATAAGCAAGATCACGGATCTTTTAAAGAACGGCCTCGGAAACACTATAGACAGACTTAACGCCATATCCGAAGTATCAGGCTCATACACGGGTTATACCGAAAGCGAAGAGCAAAAAGAAGGCGTGAAATTCATTATCAAAATAGGTTAACGGCAATATGTCGAAAAATACCGCAGGAATAATAACCTGCGGTATTTATTTTTGCTTTACTTCAAAAAAGAATGAATATATAATGATACCAAATTCGTTTTTATATACAATATTTAGTGTTTGGGAGGATATATCATATGAAAAAACTTGAAGAATATGTAAGGAGCATTCCCGATTTTCCGGAACCGGGTATCATATTCAGGGATATCACGAGCGTTTTGCAGGATGCGGACGGTCTGGGTCTTGCGATCGATACGATGAACGATCTTATAAAAGGTATCGATTATGACGTTGTGGCAGGCCCCGAATCAAGAGGATTCATCTTCGGTACTCCTCTTGCATATATTAATCATAAACCCTTTGTACTTATCCGTAAGAAGGGCAAACTTCCCTGTGAAACCGTTTCACAGGAATATGCTCTCGAATACGGTACAGCTACGATAGAGATGCACAAGGATTCCGTAAAACCCGGTCAGAAGGTTCTCATCGTTGACGACCTTATCGCAACCGGAGGCACCACCGAGGCAATGATAAAGCTCGTGGAATCTTTGGGCGGAGAAGTTGTGGGTGTTGTGGTCCTTATGGAACTTGCAGGCCTTAAAGGCAGGGAGAGGATAAAGAAATATCCTTTATATTCTGCCATTACTTATGAAGGAAAATGATAGTTAAGAGGTTTCGATGAGTACGGACATGGATACGGAATTTGTCATTGATGACGGACGAATTGAATCACTGGATGAATATTTAAGTCCCGACGAACTGTATGCGGACTTGATTAACCGTGTCCGGAAATATCACCCTTCGGATGATATTTCCATTATTGAACGCGCCTATAAGACTGCGGATCAGGCTCATGAGGGACAGGTCAGAAAATCCGGAGAGCCTTATATCATACACCCTTTGTATGTCGCTATCATTTTAGCAGACCTTGAACTTGACAAGGAGACAATAGTTGCGGGACTTCTTCATGATGTTGTCGAAGATACCATTTTTACAAAAGAAGAGATAGTGGAACTTTTCGGTGAAGATGTGGGTCATCTTGTGGACGGGGTCACCAAACTTCAGCATTTTGCGATAGACGAGTCCCATATGAGCGACAATGCCGATAAGGAAAAGGTTGAGATCCAGGCCGAGAACTTAAGGAAAATGTTCCTTGCGATGGCCAAGGATATAAGAGTCATCATGATAAAACTGGCCGACCGTCTCCATAATATGAGGACGCTTTCGCATATGCCGCCCGAAAAGCAGCAGAGGATCGCAAGAGAGACTCTGGATATATATTCTCCCATAGCCGACAGGCTCGGTATATCCAAGATCAAGGTCGAACTGGACGACCTGTCTCTTAAGTATCTCCACCCTGATGTATATGCCGATCTCAAGAAACAGATCGCGGTCAGAAAGACCGAGAGAGAGCAGTACATTCAGGGTATAGTCAACGAAGTAAGCGCCCACATCAAAAATGCGGGCATAGAAGCTCATATAGACGGAAGAGTCAAACATTTCTTCAGTATATACAAGAAGATGGTCAACCAGAATAAGACCATCGATCAGATATACGATCTTTTTGCGGTCCGTATAATAGTCGATACGGTCCGTGACTGTTATGCGGCCTTAGGTATCATCCACGAGATATATAAGCCGATCCCCGGACGATTCAAAGATTATATAGCAATGCCCAAGCCCAATATGTATCAGTCGCTTCATACGACGCTTATCGGGTCTTCCGGTCAGCCTTTTGAGATACAGATACGTACTTACGAGATGCACAGAGCGGCTGAGTACGGTATCGCGGCCCACTGGAAATACAAAGAAGCTGCCGACGGAAAGAAGATTCAGGGCGGAGAAGAAGAAAAACTTGTATGGCTGCGCCAGATCCTTGAATGGCAGAGAGACATGTCGGATAACAGCGAGTTTATGGATCTTTTAAAGTCCGACTTAGATCTCTTTTCAGACAATGTATACTGCTTTACGCCTACGGGTGATGTAAAGAATCTTCCTGCGGGTTCGACCCCCATTGATTTTGCGTATTCCATCCATTCGGCTGTGGGTAACCGTATGGTGGGTGCACGTGTTAACGGTCAGCTTGTAAATATCGATTACGTGATCAATAACGGTGACCGTATCGAGATCATCACCAGCCAGAATTCAAAAGGTCCGAGCCGTGACTGGTTGAACATCGTAAAGTCCACGCAGGCCAGAAATAAGATCACGCAGTGGTTCAAACAGGAATTAAAAGACGAAAACGTAAGCCGCGGTAAGGAACTTATCGCCGATTACTGTAAGTCGAAAGGCATAAATACCGCAGAACTCAATAAGCCCGAATACAAGGAAGCCGTCATGAAAAAATACGGATTCCATGAATGGGATGCCGTATATGCGGCCGTCGGGCACGGCGGTGTCAAGGAAGGCCAGATAGTCAATAAGCTTATCGAAGTTTATGAAGCTGACCATAAGAGACATGTGACCGATGAAGATATCATGGAAAGCGTTAACGAGGGCGTAAAGAAACCGTCAAGATTCCGTGCGGGTTCCACGGGTATCATCGTCAAAGGAATGGATGACCTTGCGGTAAGGTTTTCAAAATGTTGTTCGCCGGTTCCCGGAGACGAGATCGTAGGCTTTGTAACCCGCGGAAGAGGTATATCCATTCACAGGAGCGACTGCAAGAATCTTGCTTCGCTCTGCGAACACGACAGAGGCAGGATAATCGAAGCCGAGTGGCAGGTTGAAGAGGAGATTTCGGGAAAGTATCCTGCGGAGATCACCATATATGCAAATAACAGAAACGGTCTTTTGGTGGATGTCTCAAAGGTCCTTACCGAGAATAACATAAGCATCGTTTCACTTAACACAAGAGTCAACAAACAGGGTATCGCGACCATGAACATAGCTTTTGAAGTATCGACAAGGGACGAACTTTCAAAGCTTATCGACAAATTGCGTCAGATACAGAGCGTTAAAGACATAGAACGTACGAAGGGATAAGACCATGAGCGAGATTAAGATCGGACGTATTGTAATGGGCAGATTTACCACAAACTGCTATTTTGTGTACAGAGACGATTTGAAAGAAGCAGTCGTTATCGATCCTGCGGATTCGGGCGATTACCTGTATGAAGCGCTTACCGGCAAGGGTTTTAAAGTCGTGGGGATACTTCTTACACACGGTCATTTCGATCACATCTACGGCGTTGAAGATCTAAGAAAGCTTGCCGGAGTAAAAGTATATGCTTATCAGGGCGAAGAAGACCTTTTGGGCGATATGGAGTTAAACTGTTCGGCTTCGGTGGGCAGGCCCAAACAGATCGAGGCCGATGTTCTGTTAAGAGACGGTGAGGAGATAGAACTCGGCGGTATTAAGATAAAGACCATCCACACACCCGGCCATACATCGGGAAGTGCATGCTTTTATATTGAAGAAGCCGGATTTTTGCTTGCCGGCGATACGCTTTTTAACTTAAGCGTCGGAAGAAGCGACCTCCCGACGGGTAACGGACCCGTACTTGAAAGATCCGTAAGGGAGAAGCTTTTCACGCTTCCCGATGACACAAAGGTTTATCCCGGTCACGGAGATTCCACGACAATAGGTTTTGAAAAGGAGAACAATCCTTTCTTTTAAGATGATAAAGATATCTACCGATTCCGATAATTTCATATATGACATACATTCGCTTGTCAAAGCTTTTTATCCCGGGGATGATGTGACGGTCGGTCAGGATGTGGAAGATCCCGATTTTACCGTGTTCTTTTCCGGGAATAAATTTTGCTTTAAAAAGTGTGACGGTTCTTTTGAAGATTCGGTGTCCGTTTTGCAGGCGGCAGATCGTCCGGACATTAAAAATGCTCTTAAAAAGCTTCTCTATACATCGCTTTCAAAGCATTTGGACGTTACCCTTCCGTGGGGAGACTTAACGGGCATACGGCCCACAAAGATCCCGATGAAGCTTATAAACGAGGGCAAGACCGATGAAGAGATCCTTGAGTACATGAAGGATACCTACTTTATAAGCGATGAGAAGGGGCTTTTATCCATCGATATCGCAAAGCGCGAGAAAAAAATACTGGATGCGCTTCATCCGGGCGGTTACAGCATCTACATCGGGATCCCGTTCTGCCCGACAAGATGCCTCTATTGTTCTTTCACCTCCAATCCGATCTCAATGTTTAAGGACAGGGTTAACGATTATCTTGCATGCATAGGTAAGGAGCTTGAATTTACAAGCAGGGCAAGGGCCGGCCGGAGTGTGGATACGATATATGTGGGCGGCGGAACTCCGACAACGCTTTCCGCAGATGAGCTTGATGTTTTGCTTTCGTTAATAGGAAAGTATTATAATATTGATTCGCTTCTTGAGTTTACGGTAGAAGCGGGGCGCCCCGATTCGATAACGCCTGAAAAACTCAAGGTCTTAAAAGAACACGGTGTTACCAGGATATCGGTAAATCCGCAGACGATGAACCAAAAAACACTCGATGTAATAGGAAGACGGCATACGGTAGATGAATTCCTAAAAGCCTATCATGACGCAAGGGAAGCGGGATTTGACAATATAAACACCGATATGATCTTAGGGCTTCCGGGCGAGGGCGAAGAGGAGGTCTTACACACGATCGAAGAGATCGTAAAGCTCAAGCCGGACTCTTTGACCGTACATTCGCTTGCAATTAAGCGGGGTTCGTTGTTAAATGAACGTATTAAGTCTTACGGACTTGATGCAATGATCAATACACCCTCCACCATGAAGATAGCCGAGAACGGCGCGAAAGCACTCGGTCTTAAGCCCTACTACCTCTACAGACAGAAGAACATGGCGGGCAATTATGAAAATACGGGCTATGCACGGGAAGGTGCCTATGGTATATATAACATATTGATCATGGAAGAGATCGAGCCAATCATCGCTATGGGCGCGGGAAGCGTCACTAAAGTCATCAACAGCTTTGGAAAGCCCGAACGCTGCGATAATGTAAAGGATATCGATCTTTATATCGGTTCGATCGATGAGATGATAAAAAGAAAAGAAGAATTGTTTATGCATGAATGATCCTTCTTTTGACAAATAAAAGAATTAGGAGAAATGAGATGGCACTTAACAAAAAGCCGGTTACCGGTATGAAAGAGATTCTCCCGAGGGAGATGGAGATAAGGGATTATGTACAGGGTATCATCAAGGAAACATACAGGTCGTACGGGTTTACGCCTATAGAGACGCCCTGCCTCGAAGATATAGGAAATCTTACAAACAAACAGGGCGGAGAGAACGAAAAACTTATTTTCAAGGTACTTAAACGAGGCGAAAAGTTAAACCTCGAAAATGCAAAGAGCGAAGCAGACCTTGTGGATATGGGCTTAAGATACGATCTTACGGTTCCGCTCGTAAGATTTTATTCGAACAATCAGGCTACGCTTTCGCAGCCTTTCAAGGCTTTGCAGATGGGTAACGTGTGGCGTGCGGACAGACCTCAAAGAGGCAGATACCGTCAGTTCATGCAGTGTGATATCGATATTCTCGGTGAACCTACGAACATGGCCGAGATCGAGCTTATACTGGCTACGACCACCACACTCGGAAAGATCGGATTTAAGAACTTTGAGATAAGGATCAACGAACGCCGCCTTCTTAAGGCAATGGCCAAATATGCGGGCTTTGAAGACGATAAGTTCGATACGGTATGCATAATACTCGATAAGCTCGACAAGATAGGCCTTGACGGTATCAAGGCGGAGCTTTCGGAGGAAGGCTTTAAAACGGAGAGCATTGAAAAGTACGTAGCTCTTTTTGACGATATAGACGGTGATGTAAACGGTATAAAGAAGCTTAAAGGGATCCTGGGTGATTTTCTTGATGATGAGGTCTCAAACAGTCTGACCGAGATAATCGAAAGCGTTGAAAAGATCAAGACCGCACAGTTTAAGATGGTATTCGATCCTTCTTTGGTAAGAGGAATGGGTTATTACACGGGTACGATATTCGAGATCGCGATCCCCGAATTCGGAGGTTCGTGCGGAGGCGGCGGAAGATACGACAAGATGGTCGGCAACTTCACGGGTCAGAATGTTCCCGCCTGCGGATTCTCGATAGGGTTTGAAAGGATCGTTCTTTTGCTCATGGAAAGCGATTTTAAGATCCCCGGATCCAAGGAAAAGAAAGCATATCTTGTCGAGAAGGATATGCCTGCCGATAAACTTGTAAAAGTACTTAAAAAAGCGAACGAAGAACGTGGGAACGGGAAGCAGGTTGTTGTTCTTAAGATGAATAAGAACAAGAAGTTCCAGAAGGAACAATTAAACAACGAGGGGTATGCCGACATAGAAGAATTCTTTACAGACAGGATGTAAAAAATGGAAAAATCCGAAGTCATTGTATACCTGGCCAACATTAGAAACGCCGATGCGAACATGTTATATGAAAAGTTCAAGGACAAGATCGAGCCTAAACGTGTCGAGCGTATCGAAAACTGCAAAAACGATAACGAAAAGAAACTTTTGACCGTGACCGGTGTGCTTTTACAGGGCATACTTGCCCAGCAGGGAGTAGCCGCATCAATGATAGGCTACGGCCTTCACGGAAAGCCTTATATCAAAAACCGGGGGGATGTTTTCTATAACATTTCCCACTCGGGCGACTATGTCATGATAGCCGTAGCGGGTCAGCCCGTAGGCGTCGATATCCAGAAGCCCGTTCCGTACAAGGAGACTCTCGTCAATAAGATCTGCTCGTTTGAAGAACGCGATAAGCTTGGTCAGGAGATCGTAAAGCATTTAAATCTTGTGTGGGCGGTAAAAGAAAGCTACACAAAACTTACGGGTGAAGGTATCACAAGAGAACTTGCGGAGATATCTTTTGAGAAAAACGATACAAGCCTTGTCATAAAGGATAACGGCCACGATGCCGGGGTCGGAGAAGTTGCGTATTCGGACGACTTATACGAAGCGGTTGTTGCGGCAAGAGAGCCTTTTACGATATCGGCTCTAAACAAAATGATGATATAGTTTTAAAGGAGAATGACTTGGATACCACAGGTGTCATAGAACTTATTATACTGGCGGTCCTGATACTTCTGTCTGCGTTCTTTTCCTCGGCGGAGACCGCTTTAAGTTCGATAGGAAGGGCCAAGATAAGGGCCCTTGAGGAAGAAGGGAAAAAGCATGCGAAGACACTTTCAAAGGTGCTTGAAAATTATGACCGCATGTTAAGTACCATATTGGTAGGAAACAACATAGTCAACTTAAGCGCTTCCGCACTTGCGACCGCATTGACCATAAGGATATGGGGGAATGTGTATATATCGGCGGCAACCGGTATACTTACGCTTCTTGTGCTCGTATTCGGCGAGATAGTGCCGAAGACAGCCGCAAGACACAACGCGGAGAAGACAGCACTTTCTTTTTCGGTGCCGATAAGGTTTTTGATGACCGTTCTTTATCCCATAGTGTTTATCATCGATCATATAGCCGGCTTTGTACTTAAGCTTTTCGGACAGACCAAGGATTCAAGCGGTACCATAACCGAGTCAGAGCTTCGTTCGTATGTGGACGTAAGCCACGAGGACGGTATCATTGAGTCGGATGAAAGAAAGATAATAAACAATGTCTTTGATTTTTCCGATTCGGTCGCAAAGGATATAATGATACCCCGTATAGACATGAGTTCTATACCCGAGGATGCCACATACAAAGAAGTCATGATGGTGTTTCGAGAGACCATGTTTACAAGGATCCCCGTTTACAGAGAAGAAAAGGCCAATATCATAGGCTTTATAAACATAAAGGATCTTATACGTCTTAAGGATTCTTCGTCATTTTCGGTCTCAAAGTTCTTAAGGGAAGGTTATTTTACCTACGAATACAAAAAGACCAACGATCTTATGCTTGAGATGAGAGCCGCATCCAAGAATCTTGCCTTTGTAAACGACGAATACGGGGCAACTGTCGGTATGATAACTCTTGAAGACCTTCTTGAGGAAATAGTGGGCGAGATAAGGGATGAATACGATCAGGACGAGGAAAAGCAGATACAGGAAATTCAGGGCGGATATCTTATAGAAGCAAAGATGAAGCTTGAAGATATAAACGATGCGATAGGAACGCGTTTTTCGTCGGAAGATTACGACAGTATCGGAGGTTTAGTGCTTGATTCGATAGACAGGATCCCCGAGGACAACGAGACCGTAACGCTTGACGACGGTACAAAGCTTACGGTAAAAGGGATAAAGAACAACCGTATAGTATCCGTATTTGTGGAACTTCCCGAAAGTGAAGAGGAAGCCGAAGAAGAAACGGGTGAATAGTTTTTCTTTCATTCTTTAACATGATGTGCTATACTTGTGTGGCTGTGGATTTATTCCGTGGCCACCTTTTATTTGTATCAAGGAGAATCATTATATTATGAGCAAGGGAAAATCGATATTTACAATTGCCCTTATCGTTATCTGTACCGTGGTATTCGGTATCATGGATGTTACAGGTTTCGGTAAAAACGGTGCAGGTTCGGCCAAAGAGATCAATCTGGGCCTCGATCTTGCGGGCGGTGTATCAATCACATATCAGGCAGTCGGAGAAGAGACTCCGTCGGATCAGGATATGGAAGATACCATCAATAAGCTTACACAGCGTGTCGAGGGCTATTCGACCGAGGCACAGGTATATAAGGAAGGCAGCGACCGTATCACCATAGAGATACCCGGTGTATACGATGCTAACTCCATTTTGCAGGAACTCGGCCGTCCGGGTACACTTTATTTTCTGCGTCAGTATGCAAGCGACGGAACACCCAACTATTCCGTTATAGGCTACGATGAAAACGGAAATCCCCTTTACGAATTAAATCATACGCTCGATGAGATACAGGCAGACGGCAAGGTTGTGCTTGTGGGTACGGATGTTAAGGATGCACAGGCAGGTGCCATCAATAACAATATGGGTAACTCCGAAATAGTCGTACACCTTACCTTCACAGATGAAGGAAGTGCAAAGTTCCGTGAAGCAACAAGAGAAGCATATGCAAAAAGCGAGACTATCGCGATCTATTACGACGGAAACTTTGTAAGCGTTCCGAGAGTCAATTCGGAGATCACCGAGGGTTCTGCACAGATCACCGGTATGAAGGATTTCGAGACGGCTGAAAAGATCGCATCCACGATCCGTATCGGCGGACTCAGCGTAGAACTTGAAGAGTTACGTTCCAACGTTGTAGGTGCACAGCTTGGTCAGGAAGCGATAAAGACGAGTCTTATCGCAGGTCTTGTCGGTTTTATCGTAGTAGTCATCTTTATGCTCGTGATCTACTACGTACTCGGTCTTACAAGTGCCATCGCCCTTGCGCTTTACGGCGTACTTGAGATCATGCTCATTAACGGTTTCGGCATCACTCTTACCTTACCAGGTATCGCAGGTATCATCCTTTCGATCGGTATGGCGGTCGATGCGAACGTTATCATATTTGCCCGTTTAAGAGAAGAATTAAGGACGGGGAAGACGGTTGAATCGTCCATTAAGGTTGCGTACAGCAAAGCGCTTTCCGCAATCTTAGACGGTAACATCACAACGCTTATTGCGGCAGCAGTACTCTGGATCATGGGTTCGGGTTCCATCAAAGGATTTGCTCAGACTCTTGCACTCGGTATCTGTTTATCGATGTTTACCGCAGTCGTTATCACAAAATTACTTTTAAGATCAATGGTGGGCATGGGTATCACCAATCCCAAGTTCTACGGTGTTGCCAAGGAGCCTAAGAAGATCGATTTCCTCGGAAAGAGAAGGATATATTTCGCCGTTTCGAGTGCGATCATCATCCTGGGTCTTGTAATGATGTTCTTTGTAAACTCAAATATCGGTGACAGAGGACATTCGCTCAACTTCTCACTTGAGTTTTTGGGCGGTACACAGACAAACGTTCCTTTTGACAAGGATTATTCTCTTGAAGAATTAAATGACCTCATGGTATCGGATATAGAAGCGATCGTGGGAGATTCCAACGTATCCACCACAAAGATCCAGGGCAGCAACGAAGTAATCTTTAAGACAAAGACCTTAAATGCACAGCAGCGTGAAGCCATGAGCGAATACTTTGAGGCCAACTACGGTGTCAACAAAGAACTTATCAAAGCCGAGTCCATAAGCTCGACCATCAGTAAGGAAGCTCAGCGAGAGACCATAATCGCGGTTGTCGTTGCCTGCGTATGTATGCTTATCTATATCTGGTTCAGATTTAAGGATATCCGCTTCGGCGCAAGTTCGGTTCTGGCACTTACGCACGACGTTCTCGTAACGCTTGCGTTCTATGCGTTTGCTTATGTAAGCGTCGGTTCCACTTTTGTAGCATGTATGCTTACGATCGTCGGTTACTCCATTAACGCGACCATCGTTATATTTGACAGGATCCGTGAAAATCTTAAGGAAGCCGGTCCAAAGACCGAATTAAAGGACATTGTAAATGATAGTATATCCGCAACCCTTTCAAGAAGTATTTTCACGTCGCTGACAACCTTCATCATGGTTGTGGCGTTGTACATCTTCGGCGTCAGCTCGGTCAAGGAATTCGCACTTCCGCTTATGGTCGGTATCATCTGCGGTACGTATTCATCGATCTTCCTTGCCGGCGCAATGTGGTTTGTATTCCGACAGAAATTCGTCAAGAAAGAAGATTAAACCAAAGGGCAGGTTCAATACCTGCCCTTTATTAATACAGAGGCCCGTGTCTTTCGGGCAGCGTTGAATAAAGGATCGGTCATGAACGAACAGTGGGTTGAGATAAGGAAGAGCGGAGATTTTGTAAAGCTCGGAAAAGAACTGAATGTGTCGCCGGTGGTGGCGAGGATCATAAGGAACAGGGGTATTGCGGATATTGACGGGATGAGGAGGTTTATAGGCGGTGAAGACGAGGCGCTTCATGACTGCGGGCTTCTTTACGGTATGAATATCCTTGTTAAGGTCGTGTCCGATAAGATAAAAGAGGGTAAGAAGATCAGGATAATCGGCGACTATGATGTGGACGGGATATGCGCAACGTATATCCTTTATAAGGGTCTTAAATTCCTGGGAGCAGACTGTGATTATACGATCCCTCACAGGGTGGAAGACGGATACGGGATCAACGTAAAGCTTATAGATGAGGCTAAAGCTGACGGAATCGATACCATTATCACATGCGATAACGGTATAGCGGCAAGAGAGCAAACGGAGCATGCCAACGGACTTGGGCTTACTATGGTGATAACCGATCACCATGAGGTACCGTTTGAAACGGTCGACAAAGAGAAAAGGTTCCTGCTTCCCAATGCAGACGCCATAGTGGACCCGAAACTTCCGAGTGATGATTATCCTTTTAAGGGTATATGCGGAGCGTTTGTGGCTTTTAAGGTCATTGAAGCACTGGCAGGAGGTTTGGGCGTTCAAAATGCCGACTTTAAGGAGCTTATGACCGAGTTTACAGAGTTTGCCGCGCTTGCGACGGTCTGCGACGTTATGGAGCTTGCGGATGAAAACAGGACTCTTGTAAAAAGGGGTCTTAAGCTTATGCGTAACAGTTCGAATATAGGGCTTAAAGCGCTCATAGATATCAATGAGATTAACGATCGTGTATTAACGCCGTATCATTTGGGCTTTATAATCGGTCCGTGTCTTAATGCTACGGGAAGACTTGATACTTCGCTTAAGGCTGTTGAGTTATTCTGTGAAACGGATACAGGTAAGGCGGCCGAAATGGCGGGTTATCTTAAGACGCTCAATGAAAGCCGCAAGCAGATGACGGCAGAGTTTTCAAAAAAGGCCATCGATATGGTACTCAGTGAGGAAAAGCCCGATAAGGTGATCGTTTTGTATCTTCCTGATTGTCATGAAAGTCTTGCGGGCATAATAGCGGGGCGTGTAAGGGAGCATTTTGTGCGGCCGACATTTGTGCTTACAAAGACGGAACACGGGCTTAAGGGAAGCGGCAGAAGCATAGATGCATACGATATGTTTGAAGGTCTTATGGGAGTTTCCGATGAACTTACAAAATTCGGAGGTCATAAGCTGGCGGCCGGAATCTCGCTTAATGAAGACAGGCTTGAAAGTTTTCGTAAGAAGATCAACGACAACGCAAAGCTTACGGATGATGATTTTAAGGATACATTAAGGATAGATATGGAGCTTCCTTTTGCTTACGCAAATCTTTCTCTTGCACACGAGCTTGAACTTCTCGAGCCTTTCGGAACAGGCAACGAGCCTCCCGTATTTGCAAGGCTCAATGTCACGTTTTTGAACGGGCGCATCATGGGAAAGAATGCAAATGTTGCCAAATACAAAGTGTCCGACGGTGACGGAAGGGTGTATGAACTTATCTGTTTCGGAGACTTTAAAGAGCTTGAGGAATACGTATCGGGCATATACGGAGAGGAAAAGGGAAAGCTTCTGCACTCGGGTCTTTCCGTTAATGTAAAACTTGATATCTGTTATAAACTTTCGGTAAACACTTATATGGGAAATGAAAGTGCACAGCTTTTATTGAGGGCATACAGGTGATCGATAAAACACAAATCCCCCGGGTTTTCCGGGGGATTTGCTACTATGAGGGGGAGATAGTGAGTGTTACCAACTATCTTTAATAATACTTTATACACAAATTGTGTTCAAATTGTGAAAAAATATTAAAGAGTTATGGTATATTATTTTTATGAATAAAGGAAAGTATGCTGAAATAATAATCAACATATCGCATGAAAATGTTGACAGACCCTATACTTATGCGGTTCCGGACGAGCTTAAAGATAAGGTTTTTATAGGCAGTGTTGTGAATGTACCCTTCGGAAAAGGCGACACCGCAAGGAAGGGAATAATTGTAGATTTTTGTGACGAGGTCGATTTTGACGAAAGTAAGATCAAGTCGATCGCAGGCATTGAAGAAAAAGACGTATCTTTATCTGACATCAGAGTTAAACTTGCCGTATGGATGAAGCAAAATTACGGTTCTACGCTTGCAAATGCTCTTAAAACGGTGCTTCCGGTAAAAAAGAAGGTAAACCGTGCCGTAACAAAAGTGATCATCAGAAACGTTTCTGTCGAAAACGTGGATGAGGAGATAAAAAAGACCGAAAATACGAGAAAAGTTGCAAGATTAAGGCTTTTAAGAGCAGTAAGGGACGAAGAACGCATCCCCAAGCGCGCCTTAAGCGAAAAACTCCATATTTCGGATGCAACGATCAATAATCTTGTAAAAGACGGGATAATACTTTTGGAAGAGCTGAAAAAGGACAATAAAAATGCTTTTTTGACTGATCAAAAGGGTCTTTCTTTAAGCGATGAACAGAAGTTGATCGTCGATGCCGCGATAGAAGAT
This sequence comes from Lachnospiraceae bacterium, assembly GCA_016283275.1. Lineage (GTDB taxonomy): Bacteria > Bacillota > Clostridia > Lachnospirales > Lachnospiraceae > UBA1258. The sequence continues at coordinate 16,483 of JAEEMP010000067.1, forward strand.
CTTGACGAAAAAAGACATGAAACGTTCCTTATACACGGCATAACGGGTTCGGGAAAGACAGAAGTATATCTGAAGATCGTCGAAGAGACTTTAAAGCGCGGGAGGCAGGCTATTGTGCTCATTCCCGAGATAGCTCTTACGTATCAGACTGTCATGCGGTTTTACAACCGCTTCGGGGACAGGGTCATTATCATGAATTCGACTCTTTCCGCGGGCGAAAAGTATGAATGTATCGAGAAAGCGCAAAACGGGGAGGCGGATATAGTGATAGGTCCGAGGTCCGCTTTGTTTGTGCCTTTTAAAAACTTAGGCGTCATAATAATCGACGAGGAGCACGAGACGTCGTATAAGTCGGAGACCGTGCCGAAATATCATGCACGCGAGACGGCCGAAGAACTTGCGAGGATGAACAGTGCTCTTTTGGTCTTAGGTTCCGCAACGCCTTCGGTCGATGCATATTATAAAGCCGGGACCGGAGAATACAGATTATTCAATTTAACAAAAAGACTTACGGGAAATCAGCTTCCGAACGTGATCGTTACCGACTTAAGGAGCGAACTTCGAAACGGAAACAGGACGATCATCTCTAAAACCTTAAAGAGCCTTCTTGAAGACAGGCTTAATAAGGGCGAACAGTCAATGCTGTTTATAAACAGGCGGGGTCTTGCGGGCTTCGTTTCTTGCAGAGCATGCGGTTTTGTAGTAAAATGTCCGCATTGCGATGTATCGCTTTCGTTACATAAGAACGGAAAGCTTATCTGTCATTATTGCGGTTATACCATCGACAACTTTAAAACCTGTCCGGAATGCGGATCAAAATACATATCCGGTTTCAGGGCGGGCACGGAGCAGGTGGAAGAAACCGTTAAAAAGATGTTTCCAAAGGCGCGTACGATGCGCATGGATGCCGATACCACCAAGGAAAAGGACAGCTACGAAAAGATCATATCCGGATTTTTGGACGGCGAGGCGGATATACTTATCGGTACGCAGATGATAGTTAAGGGGCACGATTTTAAGAATGTAACGCTCGTGGGCGTGCTTGCGGCGGATATGTCTTTGTTTGAGGCTGATTTTAAAGCTCCCGAAAGGACATTTCAGTTACTTACCCAGGCTGCGGGCAGGGCCGGAAGGGGAGAAGTGCCCGGTGATGTGGTGATACAGACCTATAAGCCCGACAATTACGTTATCATGCATGCCGCCGCTCAGGATTACGAAGGATTTTATGAAGAAGAGATCCTGTACAGAAAGCTTATGAATTACCCTCCGGCGGGACACATGTTAAATGTACTCGTGACAGGTAAGAATGAGGCGGAAGCCGGAAAACTTTCCGAAATGATGTGTAAGGCTTTAAGAGAATATTTTGATTCGGTAGTCATAGGACCGGCACCAGGATTTTTGTCAAAGATAAATGACGTATATCGTTTTGTTTTTTACGTAAAGGACAAGGATTATCAAAAACTGGTAAAGATCAAGGATTATCTTGAGGAAGGGCTTTCAAAGATTAAAAAGAGGTCTGCGCTCGTGTTCTTTGACTTTGATCCGCAGAACATGCAATAAGGAGAGAGAAAATGGCATTAAGAAACATTAGAGTCATCGGTGATGAGGTACTTAACAAAAGATGTAAGGAAGTAACGGTCATCACACCCCGTACAAAGACTTTGATAGACGATATGTTTGAGACCATGTACGACGCCGGCGGCGTGGGACTTGCCGCATGCCAGGTGGGTGTACTTAAAAGGATCGTTGTTATCGACACAACGGGCGAGGATCCCGTGGTTCTTATAAATCCCGAGATCGTTGCGACAGACGGAGAACAGGAAGGCTATGAAGGCTGTCTTTCCATCCCCGAAAAATCGGGCTGGGTAAAGCGCCCCAACTACGTTAAGTGCAGAGCTTACGATGAAGAACTCAAGCCTTTTGAGATTGAAGGCGAAGGCCTTCTTGCAAGAGCGATCGCACATGAACTTGAGCATCTTGACGGTCATCTTTATGTGGAGCACGTCGAAGGCGGGGTGGAAGGTCTTGTAAATAACAGTGAGCTTGTTGAGAAGGAAGAAGAATGAAAATAGTTTTTATGGGTACACCCGATTTCGCAGCCACCATACTCAAGGCGGTCGATGAAGCGGGATATGAAATACTTGCCGTATATACACAGCCGGACAGACCCAAAGGAAGATCGGGCAAACCCGTCCAAAGTCCTGTAAAAGAATATGCCGTTTCAAAAGGTTATAAGGTTTTTCAGCCCGAAAAGATAAGAAAACCCGAAGAGGTTGAGATCCTAAAGACATTTGATGCGGATGTGTTCGTGGTTGCGGCTTTCGGACAGATCCTTTCACAGGAGATACTTGATATACCCAAGATATGCCCGATCAATGCCCACGGCTCGTTGCTTCCGCATTTAAGAGGCGCTTCGCCCATACAAAGAGCGATAGCGATGGGCGAATCGGAAACCGGTGTCACCATCCAGCGTATGGATGCGGGTATAGATACCGGCGATATAATCGATGCTGTAACCGTTCCGATCGAAGATACGGACGATGAGACATCTATGTACGAAAAACTTGCGATCGAGGGAGCGAAGCTCACGGTAAAAGTACTCAAGTCGCTTTCCGACAACACCGCGACTTATAAAAAGCAGGATGAAAGCCTTGCAAGTTATGCACCGATGCTTAAAAAGGAAGAGGGACTTCTTGATCTTAAGTTATCGGCCAAAGAACTTGACGCAAGAGTAAGAGGCTTTAAGGAATGGCCCACAGTGTATACTTACATTGACGGAAAACTGCTTAAAGTATATAAGACACGTCCCGTGGACGAGATACAGGCCGATAACGAAAAAAGTCTTGAAGCGGGTGCTTTTTTCGTCACCAAAAAGAATATATACATTAAAACCGCCAAAGGATATCTGGAACTTTTGGAAGTTCAGCCGGAGGGTAAAAAACGCATGCCGGCAATTGATTTTGCGCGCGGAGCACATATAGTAACGGGTACAAAGATAAACTCATGAGTGAAAACATCAGAGAGATCGTATTTGACTGTCTTCTTAAAGTAGACGAAGAGGGGCATAAAAGCCATCTCGTCATAAGGGAAGTACTAGACAAATACGATTATCTTGATAATACGGACAAAAATTTCATAAAAAGGCTTTTTGAAGGCACCATACAGAAAAGGATAACGCTTGATCACGTGATCGACCGCTATTCTTCAAGACCTGTCGAAAAATGCAAGAGTGCCGTAAAAGAGATCTTAAGAATGGGAGCGTACCAGATCCTTTATATGGACAGGGTTCCGGATTCCGCAGCGTGCGATGAAGCAGTAAAGTTATGTATCAAAAGGTCAAGAAAAGAGTTTTCGGGCTTTGTAAACGCAGTATTAAGAAACATTTCGCGCGAAAAAGAAAATGCCCTTTGCTTTGACGATATCGCCGATAATACTATAAGACTGTCGGTTAAGTATTCCCTTCCCGAATGGCTTGTAAAGATGCTTACAAAAGAGCAGAAAAACGGTGAAGAACTTATAGCTTCGCTTGAGAAAGAAAGGCCCACGACGGTCAGGATAACTTCTGACCCCGAGAGTGTCCTTAATGCATGGGAAAAGGAAGGTCTTTCTTTTGTAAAAAGGCCGGAGATCGAAAACGTCTATGAAATTTCGGAATTTCACGGAATGGAAAGCGTTCCGGGATTTTTGGAAGGAAAGATCTATGTTCAGGATATAAGTTCCATGATCTGTGTAAAAAAGGCATACGAGGGATGCACGGAAGCCCGAAATGTACTTGATATCTGCGCGGCACCGGGCGGAAAGAGTATGTATATGGCACAGCTTCTTAACGGAAACGGCCATATCACAAGCTGTGATATAAGCGATGAAAAGGTCGACCTCATAAGGAAAAACGCCGCGAGGCTTAATTATACAAACATCGGATTCGTAAAGAACGATGCAACGATATATAACGATGCGTTTAAGGATTCATTTGATATAGTGATCGCGGACGTACCCTGTTCGGGACTCGGAGTCATATCAAGGAAGAGTGATATCAAATATCGCATGAGCAACGAGCTTATGGCTGATATAGTTGCCCTTCAGAAAGCGATCGTTGACAATGTAAAGATCTACGTTAAAAAGGGCGGAGTTCTTTTATATTCGACATGTACCATTCATAAGGCGGAAAACGAACGTATCGTAAAATATATCACAAGGGATGAGACATTTGTACTCGAGGAAGATAAGCAGTTTCTTCCGAATGTCGATAATACCGACGGCTTTTATTATGCAAGGTTAAGACGCGTAAAATGAAAAAGGACATAAAATCATTAACACTCAACGAACTGAAAAACGAGGTAAGAGCATTGGGTCTTCCTGCTTTCAGAGCGGGGCAGATCTATGCCTGGATGCATAAAAAGCTTGTGGTCTCTTTTGATGAGATGACCGACCTGTCCGTTTCATTACGCGAAACTTTAAAGGATGATTACGATCTTGTATCGCTAAAGACCGAGATCGTGCAGACATCCGGATACGACGGCACCAAAAAATATCTTTTCAAACTGTCCGACGGAAATTTCGTTGAGAGCGTTTTTATGCGGTATCACCACGGAAACAGCGTGTGCATATCGTCCCAGGTCGGCTGCAGGATGGGATGCAAGTTCTGCGCATCGACATTGGACGGGCTTACCAGAAATTTAACCCCTTCCGAGATGCTCGACCAGATTTATAAGATCACAAAAGAAACCGGGGAACGCGTTTCAAATGTTGTGGTCATGGGAACGGGCGAACCGCTTGACAATTACGATAATCTTATCAGGTTCATAGAACTGTTAAGCGACGAAAACGGCTTAAACATCAGTAAAAGAAACATTACGGTTTCATCCTGCGGAATAGCAGAGAACATAAAAAGACTTGCCGACGAAGATCTTCCGATCACATTTGCGCTTTCTCTTCATTCAGTGACCGACGAAAAGCGAAAAGAACTTATGCCCATAGCCAATAAGTACACGATTGCACAGCTTATGGATGCCTGCAGATACTATTTTGACAAGACGGGAAGACGGGTAACTTTTGAGTATGCACTGGTAAGAGATGTGAACGATACGGATGAGGACGCGAAGGGACTTATAAAGCTTGCGTCAGAAGTCGGAGCCCATGTGAACCTTATACCCGTAAACCCCATTAAGGAGCGAAACTACAGGGAAACAGAGCATGCGGCGGTGCTTGAGTTCAAAAATAAACTTGAAAAAAGCCGAATTAATGTTACTATTAGAAGGGAAATGGGCCGTGATATCGACGGCGCTTGCGGGCAGTTGCGCAAGAAAAAAACAGACGAGAATAAGTGAAAGGAGCCGGGGTGCTTAAGACATTTTCCATTACGGATATAGGCAAAAAACGAACAATGAACCAGGACTTTGTCTTCTCCTCGGAAAATCCTGTGGGAGGGCTTCCGAACCTCTTTATCGTGGCTGACGGAATGGGCGGTCACAACGGCGGAGGGTATGCATCCAATTATGCTGTCGAAGTAATGCTTAAGACCATTGAGCGGTCAAAGGAAAAACTTCCGAGACACATTATTGAGGAAGCGATCAAAGAAGCCAACAGAGCGGTTCGCAAAAAGGCTTCCGAAGAGCCCGGATTAACGGGTATGGGTACCACACTTGTGGTATCGACCGTTTCAAATGATTGTCTTACGGTTGCCAATGTCGGCGACTCAAGACTTTACGTCATCGGTGAAGATATAAGACAGATAACAACGGACCATTCTTATGTCGAGGAGCTTGTAAGGGTTGGCGGCCTTGACAGGGAGAGTGCAAGAACTCATCCCAAGAAGAATATCATCACAAGAGCTATCGGTGCCGACATCGACGTTATACCGGATTTCTTTACGGTAAAGTTAAGGCAGGGGGAGACGGTACTCATGTGTTCCGACGGACTCACCAATATGCTGGATGACGAAGAGATCAGGATGATCCTTTCGGGCCAGCGAGATCTGGTGGAAAAGGCCGAAGAACTTATCAAAGCGGCCAATAACAACGGCGGGAAAGATAACATCGCGGTAATTCTTATAGAGCCCTTTGGGGAAGAGTAAGACACGAGTGGAGATTTAAATGATTAAGATCGGAATGATGATAGGCGAAAGGTACGAGATCCTGGAAAAGATCGGGACCGGCGGAATGTCTGACGTCTATAAGGCTAAATGTCATAAATTGAACAGAATGGTTGCCGTTAAGGTGCTTAAGCAGGAATTTTCGGAGAACGCTAATTTTGTGTCCAAATTCCGTACCGAAGCACAGGCGGCAGCAGGACTCATGCATCCAAATATCGTAAATGTCTATGATGTAGGTGACGAAAACGGCATTTACTATATCGTAATGGAGCTTGTGGAGGGAATCACCCTCAAGAAATATATCGAGAAAAAGGCAAGACTTTCGGTTAAAGAAGCCGTTACGATCGCCATTCAGATATGCCTTGGCATAGAAGCGGCTCACAATAATCACATCATTCACAGGGATATCAAGCCCCAGAATGTGATAATCTCAAAAGAAGGCAAAGTCAAGGTTACCGATTTCGGTATAGCCAAGGCCGCAACCTCCAATACCATTACAAGTAATGTAATGGGTTCTGTTCATTATACTTCTCCGGAGCAGGCCAGAGGCGGTTTTTCGGATGAAAAGAGTGATATCTATTCTTTGGGTATTACTTTGTTTGAAATGCTTACGGGACGGGTTCCCTTTAACGGTGATACGACAGTCGCCATTGCCATAAAGCAGATCCAGGAAGAGATGCCCTCGCCCAGAGAGTATGTACCCGAGATACCGATAAGCGTTGAACAGATAGTTCTTAAATGTACACAGAAGTCACCCGACAGAAGATATCAGTCAATGGGTGAGCTTATAAACGATCTTCGTCGTTCTTTTACCAATCCCGATGATGATTTTGTAAAGATAGTGTCCGATGATGATTTTTCCCAGACACGTACAATGACGCCCGAAGAAATGGAGGCGTTAAAGCGGAGCACCAAGCCTCAGATGGAGGAGATAACAGGCGAACTTCCCAAGGCCGTGCAGCAGGAAGAAGATGAAGACGACGATGAATACGATCCGAGGATGAACCGTATAATGACGATACTTGCAATAGTTGTGGGTATCATCATCTGTGTGGTCGCAATTCTTTTAATCGGAAAAACGATAGGCATATTCAGATTAAGCCGTGACAATACATCCGCGTCCGACAGCGGTTCAACCTCGATCGAGACAAGCATTGAACAGGTTGTAATGCCCAATGTCGTTGATATGGAGTATTTAAAGGCTGTCGACGTCCTTAAAAAGGAAGGACTTCTTGCCAAGGCCAAATACGAAGAATCGTCTACAGTTGCGGAAGGAATTGTTATTTCGTCGTCGATCCATGACGGTCTTAAGGTTGATGTCGGAACGCAGGTCGAGCTTACCGTAAGTGCGGGCGCCATTACCGAAGTGGTACCCGATGTTGTGGGTAAGACATTAAGTGCCGCCAATAAGGACATAATGGATAAAAACTTCAAGGTGGATATCGTGGAAGAATACAACGATAATGTGCTTGAAGGACATGTGATCTCACAAAATCCCGAAGGTAGCGGAAAGGCACCCGTAGGTTCCACGATAACGATCACTGTGAGCCTGGGAAGCAAGACGGAAGTGTTTGAGATGCCCAGCGTACTCGGTATGCTTACGGATGATGCTGTCGTAACCCTTACGGAAGCAGGTCTTGTGGTCGACTCGGACAGCGTTACACAGGTATATAACGATGTTTACGGCGAAGGCTACGTATGTTATCAGAGCATTGCTTACGGTACGGATGTTACAAAGGGTACAAGAGTCGATATTCAGGTAAGTAAGGGTAAAGAACCCGAGGTTGAGGAAAAATACAGCTTCAAGGGCAATATCCTTGCGCCCACGACGACCGAAGATAAAGATTACAAGAGCGGTGATGAAGTCAAGATCACGATCACAAAGGATGACGGTACGGTTCTTTTTGAGACCACTACGACTTCGTTCCCCGTACCTGTCAATATGACAAGCATTACAGGTTCTTCGAAGGGTAAGATCACGTTGACATATAAGGTTACCCTTGAAGGTACGACTGTCGATAACGGCGACGGAACGGTAACGACTACTCCGGGCACGACCGAGGAACGTCAGATCACCCGTGAAGTTGAGTTTGCCAAGGAAGAAGAGTAGCGGGGGTTCATGCAGGGTAAGATAGTTAAAGGCATTGCCGGTTTTTACTATGTAAATATTGAAGGAAAGGGCATCTTTGAGTGTTCAGCCAAAGGTGCCTTTCGTAATGATAAGATCAAACCTCTTGTGGGCGATGATGTTACGATGGAAGTTATCGATGAGACCGGTAAAACGGGTAACATCATAAAGATACTTCCAAGGAAGAGCGAGATGATAAGACCCGCATGCGCCAATGTTGACGGTGCACTTATCATATTCAGTGTAAAGACTCCCGATCCGAATTTTAATCTTCTGGACAGATTTCTGATCTACATGGAGAGTCTCAATATCCCGTGCGATATATGTTTCAACAAAGACGATCTTGCCGACGGCGGAGAGCTTGATAAAATAGCATCTGACTATTCGGGTTCGGGCTGTAAGGTAATGTTTGTAAGTGCAAAGAAAAAGCAGGGCATAGATGAGCTTATAAAGTATCTGGACAAAAAGACCACGGTGGTTGCCGGGCCCAGCGGCGTGGGCAAATCTTCTTTGATAAATCTTCTTTGCAACAAAGACATAATGGAAACGGGCTCAATAAGTGCAAAGACAGAGCGCGGACGCCATACCACCCGTCACACCGAACTTCTGTATATACATGAAAACACATACATAATGGATACTCCGGGCTTTACATCACTTGATGTTTTCGGAGCCGACACCGATACGCTTATGTATTACTATAAGGAGTTTGAACCGTACAGGGAAAAATGCCGGTTTAATACCTGCGTGCACATAAACGAACCGGGTTGTGCGGTCAAAGAAGCCGTTTCGGAGGGCAGGATATCGAAGTTAAGATATGAGAATTATTCGATGCTTTATAACGAGCTTAAGAATGTAAAAAAGTGGTAAGCGGTCATTTAATGAGTAAAGCGATAAGCAATAAGATAAAGATATATAACTTAATACTGATACTGTGGATCTTCTTATATCACAGTGATGCAAAATATCATTTAAGACTTAATTATCTCACCGATATCCTGGGCCCGTGCGGCTTGTCTTTTTTCTTTATGATCTCCGGATATTTTATGTTCAAAGGGATGAATAAAGATAACGCAATAAAAAGAAGCTTAAAGCGTATAAAAACACTTTTTGTGCCGTATACGTTCTGGAATCTGGTGTTTTTTTTGTTTTTTGCGGTAAATGACATATCATTCAGGCAGATCGGTCTTAAAACATTTTTATTCAGGTTTTTCTTTCAGCCGTTTAACGATGTTTTGTGGTATCTGTTTACATTGCTCATTTTTTCGCTCATTGCGTTTATATTGTATCCTGTCTTAAAAAACAGGTTATCGGCAATTGTATTTATGTTATTGCTTATCGTTGCGGTGATCCTTGTTACAATGGTCTTCGGGGAGAAGACCGTAGACTCGATGAAGCTGGGCTGGTGGCTTGTAAAGATACTCCCTTACATACCGATGTATTGTTTTGGCGGAGTGATCGCTTTTCATCTTGACGGATTCATGAGCGTCAATGTTAAAAATATACCTTTGTTTCTGATCGCCTCGCCGGTTCTTGTGCTGTTAAAGTATAAATTCGATCACATAGTCATATTGGGCTGGGCGCTTTTGTTCCTTTCGCCGATAATTTTCTGGCTGGCGCTTCCGGATAAAATGTTTGAAAAGGGTGAAAAGATGATCGGAATGCTGTGTGAGCCGTCGTTTTTCATTTATGAAGTGCAACTTATGGCTTTCTGGATATGGCAGAATTTGCTGTACGGCCGCATACATGGTGCAAAAGCATATGAGACGACAGCCTGTATCTTTGCGCTTATCTCGATCTATCTTGTTTTTTACCTTTCAAAGCTTTTGCTGCCGCATCTTCTTGCGATAGCTACAGGTTTCAGGAGCGGAAAAGATTTTACAAGGGGAAAAGAACGTTAATAATATGATAGCAGGTATGGTATTATAATAATAAAGAAGTTTTATGACTTAAAATTTATTTGGAGTGTCTTTATGTCTCATAGTTTCAAAGAAGAAGAGAAATTAGCCATCGATGCGGAGATCGAGCGACTGCTGCTGAGATGGTCGGAGTACGAAGGGGAGATCAAAGAATTCGCGAAGATGAATTCATCTCTTCTAAGGCCTATATGCAGGCTTCTTTCGGTAGCGAGGATCGAGGTTGCCTTAAATGCACCAAGTTCCAGTCTGGCGCCTGATGGCATCGACAATATGGAAATCTTAAACGATTCCGGTAAGATCCCGGGAAACAAACCCCTTATCTATAATAAAACCACTTACGAAGGCGGTTCCTGTGTCATCAGGTTCTATCCTTATGCCGGCACGGAATTTGATAATTATACGGTAAGTAAGCTTGAATTCATGGCCACAATGGTATTTATGTTCGGCGGAAGAGTCCGTACGCGGGGGCTTCTTAAAAAGGCATTAAGTTCCGATCAGCTTACCGGGCTTCCGAATCTCAACAGTTTTCTTGCATTTATGGGTATGCTCATACAAAGGGGCAGAGCCAATTTCTACAACGCATATTATTTAAACGTCAGAAACTTTAAGTATATAAACAAACTGTCGGATCAGCGTACCGGTGATGAGTGTATGGCCGAATATGCCAGAAAATTATCCGCGATCGTGGACAGGGACGAAATAGTTTCAAGACTCGGCGGCGATAATTTTGTGGCACTTATCAAGCGTGATGAAAATGATGCCTTTCTGGATGCCATCAAAGCGATCCCCGTAGATGTGATGACGAAATCGGGTCCGAGGACGGTTGTGCTCGGAGCTACCGTCGGGGTATATGAAATTCCTTCGGATATCAGAAATCCGGAAGACATAATGATGCCGATAACGGTCGCTCATACGATCGCAAGGCAGGTCCTTCACAAGGAGTGTGTTTATTATTCCGAAAGTCTTGCAAGTCAGTTTTTGATAAGTCAGCGTGTGCTCGTGAACTTTAAGGATGCGATCAAGAAGCACGAATTTGAAACATATCTGCAGCCTAAGATAGATCTTTCGACCGGAGAAGTATGCGGTGCGGAGGCTCTTGCCAGATGGAATCATCATGGAGAGATCATCGGGCCGAACGATTTTATCCCTCCTCTTGAAAGAGACGGAAGCATATGCGAGCTTGACTTTGAGATATTGAGACAATCCTGTGAGATAATCGAGGGCTGGAAGAGTAAAGGCATCGATCCGATCACTATATCGGTCAATCTTTCAAGATGGCATCTCGAAGAGCCGGATACAGCGGAAAAGATCCTTAAAACGGTTAAAAAATATGATTTTGATCCCAAATATCTTGAATTTGAGATCACGGAATCGGTCGATTCAAGAGAATACGAGGCTTTAACTTCGCTTCTTGCAAAGTTAAGGGAGAGCGGATTTATAACATCGATAGATGATTTCGGTACGGGTTATTCGTCCATCACGATGCTTAAGGATTTTGAACTTGACGTTCTTAAGCTCGATCGTTCTTTTATCGCCAAGATCGGTGATAAAACGGAAGGATTGAAGGACAGGGTTCTTGTTTCGAATGTAGTGAACCTGGCCAAGCAGCTTGATATGCAGGTACTTGCCGAGGGTGTTGAGACAGAGGCTCAGATGAAGTATCTTAAGAAGATCGGCTGTGATATGATCCAGGGCTTTTTATATTCAAAACCGATACCCGTTAACGAATTTACAAAACAGTATATGAAAAAGGATTAAGGAGTTCCCCTTTCGGGGAGCTCTTTTTCTTTTACCTGAAGGCAATTCTTTAAAGGATTGCTTGTTTTTAAATTGGAAAAATGATAGGATGTATTAGTTAAAAAACTATAAAGGCAGGAGTAAATATGACACAGTCAAGAACACATAATCTGAATGAATTGAGAATAGAGGATGTAGGCAAACGTGTGACGCTTGTGGGCTGGTATGAGAATATCCGTCGCGTGAGCAAAAACCTGGGCTTTGTTATCTTACGTGACTTTTACGGAACCACACAGATAGTTCCCGAGACCGAAGAGATGATGGAAAAGTTCTTAAGCGTTAACTGTGAGTCCACACTTTTGGTGGAAGGTGTTGTAAGAGAACGTTCCAATAAGAATAATAAGATAGCTACCGGAGATATCGAGGTAGTACCCGAAAGAGTCGAAGTTCTCGGTAAATGTATATACAATGAACTTCCTTTTGAGATAAACCGGTCAAAGGAAGCCGATGAAAACACAAGACTTAAGTACAGATTTTTGGATCTTCGAAATCCGGAAGTCAAGAAAAAGATCGTAATGCGTTCAAAGATCGTTGCAGATCTTCGATTAAGCATGGCCGAGCATGATTTCCTTGAGATCACGACCCCAATACTTACAGCATCGAGCCCCGAAGGAGCAAGAGATTATCTTGTACCGTCAAGAAATCATCCCGGGAAGTTCTACGCACTTCCCCAGGCTCCGCAGCAGTTCAAACAGTTACTCATGACTTCGGGCTTTGACAGATATTTCCAGATCGCACCCTGTTTCAGAGATGAGGATGCGCGTGCGGACAGATCTCCCGGTGAATTCTATCAGCTTGATATGGAAATGGCATTTGCAAGTCAGGAAGACGTTTTTGCGGTGATCGAGGATGTACTTCCTCCGATATTCGAGAAGTACGGCACTTACAATGTGGCATCAAAGGCTCCGTTCACAAGGATCGCTTATAACGAGGCAATGGAGAAGTACGGCTCCGATAAGCCCGATCTTAGGATCAAGCTTCATGTCGACGATGTTACGGATCTTTTGGGCGACTGCGGTTTTGAAGCTTTTGCCGGAAACGTTGTAAAGGCTGTTAAGATAAGTGAGTTTACCAAGACACGTAAAGAGATAGATGCTCTTTGCGATAAGGTATTCGTGGCAACAGCCAATAAGACATTCTGGTTCAAACTTGATGAAAACGGCGAAATAGTGGGTGGTATAGCCAAGTTCTTACAGGAAAAGAAAGATGCGATAGTTTCCGCACTTTCGCTTAAGCCAGGTGATTTTGTGGCAGTATGTGCAGGCAAAAAGCTCGTTGCACAGAAGACTGCCGGCACGATAATAAAGACATTCGGTGCGGCAAACGATGCTTCGATAGACCGCGAAAGATATGAGTTCTGCTGGATAGTTGATTTCCCTATGTACGAGATCGGTGAGGAGAGCGGAGAGATAGAATTCTGCCATAATCCTTTCTCGATGCCTCAGGGAGGAATGGATGCTCTTTTGAACCAAGATCCGCTTACGATCAACGCATATCAGTATGACCTTGTATGTAACGGTATTGAACTTTCTTCGGGCGCCGTTCGTAATCACGATCCCGAGATCATGGTCAAGGCTTTTGAGATAGTGGGTCTGGGTGAAGAGGATGTCAAGGCCAAGTTCCCCGCAATGTACAATGCATTTTGCTATGGAGCTCCGCCGCATGCGGGAATCGCTCCCGGTGTTGACCGAATGATAATGCTTCTTACCGGTGACGAGACGATCCGCGAGATCATTCCGTTCCCTATGAACAAGAATGCGCAGGATCTTCTTATGAATGCGCCTTCTACGGTAGAACAAAAGCAGCTTGACGATGTACATATCCAAATAGTGATGCCTAAGGAAGACTGACAGATGAAAAAAGCGCTTGTATATGTAAGAGCGGTACTTATCGCTTTTCTTATATGGCTGTTTATGTGTGCGGATATGGGACGGATCTATCCCAACATTTACGCACAACCCGAAAGCGGGACAGTAATAAGGATAATAACAGTGCTCCAGAGATTCGGAGCACTGTTTTCCGAGTTTTCGCTTTTAAAAGAAGTCTTTTTTGTCATACTGACCGTTTTATGTATATATATAGCAAAGAAGCAGGTAAAAATACCTGCGATCTTTATAATACTCGATATTATTCTTGTTTTGTTTTACCTCTTTTCGGAAAGCTTCAGAGATACGGACTCGAATGCATATATATTCGGCGATGTTTTTATGTTCATCGTTTCCGTTTTAAGAGGTATGGGTCTGTTCTTTGGGCTTAAGACCGTTTTCTTTTACATTTTGTCTTTTTTGGATAAAGGGCAGGCAAAAGAAAATGAGAATTTCAAGGGTTCGTATTTAAAAGTTCTTTTAATCATCTTTTTTTTGTGGTTTCCGTGCCTTATAGCCCTGTATCCGGGCGGTTATCCTTTTGACGTACAGATTCAGTTAAGGCAGTTTTTCGGCTACGAAGTCCTTTCGGATGCGCATCCGCCTTTCAATGCATTTTTTGTAGGGAGTTTTGTACGGATCGGAAATCTGATCGGAAACAACACTTTCGGATTCTTCCTTGCAACTTTCACGCATTTTCTGTTTATGCTGTTTACCTTATCGTATGCAACATGGTTTGTCGTAAAAAGGATTAAGTCTGCTGTGTTCTTTTGGGCAGCGGTTCTTTTTGTGGGTACAACATCAATGTTTGTTGTATATTCATCGTCTTTGGGAAAAGATGCCCCTTATTCCTGCGGGCTTCTTATGATGGCCGTGTTCTTTGTAAAGATACTTGAAAAGCTGAAAGATAAAGTCAAACTTAAAGGCATGGTCAGCGATGCGGTCTTTTTTTCCGTATTTTCACTGATAACTTCGCTTACAAGACATAACGGTATATACATTACGATCATAATGCTTGCCGGTATGCTGTTTGTATTTATTAAAAATTCCGATTCAAAGGGATGTGCATTTTCCGTAACGGGTATCGCCTGCGTGGGTGCGGTTTTATTCCTTTTGATAAATTATGTTGTATATCCGCTTGCGGGTGTTGAGAGGACATCCGGGGCATTGATATATACAAACATGCTTCAGCATGTGGCAAGGATCAATGACTTATATCCCGACGAGATAACCGATGCTGATATCGCAGTTATCAATAAAGTCGCCGATTACTCTAAGTTTTCGGACAGATACGATCCGATCACAAGCGACGGGATCAAGTCTGTTACCGATCTTGATGCCGATGATGCGGCCGTAAAAGAGTTTAAAAAGCTTTGGTTTTCCAAAGTAAAAGAACATCCGATGGTTTTGATCGATTCCGCATACAATATGACCTACGGATTCTTTGCACCCGTTTCGGAAAATGTGGTAAATGATTTTTCAAACTGGTATTACGAAAGTGATTGGCCGGAATTTGATTTTAAGATACCTTTCGTGTTCAGTGCCGTAAGAAATCTATATTCATCGGTCTTATACGTATTTGTATCGCTTCCGGTCGAAAGATTTATCCATAATCCCGGATTATATTCATGGATATTGCTGTTTGCGCTTACTTACATCATATATAAAAAGAAATTTGCCTATGTCTGTGCTTTTATACCCGGCATAATGACTTTTTTGGTGTATGCCATAACCCCGTCCTATTACGGACACCCGAGATATTGCTTCCCGCTTGTGTATGCGGCGATAATGTATATCGGTCTGTGTATATGTTTCGGAAGGGGAAACGATAATACAAAGACGGAGACAGATTAAAGCTTATGTCCTTTTCCGGAGTATCCTTTTTATTTGCATATCTGCCTGTTCTTTTGCTGTGCTATTATGTGATCCCGCTTCTTTTCGGCAAAAGAAAGATAACGGCGGAGAACGCAGTGCTTCTTATCGGAAGCATTGTTTTTTATGCATGGGGACAGGGACTTGTGGTCCTTGTTCTTATCGGATACTGGCTGTTCAATCATTTTATCGCGCTTAAGCTTGATAAAGACAGTCGTTTAAAGAAGCCGCTTCTTTTCATTGCGGTATCGATCGATCTTTTGGGACTGTTTATATATAAATATTTGAATTTTGCGCTGGATCTGATAAACAGGATATCCGGTTTAAACATTCAGGCTCTTGTTCCCGTTCTTCCCGTGGGCATTTCTTTTTTCACCTTTCTTTCGCTTTCTTATATTCTGGATGTATATAACGGAAAGGTTTCCGCGTCAAAGGATCCTTTAAAAACAGGACTTTATATCACCATGTTTCCAACGATCCTTTCGGGACCGATAAATCGATATGAGAATGTCGAAAAGGTTTTTGACGAAAGAAAAGTGTCGGGTGAAGATCTTTATAACGCAGTAAGAAAGTTTCTGTTCGGCCTTATCAAAAAAGTTCTTATCGCTGATACATTAAGTATCGTTGCAGACAGGATCTTTGAACATGTAAATGCGGGTTATGATACTGCGGTTTCGCTTGCATGGCTGGGTGCGATAATATATACGCTTAGGATCTATTATGATTTCTCGGGCTATTCGGATATGGCTGTAGGACTTGGAAGAATGTTTGGTTTTGAAATACCCGAAAACTTCAATTATCCGTATATTTCCTCATCGGTCAAAGAGTTCTGGCGAAGATGGCACATATCGTTAAGTTCATGGTTTAAGGATTATGTTTATATACCGCTTGGCGGAAGCAGAAGAGGAAATCTAAGAACATATATCAATCTTTTTATAGTCTGGATTCTTACCGGGATCTGGCATGGCGCCGGTCTTACTTTTATAGTCTGGGGGCTTATGTATTTTTTGGTACTCTCTTTTGAGCGTCTTACAGGCTGCGGGGTAAAGTGGAAGCTTCCGAAGGCTTTGGGTATTTTGTATACGATGATCGTGGTAACTGTAGGATGGGTTATTTTTAAGTCGCCGACGCTTACCTATGCATACAGCTTTTTAAGAAGGATGATCGGACTTAACGTTTCGGGCCTTTGGGATTCCTATACAACGCATTATATTTTGAACAATGTTCTTTTGCTCGTAATATCGATAATATTCGCGACACCGGTCATGAAAAAACTTGATAAGTGCAAATGGCTTACGGACATAATACTTTCGATCCTGTTTGTGATCTCAATAGTGTATACGGTTAAAAGCGGGTACAGCCCGTTCATATATTTCAGTTTTTAAGGTGAATATGAAGAAACTTAGTGTTTTCTTTCTGGCGGTCATCGTTCTTTTTACGGGGATAAATTTAGCCGACGGGGAGACGGAGAATCTTAACTTAATAAGGGATGATGCCGTTAACGCATGGGGCTTCATACAGAGGGTGCTTTTAAAGAGCGAAGCATACGGAAACGCTTCCTATATGGACGTATATCGTCTTGATAACGGGGTTTCCGTAGCGAAAGATGTCAATGAAAATCTTAACGGCTTATATGAAGGAGTACCTTCCGGAAAAGCTTTGGCCGATGAGATCGGGGCCGGGTTTTTGTTTGTTGCGGCACCCGAAAAGCAGAGAGAAGAGGATATTCCCGCCGGAATAGTGGATTTTTCCGCATCAAAATATGATGCCGCCATTTCATATCTTTCGGACTTAAATGTGTCATTTATCGATATGAAGTCGGTTTTTGAAAGCATGCCCGATGACTGGTATTCGTATTTTTACAAAAGCGACCATCACTGGAACAACGAAGGGGCTTTTATATGTGCCGGGGAGATCTCAAAATATATCAAAGATTGTGGGTTTAATGTATGCAGGGATTTATCGCCGGATGATTTTACGGTTCAAAGATATGATAAGACCCATCTCGGAAGTGCGGGAAGATTTTCGGGAATATACTACGGCGGTGTTGACGATGTTTCCCTGTATCTTCCTTCCTTTGAGACCGAATTTGAAGTAAGGTATCCTTCGTCGGATACGGTTTATGAGGGTGACTTCGAAAAAAGCATGGTGCGATATGAGTTCCTGGACGGATACAGTTTTTCAAGATACGGGCATTATGCATATCTTGGTGAAGACTGTGATCGTGTTGAGATAAAAAACAGGCTTTTTACCGACGGTGCAAGGGTTGTAATGGTAAAGGATTCATATGCCGTCCCTGTTGCCGGCTTTCTTTCTTTGAACGTGAGCGAACTTGATATGATCGATCTAAGGTATATTGATGATTCTTCCGCAAAAAGTTATATTAAAGAGAAGGATCCGGACATCATAATATATCTTTTTGAGCCGGC
>JAEEMP010000068.1 GCA_016283275.1 Lachnospiraceae bacterium
TAAAGCGGAAAAAGTGTATTGACGCAAAGGTATATCTGTGATAAAAGTTTATTAAGTTTTTAAATTCTTAAGGAAAGTGAGGTTATCTTAATGTATTCGGAAAGAACAGAGATTGTAAAAGTATATAGTATGATGACCTCGGTTTCTGCCCTTTGATCCATACAGGGAATATATTATTTTGGATTACAGACCGTGGCATGATTGTCACGGTTTTTCTATTTTTTGACGCGAAACTTTATTCTCGCACATTTCGGGCGGTTTTCCGGTATAAAAGGTCTCCATACTATCAGTTGTGGTAAAAAGAAAACGATCGATCAATAAGGAGACAAAACATTGAACACTGCAAATTTGAGTAACGAAAAAAGGAATGAAAAAACCGGAAGAATATCTGAGATAAATAAAAACATCTATAAGATAAGATTCATGGGGCGGGAAATACCCGCAAAGTTAAAAGGATATTTTTACGAAGAAGACGCGGATAAACTTCCCGTAGTAGGCGATTATGTGACATTTTTGTATAATGAGGGAGGCGATTCGCTGATACTGTCGGTGTGCGAAAGAAAGAGCTTTCTTCAAAGACCGGACCAGTCCAAAACAGGTGTTATGCAATATATGGTCGCGAATGTGGATTACCTGTTTATCGTCACATCTTTAAACGAAGACTATAATTATAACCGCATAGCAAGATATGCAAGCATAGCCGTTCAGGGCGGAGCGATACCGGTTGTGATCCTCACAAAATCAGATCTTTGCAGCAATCCCGGCCGGTATATGCGTGAAGTGGAAGAGATTTCCGATAAGGTACGCGTTCATGCGATCTCAGCCATTTACGGCATCGGTCTTGATGAGCTTAAAGAGTATATGACTCCCGGGATCACCATCTGCCTGATGGGATCCTCCGGCGCCGGAAAATCAACACTGATCAATTCACTGACCGGCGAAGAGACCATGAAGACGTCTGAGATAAGAGAAGATGATGACAAGGGCAGACATACGACCACTTACAGAAAGCTTATCGAGCTTCCGGGCGATGTCACGATCATTGATACCCCCGGCATGCGTGAAGTCGGCATGGCGAACGTACAGGAAGGGATCGATGAGACTTTTTCGGATATCGTGGAACTGGAGAGCAAATGCAAATTCAGCAACTGCAGACACGATACCGAACCGGGATGCGCGATAAAAGCTGCTATCGCAAGCGGAGAACTGTCTGCGGAAAGGTATGAACTCTATGTAAACTTAGGCAGAGAAAATACCAAAAACCATGCCATGAAAAAAGAAATATCAAAGTGGGCAAAAGCCTACAAGAAACTTGAACGGATAAACCGGGAACTTTAGGAGAAGAAGTGAAGAAAAACAATAATAAGAAAAAAGAAAAACTGTCGTTTGGCGCAACGATGAAAAATGCATGGTTTGCGATGAAACTCGCGGCAACGATCTGCCCGAGTTTCATTGTGCATACCATCATAATGTGGCTCATCGGACAAAGCGAATGGGTGTTTTTTGACGGCGTATTTATGAAGGTCATCGTAAACGCTTTGTCGGAAGGCAGGGAGTTTTCAAGCATTTTAAGATTTATCCTGATATGCGGTGCGATCTTCTGTGCGCTGGCGATCTATACGGGATATGTGGATAATGTCGTTTATCCCTTAAAGACGAACAGACTTTACGGAGGCATCTACAAAAAACTCTACGCCAAGGCCAAAAATGTGGAGCTTTCCTGCTATGAGGATCCGGATTTTTATAACCGCTATACCATGGCAATGGATGGTGCGGAAACAAAAATCAC
This sequence comes from Lachnospiraceae bacterium, assembly GCA_016283275.1. Lineage (GTDB taxonomy): Bacteria > Bacillota > Clostridia > Lachnospirales > Lachnospiraceae > UBA1258. Next base: position 1,790 of record JAEEMP010000068.1, read on the forward strand.
GGCTGTTATACGAGGGATGATAGGCGCAGTTATCGGTACTGCGGCTTCCGTTTCGGTGTTTTATATGATGTATGAGATCGACCATTATGCGATGCTTTTTATCATCTCGCCGCTGATCGGTAATTTTCTTTTTGGAAATCTTAAAAACAAATATGACTATATGAGATACAAGGAACAGGCCCCCAATGAAAAGGTTCTTAATTACGTAAGCCGTATGATGTACCTTCCCGACGGAGCCAAGGAGATAAGGCTTTCCAATGTTTTCTCACTTTTACGAAAACAGTATGGGGATGCAACGGTAAATAACGTTGGTGTTGCCAATAAATATGCTTTTCGCAATGCCCATATGAACTTCTGGCGCATCACCTTTACGTTTACCGTTATCTTTGAAGGCGTGCTCCTTTATGCGATCTACAGAAACAGAGTAACGGGAACGATCACACTGGCCGAACTTACCATCATGACGAGCTTAATGGTCGCAATGACATGGATACTCATAAGAGTATTTGAAAACATCATGGAAGTTCTTAAAAACGGTATGTTTATAAACAATCTCAAGGGATTTCTTGAGTACGAAGAGAAGATCCCTGAGGATTTTGACGGTGAAATGCCCGATGCCGAATTTAAGAGCCTGGAATTCAAAAATGTTTCTTTTTCCTACAAGGACAAAGAGATCATTCACGATCTTTCGTTTAAGATAAACCAAGGTGAGATCGCGGCACTCGTGGGACATAACGGCGCAGGAAAGACAACGATCATCAAGCTTATGTTAAGACTTTACGACCCGGATTCCGGTACGATCTTATATAACGGCAAGGACATAAAGACCTACAATTTAAAGGCCTACAGGGATATCTTTGCCACCACATTCCAGGATTTCAAACTCTTTGGTATGACGGTAAAAGAAAACGTCCTTATGGGAAGACACTATGAAAACGAGGATGAGCTTGTAAAAGAAGCGCTTAAAAAGGCGGATGTCTGGGAGCGTATCGAGGAACTTGATAAAGGTATTAATTCCGTGATGACCAAGGAATTTGATGAAGAGGGATGTGTGCTTTCAGGCGGTGAGAGTCAGAAAGTGGCCGTTGCAAGAACCTTTATAAAGGATGCGCCGCTAAAGATATTTGACGAACCCTCAAGTGCGCTTGATCCAATAGCCGAGTATGAACTGTTTAACAGCATCATAAACGAGGGTAAAGATCACACCATGCTCTTTATCTCTCACAGGCTTTCTTCCGTAAAGAACTGTGACATAGTTTTTATGCTTGAAAACGGAACACTCATAGAAGAGGGAACTCACAGCGAACTTATGTTAAAAAACGGAAGTTATGCCGCAATGTACAAAAAACAGGCGATGAACTACCTCGCGATAGAGAACGAAGAGGAGGTGATCGCATAATGAAGTATGTACCCAAAGAAGAACGGAAAAAAACAAAACAGTCCATAAAGACCGTATTTTCCAACAATTTCTACATGCTAAAACTTATATTTCAAGCGTCGCCCTCTTTTGTGATATTTCAGGCTGCGGATGCGGTAAGAGGACAGCTGTCCATTTTCTTTGAGCATACCGTACTGATCGGTTATGTTCTGGAAGCTGCGGAGTTTGGTTATCCCTTTAAACGTGTGGCATGGGTGATCATCCTGCTTGCGGCGCTAATAACGGTCGGAATGCTCTTTACGGTCTATCAAAGCGACTATGTAGGTCCGAGAGAAAGGCCTAAGGTTCGCGAAAAGATCAAGATGAAGCTTTACGAAAAAGCAAGAGACATGGATCTTGAGTGCTATGACGATCCGGAATTTTACAACAGTCAGGTGCTTGCCATATCGCAGATCGACGATCAGATCGAAAGAGTCATAAAGTTTGTCATAGATACGCTGAGCGGCCTTGCGGCTTTTACTTCAACGGCGATCTACTTTCTTTATAAGGACAAGACAGCCATCCTGTTCGCGCTTGGTGCCTTTGTGCTGTCGATGATATTTGAACAGCTCTACAACAAGCAAAATTACCTTGCGAAAGTTGAGAACATACCTGCATCCAGAAAGCGCGACTACATAAAGAGGATCTACTACCTCAATGATTATGCCAAAGAGATAAGGCTAAATCCGGGCGTTTCGGATGTCCTCATCAAGCGTTTTGATGCAGCCAACGACGAAGTCTACGCAGTTGAGAAGAAATATGCGTTAAAGAAGTGGTTCTTCGGATTTATGAGGCGCTATGTCTGCAACAGCTTTTTTGCGGATGTTCTTTTTATAGGTTATCTCGTATATCAGGCGGCTGTCCTTCACACCATATCTTACAGCACTCTGGCGATCCTTTACGGTTCGTTCGGAAGGCTTAAGAACAGCATGAGAGTATTTTCGGAGACCTATCCGTTCGCCTGCGAGACAAGCTTATACGTGAATAAGATAAGAGAATTCTTAAA
>JAEEMP010000069.1 GCA_016283275.1 Lachnospiraceae bacterium
ATGGGAGCTTCCAAGAATATCCGACAATTCTCTTAGGGTCGGAGGTTCCTTACACATATTGATGCATATTATCGCAAAGAACTGCTTCCAACTGATTTCCTGCATAGCATTATCCGCCATTGCCTGAAACCGATTTTCAAACGCACTTATAAGCCCAAGCAGATAATAATTTGACGGGACCTCTGAAAAATCAACCAAATCGCTCTGAATGACATCTTCTATAAGCATCCGATTTCTCCAATCAAAAAGGTAATATATTACTTTTTAAATAGTAATATATTACCTTGTTTTTGTCAAGGAAAATATCTTAAGTATTGTGTTTGGTTTTGTTATATTTCTTAGTTTCACGTCCATATCAATGTTTTACTGTGACTCCTTACTGTTATCTTTTATCCCGTCCCCGATAATGTCGACAAGGATGCTGATGGCCTTGTTTATATGCTTATCTTTATGAACGAATATCTGCGAGTAGACCGGAAACGGATTGCCCTTCCAATCAAGCCTTTTGAGGCTCCCTTTTTCCACTTCCTTTTCCGCAGTCATATCGGGAATAAATGCGATCCCGAGGCCGTTTGAAGCAAATTGCTTTAAGACTTCCTTGCTGCTTGTCTCAAGGAGTATATCAGGATCAACCTCGCATTTTTCAAGATCCGTTAACAGCATATGTCTGAAACTGCAGTTATGCCCCGTAAGTAAAAGGTGGTGATCCGACAGATCCTTTTCTTTTATCTTTTTTCCTATGAGCGGATGATCGGGCGATACAAAAAAACCGAGGGATTCAGGCTTTTTATATAACATGGCAAGCCTGTCATCTTCGATATAAGGATTTAATGTATAAACCAGATCCAATTCGCCTTTTTGAAGCATATCGGGAAATGTCTCGTGCGTGATAAACGTAAGCCTTAGCTCGATCCCCGGAACCTCCTTTTTATACTCCATCAAAACTTCGGGTAAGCGGTTGTAACAAAGAGATTCCGAAACTCCCATTTTAAGGACGCCCGTCGGCTCTTCCCCGTCAGATATCTCAATGTGGATCTCACGTTCAAGCTGAAGCATCTTTTCGGCGTAAGATATGAGGCGCTCTCCCTGCGGGGTAAGAACTATAGTCTTTCCCAGCCTGTCAAAAAGCTGACAGTCAAGTTCTTCCTCAAGCTGCTTTATCTGCGTGGTTACCGTAGACTGGGCATATCCGAGATCGTTTGCCGCTGCAGAGAAACTGCCAAGCTCTGCTATTTTTATAAATGTACTTAATTGCGTTATTGTCATATTCTTATCATCTTGTCTTATTTTTCAGGATGTGACGGCGCACCTGTACTCTTGTCACATCATTCAACATTTTCGAATGTTTTTATCGTTTATTTCAATTTTACAGATACATCCTTTAGCGTTATTCTACACGTATAGTTATAAAAAAACAAGGAGGTATTACATATGAATGAATTGTGTATGATCATTAAGGAGACTGTACAACCGAATTTCAGAAATATCCGTACATCGATACAGACTTATGACAGGGATGCGCTCTGCGTCGGCGCCCCTTGCTGGAGATGGGCCTATCATGCCCTTCATTCCGCGGATAAGTGGTTTATAAATCCTTTTGTATATGAAGAGCCCGCCTTCCATCAGGATGGGATGGATAATCCGGATAATCCGACAGATGTTGTATTATCCGACGAAGACCTTTTAAACTATCTGGATGAAATAGAAAAGAAGACTTTGTCCTATCTGGACTCGCTTACAGATGATATGTTATATGAAAAACCGGAAAATTGCATTTACACCAGAATGGAACTTGTCTTAAGACAGTATCGCCATCTGTCATTCCACACCGGGATGTTAAACGGTCAGACCGCTGTTTCTACAGGCGAATTCCCCGTATGGGTATCCGATATGTATAAGTTTGTCGATGACGGAATTTTAGTCGGAAGATACCGGAAATGACGTGACACGGAATGCCCTAAGCCCTCTCCCATCCTGATAAAAACATTCCGAACTTAAAGTGTGTGATAGTATGGGCAAATATTCTCATAATGCCCATCCTTCATCCTGAATCCTCCGGGGATGGTTCCAAGCTGTACAAAGCCAAGTCTCTCATATAAATGTCTTGCGTGGATGTTGCTCTCTACTACAGCATTGAACTGTAATACTCTGTATCCGATATCCTTTGCTTTAAGCAGACAGTCACTTACAAGTTTTTCTCCGATATGCTGCCCTCGGAACTTAGATTTTACTGCATAGCTCGCGTTACAAATATGCCCGCATCTGCCAACATTATTCGGATGAAGTATATATAAGCCAACTATCCGGCCGGCATCTTCTGCTACACCGGTATAGCTCTGTGACTCAAAGAACTCTTTCCCTGACACAGTATCAAGAAAGTCTTCCTGCGGAAATGCTGTTCCGTCTTCAACAACCTCATTCCAGATGTCTATCATCTGCTGAAGATCTTTTTCCTCATATTTCCGAATTAACATTTTAAATTCACCTCGTCACTTATATTACTCATCTTATAGAACGATTCCGGTTATTTGCCTTTCTTTTCACAGCAATCTCAGTTTCACGCGAATCATGTTTTTCCTTTACTTTCCAAAAAGAATTCTGTAGTTTTGTTACAGACTTTGATCATTACCTTTTCCGACGGCAAATGCTTACTCTTGATCTTTACAAAGTGCAAAGGACAGTCAAATATTTCCCTTGCCTTTTTAAATACCCTGTCCGCAGGAAAGAAAATATCATTATCCGATGCAATGATGAGAAGCGACGATCTGATGCAATTAAGCTCCTCCCTCTTATACTCCTTCGGAGGACGCATTTCCATCTTATATCCTGACATCATCAGATCAAAAAATCTCCGCCAGGCCTCATCGCCCTTTCCGCCCATACACCGGATCACTTCATTCAATCCCTTTTCGGTCGGCCGGAAATAATATTTTATAAACGGAACCACCATCCTGCCTATCATAGGCATTACAGGTCCATGTGCAATTCCTGAAGGAACCAGCAGGAGAGCCTTATCCACCATCTCAGGGTAACTTTTTGCAAAAGAAAGGAACATGGCCGAACTGTAGGACGAGACAACAAATGAAATTTTATCCGCTTTGTAATGATCAAGGACTTCTTTTATCCAAAGTCCATATTCATCTTTACTGCTGCTTATATTTCTGTATGGCGCACTCTTCCCCGGCATTCCCACAACATCGGGAGCAATTATGGAAAAATCCTTTAGCAGCGGCAGAAAAAGTTTGAGATTGAGTGTCGTGATCCCGTTGCCGCCATGGATTGTGCATATTCTCGGCTTCTCAGGGTCTCCCACAAGCAAAGTATGCGTTCTTCCAAAACTTGTACTTATATAGCTTTCAGCATAAGGAACATTTAAAGATGCAAGAGTTTCATTGTAAAACTCATGCATCTCATTCATCGATCTTCTGTTCTTATAAACAAATTTTTCTTTTTTCAATATTATCTCACCCGGCTCTTAATACATATCGAAGTCTTCAAACCACTCCAAAACCGCAACCTTAAATCCCTTTTCCGAGTATTCACGAGCTGCCGATTCAGCCTTTTCAACATTGGGAAATATCCCGGCATGAAGGGGATCTTTTTCATTCATTAAAATGTGTGATCGCAACGGACGACCCCAACTCGGAACCATATAATCCAATCCCCGATCAAGCGCTATTACAAAGCACGGTGATCTGTATCGTGAATTTTTCCCAACTTCATTCAGATAATCATTGTTTTGCCAGATCTTTTTCCCTTCTGTAAAAACGGAATGCTCCCCTAACCCCGTCCCCGAGGGACCATTATAATCTTATATCATATTCATCTGCTAATCCACGATTATTATTTTCCTGTAAGTTTTAAGAATTTCTTATATATGTTCTCTCCTTACAGGTCAAATATACTCATCTGCGGATATTTCTCCGGCAGTTCACTCATAAACCGGAAACAATCCTCCGGACTTGACAGAATGCCGTTTGCCTTACAGATCCTTTGAAATATCCCGGTCAGTTCCCCGGCTTTGGGACTCGGCAGTTCATACGCATTTCCATACTGTTTGATATAGCGTTCCTTCATACCGGGAAAATGCTTGTCAAGCGCTGCATAATAGTATTCCCGGCTGCCGTCTCTGAGTGTCAGTCCCATGCCGAAATCTATGATGCTTTTTACGCCGACCCGAACGCATTCATTCAGGATAGATGTTATATTTTCTTCCGTATCATTGATGAACGGCAGAATCGGAGTCAGCCAGACTACGGTAGGAATCCCCCTTTTCCGCATTTCTTCCAGCACTTCTATCCGCCGCTTGGTATTGCAAACATTCGGTTCCAGTATTTTGCACAAGTCATCATCCCATGTCGTGAGCGTTGTCTGCACCACACATTTTGCTGAGCGGTTTATCTCATCCAGCAGATCGATATCCTGAAGGATGCGATCCGATTTCGTCTGTATCGCAGCCCCGAATCCGTATTGCAGTATAATTTCAAGACACTTCCTTGTCAGCCGTAGTTCTTCCTCACAATGCATATACGGATCCGACATTGAACCGGTTCCGATCATGCATTTTCGCCTTTTTGAGCGAAGAGCAGACTCTAATAGTTCCGGCGCATTCCGCTTAACTTCTATATCTTCAAACGGATGCGTAAACTGATAACACCGGCTGCGACTGTCGCAATAAATACAGCCATGGGAACATCCTCTGTATATATTCATTCCGTAACGACCGCCGCTACCGGTCAGTATTCCTTTTGCGTTTACATAATGCATGTTATCCGATTCCCTTCATTCAAACGGATCCGGTTCCAATCCTTTTGCAGATCTTTTGTAACTCCCGGCATTTTCAGTAAGTATTCATCGTTCCATTCGTATTTCATGTTTCATTTCTCCCGCTTTTCTTTCCTCCATACTTTCTGATCATTGATTCTGCCATATTTTTCAGTTTCTCTCTAACTTCCGCAGGTTCAAGCACCTCCACCTTGTCTCCGAAAGTAAGCATCCACATAGTCAGATTCTCCATATCGCTGTAGTCCCGGATCAAAAGAAGCCTTCCGTCTTCTATAATCTCATAGCAATCAGGTCCGAATTCCTCAACCAGTCTCCATTTCATGTCAGGCTCAAATAATGCTTTAAGTATTATATTTCCCGGGAAAGCCGACTCGGAAGTCAGGTCGGGAACCGGCGCATTTCTGCATACAAATCCCTGTTCCGTTTCCTTTACCTTATCCATGCGATTCAGCTTAAACAGCCGGTAATCTTCGCGGTTAAGACACCATCCGTACACATACCAGCTGCTCCATTTAAAAACAACATAATACGGTTCTACGGAGCGCTTGCTCTCTCCTGAGGGCGCATAATAGTCAAATTCCAGAATATGCCTGTTCTCTATCGCATCCTGTATGGCAGCTATCTTTGGGGCAAGTGAAGTCTTGTACCAGGATGACAGATCGATCAAAACAGAATCCCTGCCACTGATAAGTTCAGATGACCCGGCTTGGATCTTTTCCATCAATTGACCGTAATATCTGCTCCCGCTCACACTGTCCAGACTCCGAAGGCCTGCCAGGATCATCTGCATATCCCGGGATGTAAGAAGAGTCCTGTCCATGCGGTATCCGTTCATAATGGAGATACCGCCTCCGGATCCCTGCATGGTACGGATAGGTATTCCCGCCTTGCAAAGAGCTTCTATATCCCTGCCTATCGTTCTTCTGGACACTTCAAAATGCTCCGCAAGTTCAGGTGCCGTTATCATTTCTTTTTGCAACAGTATCGATATTATTCCGATCAGCCTGTCAATCTTCATATGCTCACCTTTCCTGTTTATCCTACCAAAGCAAACAAGACAACAGTATGTCTTGTTCGGAACTAAAATTTTCCTGTATCCTTTTTGATCGGATCTTTTGAACGATCTCCCGGATACAGGATATAAAAACAAATATGCAGCAAGCTGCGGTTTATCATCATTTACAAATTTCCGGATGTTTCTTCCCCTGCAAGATCATAGAAAGCGGAAAACCGCTATGATCCAGTGAATCAAACCCGCCGCTTATATCGTAGTCAAACTCCGAAAGGCCTGTAACAACGATCCCGTTATTACACATTCCCGATATTATTTCCGACATCGAATGCGTAAAATCGGTAAAAGTCTTTGAGTGATAGTTCTTTAACGTCATATAATACATCCCGCCATTTCCGGTCCATTCATGCTCAAAGTATGAAAAATGACATTCCGTCCTGTGATCCGCATCAAACTCCGCATCACCTTCCGCGGCAAGCATATTGGTACACGGATGCTGTTCGTTAAGCACGATCACGGCTCCGGGCTTCATGCATTTTGCCACGATCGCAAAAAAACGATCCAGATCTTCAAACCAGCACAATGCACCTATGGTAATGATCACAATATCAAACCGTTCTTTGAAACTATCATCGATATCGTAGACATTAACGGCTCTGAATGTACAGGGCAGGTTCAGTTCTTTTGCTTTTTCGTTGGCAAAAGAAACCTGGTTTTCGGCAATGTCAAAGCCTATTCCCTGTGCCGCCTTTCCGCTTTTTACCAAAGAAAGTAGCTCGCGGCCGTTATTACAGCAGAAGTGACCTATCGTCTTTCCTTCTGTATCGATATTTTGTAAAACCTCAGCCATTTCTTTTTCAAAAAACGGATATGCTTCTTTTTGTATGCGTTCCGTTATATCGGCACCCCAGGAAGCGTCTCTGTTATCGAACGCCTCCTCCCATGCAACTTTATTTCCTTCAATATACTTTTCCATAAGATCATACCTTTCTTTTCGCAGCAGACGGCCATCATTTTTTCAGTTTATTGATCATGTTTGCCAATGAAAGAAAATCTTCCGCCTTCACAACAGCTATACCCTGGCCTTCATCTCCGAGAACCACCAGTTGATCCCCGGGAGAAATATCAAACATTTTTCTGGCTTTGGCAGGTATTACGATCTGCCCCTTATCCCCCACGGTGACAAGTCCGAAAAGATGCTTTCCTTTGGGCGGAACAGCCAGCCCGAGATTTTCGTCAGGCTCATAATTGGCCAGATCATCCAGGGACACTCCGAAGATATCAGCCAGCTGCTTACATTTATCAAGATCCGGAACCGATTCCCCGGCCTCCCATTTGGCAACCGACTGCCTTGTAACCCCAACCTTTTCGGCTATATCTTCCTGGGTCATTTGTAATATCTTTCTCATCTGAACCAGATTATCGCTAAACATTTATTGCTCCTTCTTCTTTTTAATTCCAAGCACTGCCCATCTGAAAAATGGGATCCTCGAGATAAGGGCATATAATCCGTATCCGAAAACAAATCCTGCCACAAGGCTCAAAATATAACAGCCGGGGGCGGGAAGAAGCTTTGGTCTTGCAACAAACAAAGCAACTGAGGATATTCCGAGATAATGGAATACATACAGACCGAAGCTGTGGCCTGACATCCACCTTGTAAATTTATTTGAAACATCTCCGAATCGTGCCATTGCAGAAAGCATGGCAACAGAACCGACATATGCGTCCAAAGAATAAAGAAAGCCTCTGTTTATCGGCTTATCCGCAAAGTTTTCGCCAAAATATGTGAAAGAAAAAATAACACAAAGGACTATTGCGGCTGCCATCAAAGGTACGGCGATCTTTTTCAGCCTCTCAATGACTTCATCATTCGAAAATACATAATATCCGAGAATAAAGAACACAAAGTAAAATGCAAACCGATATACGGAAACGATGGGGGTGTTTAAGACCTGTGATGCTCCCCAGATCGGAAAAACAAAAAGTCCTGTAAGCCACAGCGGAGTCTTGGCTCCCGCCTTTAAAAGCCTTCCCTTTTCGATCTTTCTGATAAGAACGAGCACTACACAGTATATCCAAAGAAGATGCATATACCAAAGCACTCCGCTTCCGGATGCAACCATTATCAGATATATGACCGGTTTTGGAACCTGGGCAGCTAAAAGTCCTTCAAAACCGCCGCCGAGAGACATACTTACATATCCCTGAATGAACTGAAAAACAAAAAGTCCTATCGTAGAAGGAACCAAAAGCTTCAGAGTCCTTGCCTTGATAAACTCTTTGTCTGAATGAGAATCCAACGACAACCGGGCACTGATACCCGAAACCAGGAAAAGCACCGGCATAAACCATGGATAGACCAGATACTGATAGATGTCATAGTACTGTACGGAAAGATCCGTGATCTTTCCCAGACCCCCGAGTACCCCCTCCGCATTATACATATATAATACATGATAGATCACAACTATAACAACAGTGATCCAGCGAAGGTTATCCAAATAATACTTTCTCATACAAATCCCACCTTTGCAATATATTTTAACATAATTATATTGCTTAGGTAAATAGGTGTCTATCAAGCAAAGTTAACATTTACGGAGCAAAATGTTAACTTTGCTATACCGTTTAAGGCAAATCCCGAAAACGGATCCGGCGATCATTTCTATAAACCTTATATTTCAATGACCGTATATGTGTCTCTCTTAAGCTTCGATTCATACAAAGCTTTATCTGCAGTTCCGATAAGATTGTTTACCAGTTCTGTGCCAAAAGCTCCGCCGAAGCTCATGGTTATCCGTATCTCAGGATTGTTCCCGATCCTGATCTTTCTTAACTCTGACTTAAGGAATGAAAGCTTACTTTCGAGATCTTCTTTGGTAATATCAAAAAATACCATCATGAACTCATCACCGCCGTAACGGATGACCACATCATCTTTTCGAACGGACTGTTCCAGTAACTGTGCAACTTTATGGATCGCTTCATCACCGCCCTGATGACCGGCCGTATCGTTAACCTCTTTGAACAGATCGATATCGGCCATGACAACAGCTTTACAGGGTTCATAGATGAGTTTTTCGTCAAGAAATTTCCTGTTCCTGATCCCGGAAAGGGAGTCAATGTATATCTCCATCTCGAATTCGGAAATCTTCTTTTGCTGAGCAAGATTCTGAAGCTTGGCATCCGTAGTATCCATACAACCGTATACGATGTGGGCGATACTTCCGTCATTGTTGCGATCGCCTATCATAAAAATACCTTCAAACCAGCGATTTGCGCCTTCGCTGTAAAACTCCATACTTGTCGATCCGTGTTCCTCAATAGCCGCAAGGATCTTGTCTTTATCCAGCCATTCGTATAAACCCTGACGAAAGCTCTCCGCCACCGATACATCGACATTGTTTTTAAGGAACCTGATAGCATCGGGATCCTTGGGAACCGCTTCCACATATTCATTGGTACTGATCATGCGGTAACTCATATCGTTTACATCAATGTAAATTGAGAAATTAAAGACCTTGCCTATTGCCTCGATTATGCTTATGTAATCCTCAAGTTCCAGCTGAGCCGTGATATCACGATAGCAGCCCATATATATCTCAAGCGAACCGTCATCGGGACGCCTGATGAACCTTCCTGCTCCGGTAACCCATATGACACGTCCGTCCTTTTTCTGCATACGATATGTGGCATGAGTTATATCCGGCAACTCACGATGAATGTGAACCGAATCCCAGAAAAGTTTTACAATACCGTCCCTTTCTTCTGGAACGAGAGTCTTTACCCAACTGTCGAACTCATTGGGCAGATCGTCCAATCCGTCATAGCCCAGCATCCGTCTGGTCTCATCATTGAATTCAAAACTGAGCATGTTCTCGTCACGATCAAAAGTGCAGAAATACATACCGGCTCTTAATCCCTTTGCAAACATATCTTCTCTGAATTTGGCTATGCGGTACTTGCTGTTTGCGGCTTCGATCCTTCGGTTGCATTCGTTGATAAGATCATGCAATTCCGCCGGATATTCGGATACGTCAAATAAAGGCGATGTATCCTCCACTAAGACGCTTGCCTCCGCCGCAAACTGTCCGATCCCTTTGTCAATGCTTTCTCTTATCGTTTCTTTGTCCATCATATCTCCTTAATCTTCCCTTCCTTTAAGAGCCTTAAGAATATATCCGCTATCTTAGGATCAAACTGCTTACCCTTATCATTCAATTTTTTATTTTATCTTGGATTTATTGTAAAATAATTAACTTCGCCATGCAGATTATCGTCCTTTCATGCCCGGCACCAAGCAGACAGTTTAATTTTTCCCGCAAAACTATCATGTATTCAAAAATTAGTCTATAATTATTTTTTGCGGATGTCACCTTTTTGATCCCAAAATCATATATATAGTGAAAGGCCATTCGCGAAGACCTGTTGTTATCACTTAAGGAGGACAACAAATGAACCATGAAGAAAGGAATGCAAGTTTAGAGCGGGTCATTGAAAACTACAGTAACATGCTCTATAAAATTTGTTTCTTGATGCTTAAAAACGAGCAGGACACGAAAGATGTGCTGCAAGAAACATTTTTGGCATACATGACCAAACGCCCGCACTTTCATTCCGAAGAACATAAGAAAGCTTGGCTTATCAAAGTATCACAGAATAAGTGCAGAGAGTTCCTGCGATTTCATAAAATGCATGCCGGTATCCCTCTTGATGAGGTGGAAGAAAGCATAAAGATCACTCAAGGACTCGATATGGAAGACAGAGAAAAGCTTGAACTTATATGGAACCTTAATACGAAACTTAAAAGCGTAGTGATCCTTTATTATGTGGAAGGCTACTCAGTCAAAGAGATCTCAGCCATCCTGAATATATCGGAATGCGCCGTAAAGAAACGTCTGCAAAGAGCCAGAGAGACTCTCTCCAAGCTTGGCAGAAGTTATGACGAAGGAGTTGTATATGAACAATAGTGATTTTAATAAAGAGCTTTTCTCAAACATTGAGATATCGGACAGCATGAAGAAAGAATTATATGAAAACTGCAAACGCGGTAAAAGGACCGGTGACTTCAGATTCAGATATGCCGGCGCCTTAACCGCACTCATCGGTTTCATCGGATTCGCATGTACGGGCATCGCATCCTACGCATATTACCAGAGTGTACAGATGCGTATGGAATCAATGCCGGAAACCGAGATCCACGAATACGTATCGGATCTTGAAAATGACACCGGTGTAACCATCGATGATTCTTTCAGCAGAAAGTTAAGTGACGAAGAAATGCTTAAAGCTGCTGAATTGGAAAGAAAATATCATTCGGAGGGAATGTATCCCGAAGAAAACGTGGAAAGAGTCGCCACCTTAGCCGAATGGGACGGCAAATCCGTTTGCTACGTGGAAGAAGACCACAAGCTTCACTTACCGGATAACATGACCGAAGAAGACCTTCTTGAATTTATAGACTACAGCACCAAGAAGGACTATGTAATGGAACAGGAAGCCGCAGAAATTACGGATGATACGCCCTCGCCATACGTTAGCTTGGAAGGTGTATCGGAAGCCGACCTTGTAAAGGCAGCCCGTCCGGAACTTGAAAAGCTTTTCGGAAAAGACGTAGCTTCCGGTTGGAACACAAGAGTTGAGGCATTTAAGCCCTCTGTCACAGACCCTTCTCTTGGCACATCCATGGATATGTACTTTATCTATTGGGAACAGGTTGGAGGTTCTTCTAACAGCACCGACTATGTGGTAGTTATAAACATGGATGATTCATCCATCGGCGCTGTAGCCGTTCGAGGAAGAGAACACTTTGCTTCCCTTGAAAGTTTCTCGGATGAAGATGCAGAATCAAGGCTCAAATCAGACCTTCCAAAAGTGCTTGAAGAGATTGAACGCCTTTACGGCTACAAGGATCCTGTAAGCGTAAGATGCGAAGTTTACTACGATTACACTGATTATGGCGAAAACGATGCAAGACAGCTTCGCTACGTATTTGACTTTGGCGGAAAGACAGTCGACGTTATGTGGGATTTAGGTCCCAAGAAACTTGCATCCGTAGAATTCTTTAACGAATAATTCTTCTTCTGTTTACATCATCAATAAGAAAGCCCCCGGCCTTTCCATGCCGGGGGTTTTCACTATTACTTAATACCCAAGAAATCTTTTCAGTTTTTCATCAGAAATAAGGTCTTTTTTATCAAGGCCGAAGCCGGCGGCGGGAACGATCTTTAAATAACGGTCCAAAAACTTATCATAGGACTTCTCCGTAAAACAATCGGGCGTGATAAAGAAATCTCTGGACCCGCCCGTTGTGCGGTTTCCGGCCTGCACGGTCACTTTATAGTCTCCCGTCTTTAATCGGTAAAATCTGTATCTTTCAAGGTTCCATCCGTTAATATCGATGTGCCCGTGCGGAACCTCATAGGTATCCACGACAGGATTGGCCGAAAGGGCTGCTTCTTTATACGCATGCACCGCATTGTCTATAAAGTGATCGGCATCGCGGACATCGACCACATAGAATTTACTGTCACCTTTGTATGCTCTTACAAACTCCGGATCTCCGCCAACCTTCTTAATGTCAAAGCGGCAATATTCCTTAAGCATTTCTTTATTAAGCCAGCGGTAATCTTTTTTGACGATCTTGTATGCTTTGTCCAAGTATATCTCTATATCCGTGCCGTACTTAAATTTCGTTTCGGGATAAGAGTCTTTAACGGTTTCTTTCACATATTCACAAAGAAAATCCACAAACTCGTCTGCGGTAGTCCCTTCCTCCCATTCATCGACAAGCTTTGTACCCCGCCAGCCTTTACTTACATGACCGAATACATACCGACCGTGGTTAGGGACAATATCCCAGGGTTCTTTTTTTAACATCTGGGTCATTGTCGCCCACGGATATTCCTTTTTAAGCTTTTCAAGCGCCTTTTCATAGTA
>JAEEMP010000070.1 GCA_016283275.1 Lachnospiraceae bacterium
AAAAGCGGAGGCATAAAATGGCTAACTACGAAAAAATCGAATCGGCGCTCATACACGGCGGAATATATGGCGATAAGACCACCGGCGCGGTAAACGTTCCAATCTACCAGACATCCACATATGAACAGAAGGGTCTTGGCGAGAATACCGGATGGGAATATTCAAGAACAGGCAACCCCACAAGAGCGGCACTCGAGGCACTTATAGCAGAACTTGAAAAAGGTAAGGCAGGATTTGCTTTCGGTTCGGGCATGGCAGCGATCACCGCTGTGTTAAGCCTTTTTGAAACGGGCGACAGAGTTATAATCTCAAGCAACGTCTATGGCGGAACCTTCAGGGTACTCGATAAGGTATTTAAGAACTTTAAGATCGGCTATGAGATAGTGGATACCACGGATCTTGATCTTCTGGACAGCAAGGTGACCGATGATGTAAAAGCCATCATCGTGGAAAGCCCCGCAAATCCGCTTCTTACGATAACAGATCTTAAGGGTGTTGCGGATATAGCAAAAAAACACAATATCCTTTCGATAGTGGACAATACATTTATGACGCCCTACCTTCAAAGACCCATCGAGTTTGGCGTGGATATCGTGGTGCACAGTGCCACAAAGTATCTCGGCGGACACAGCGATCTGGTCGCAGGTCTTGTGGTGGTCAACGATGATGAACTTGCAAAGAGACTTGCGTTTATACAGAATTCGACGGGCGGAGTATTGGGCCCCTTTGATTCGTTCTTACTTATAAGAGGTATCAAGACTCTCGGCGTAAGACTTGACAGACATGTTGAGAATGCCGAAAAAGCCGCAGAGTTCTTAAAGAACAATAAGGCAGTCAAGAATATTTATTATCCGGGCCTTAAAGATGCTCAAGGCTATGAGATAAACAAGCGCCAGGCCAAAAACGGCGGTGCTATGATCTCATTTGAACTTTACGAAAACTACGACATAAAGAAGTTCTTTAAGTCGCTTAAGCTTATCGCTCTGGCAGAAAGCCTCGGCGGTGTTGAAAGTCTTGTATGCCATCCGGCAAGCATGACTCACGCATCCATCCCGAAGGAAGTACGTGACAAGGTAGGTATCACCGACGGTCTTATCCGTCTTTCGATCGGTATTGAGAATATCGACGACATATTAAAGGATCTTGACAATGCGATCAAAGAAAGCGAGGTAAGATAACATGGCCGTTTATCATTCAATGCAGGAACTTATAGGAAACACTCCCCTTGTGGAGCTTACCCATTCGGATATTCCGGAAGGCGTTCATCTTTACGCAAAGCTCGAGCTTTTTAATCCCGGCGGAAGCGTTAAGGACAGAACCGGTAAATATATGATAGAGGATGCTGAAGCAAAGGGACTTTTAAAACCCGGTGGCACTATCGTGGAAGGAACTGCGGGCAATACAGGACTCGGTATCGCGTTTGCCGCCCTTAACAGAGGATACAAGGTAATATTCGTGGTGCCCACAAAGTTCTCACAGGAAAAGCAGATACTCATGCGTGCGCTCGGTGCGGAGATCATAAACACTCCCCGCGAGGAAGGAATGCTCGGTGCGGAAGCTAAGGCAGAAGAACTTTTAAAGACCATTCCAAACTCCGTGGCACTTCGTCAGTTTAAGAACATGTCGAATCCCAAGGCTCATTATGAGACCACCGGTCCCGAGATATACAATGATCTTGAAGGCAGGATCGATTATGTCGTAGCCGGAGCCGGAAGCGGCGGTACATATTCCGGAGTTCTTAAATATTTAAAAGAAAAAGATCCTTCGGTTAAGGGTATACTTGCCGATCCCGTAGGTTCCACGATGGGCGGCGGCGAGCATGCCGACTACAATATCGAGGGTATCGGAAATGATTTTGTGGCCGATACTATGGATATGTCTCTTGTGGATAAGGTGATCAAAGTCAATGACGATGACGCGTTCACGGGCGCAAGACTTCTTGCCCGGAAAGAGGGTATCATCGCAGGTTCTTCTTCGGGTGCCGCATTTACCGCAGCAAAGAAACTTATAGAATCCGGCGCCAAAGGAAATATCGTTGTGATCCTTCCCGACAGAGGAGACAGATATTTCAGCAAGAATCTTTACGAATAAAACAATATAACGGTTTTTGGTGTACAAAAAACGCCCGCGTTGTCAATAAGGCTTGACGGCACGGGCGTAATGTAATAAAAAGAAACATAATACGATCGATGTCAGATGGAATAATCGTTGGCGTAGGTTTCCTGCTGTCTTGCAACGATATCTTCAAGCGTAATGCCGTCGAGATAATCGTTTATGACTTTGGCAAGTCCTTCCCAGATCGGAAGAGTTGCGCAGTCTATACTTCTGGGACAGTCGATCGGATCATGGTCTATACAGTCAACGGGAGATAACGATCCTTCGGTAAGCCTTAAGATCTCACCGACGGTATAATCCTTGGGAGCTCTGGCCAGCATATATCCGCCCTGAGCACCTCTGTTGGTCCTTAAGACATTGGCATTATTGAATATGGGAATGATCTGCTCAAGGTATTTTTTGGATACTTCCTGCTGCTCGGATATTTCTTTTAACGAGATAAAACCTTTATCCCTGTGTTCAGCGAGATAGATGAGCATTCGTAAGGCATAACGCCCCTTGGTGGATATTTTCATTGTTATTACCTCTTTTGTTTTATAACCCTATAATACCATATATATAGTAGGAATTCAACCTGAAAGGAAAAGAATATGACAATACAACAGCTTAAATACGCAATAACCATTTCCGAGACCGGATCTCTCAACAAAGCTTCGGAAATCCTGTACGTAGCACAGCCGTCTTTGACAAGCTCGGTAAGAGAGCTTGAGAACGAGCTTGGGATTATCATAT
>JAEEMP010000071.1 GCA_016283275.1 Lachnospiraceae bacterium
GGCAGTCGGGCAAACTCAAAAGACTTCTTGACGATCTGATGGAAGTGAGCAAGGCAAGCTCCGGAAATATAGAGACAAACCTTGAGGAGTGCGAGGCAGATATACTTTTAAGCCAGGCTGTAGGAGAGTTTGAAGACAGGTTTAACGACTGCGGGCTTACGGCGATCATGAACCTTCCGGACGAACCGGTAAGGATAATGGCGGACAGACAGCTTCTTTGGAGAGTTTTTGACAATCTTTTGAACAATATCTGCAAATATGCACTTCCCGGATCGCGCGTATTCTTCGGTGTGACCGAGAACGGAAAGGATGTATGCATATCCTTTAAAAATACATCGAGGGAGCTTTTAAACGTGAGTGCGGAAGAGTTAAAAGAACGCTTCGTGCGCGGAGACTCTTCGCGTAACAGTGAGATAAGCGGCCACGGTCTGGGCCTTGCGATAGCTGAAAATCTCACCCAGCTTCAGGGCGGCGAACTGATCCTTTCGATCGATGCGGACTTATTTACCGCAGTACTTCAATTCAGAAAGATAAATCATCCTGCTTAGGAGAGTGTACCCAATAAAACCCGTGCGGTTGCGCGGGTTTTATTTTATTGGTATAATATTTTGGCACAATTAGGTGCAAAAGGAAGTAAACATGGCATTTACACATCTCCATGTCCATACCGAATATTCGCTTCTGGACGGGTCAAATAAGATAAAAGAATATGTAAAAAGGCTTAAAGACCTTAATATGACTGCCGGTGCCATAACTGACCACGGTGTCATGTACGGTGTCATTGATTTCTACAAAGCCGCAAGGGAAGAGGGTATAAAGCCTATAATAGGCTGCGAGGTATATGTAGCGCCCAATTCAAGATTCGACAAGGAGCTTACCGGAGGTGAAGAGAGATATCACCACCTCGTTCTTTTGGCCGAGAACAATAAAGGTTACGCCAATCTTTGCAAGATAGTGTCAAAAGGATTTACGGAAGGTTTTTACTATAGGCCCCGTGTCGACTTTGAAGTTCTTGAGGAATATCACGAGGGTATAATCGCACTTTCCGCCTGCCTTGCGGGTGCGGTTCCGAGACTTATACAGAAGGGCCTTATCGAGGAAGCAAAAAAGTGTGCATTAAGATACAGGGACTGTTTCGGAGAAGGAAACTATTTCCTTGAACTCCAGGACCACGGTATTCCGGAGCAGAGGACTGTCAATGCGGCGCTCATGTCGATGAGCAAGGAACTGGGCATAGAACTGGTGGCCACCAACGACTGCCATTATACTTATGCCGAGGATGCCGAGCCCCACGACCTTCTTTTGTGCCTTCAGACGGGAAAGACTGTAAAGGACGAGGACAGACTTCGCTATGAAGGCGGACAGTACTATGTAAAAAGCGAAGATGAAATGAGGGCGCTTTTCCCTTATGCGCTCGAAGCATTGGAGAATACACAGAAGATAGCGGACAGATGCAATGTCGAGATAGAATTCGGCGTTACTAAACTCCCTCATTTTGAGGTGCCGGAAGGCTACGATTCCTGGACATATCTCAACAAGCTCTGTGATGAAGGGTTAAAAGAACGCTACCCCGACAAGATAGAAGAACTCCGTCCCAGACTCGATTACGAACTTGGAATCATCAATAAGATGGGCTATGTGGACTACTTTTTGATAGTCTGGGATTTTATAAATTACGCAAGGTCTCAGGATATACCGGTAGGACCCGGAAGAGGTTCCGCCGCGGGAAGTATCGTGTCCTACTGTCTTCATATCACGAATATAGACCCGATACGATATAATCTCCTTTTCGAGCGTTTTTTGAACCCCGAGCGTGTATCCATGCCGGATATAGATATTGACTTCTGCTATGAAAGAAGACAGGAAGTCATTGATTACGTCGGGCGCAAATACGGACAGGAGAAAGTGGTACAGATCGTTACTTTCGGTACGCTTGCCGCAAAGGGCGTTATAAGAGATGTGGCAAGAGTCCTGGATATGCCGTATCAGAGAGCGGATCAGATAGCAAAGATGATCCCGAACGAGCTTAACATCACGCTTGATAAGGCGCTTAAGATGAATCCCGAATTTCGAAACCTTTATGAGTCGGATGAGGAGGTTCATTACCTTATAGATATGTGCAAGCGCCTTGAGGGCCTTCCGAGACATACCTCCATGCACGCTGCGGGCGTCCTTATATGCCCCAAGTCAGCGGATGAATATGTACCGCTTCAAAGAGGCGCCGACGGTTCGATCACTACACAGTTTGTAATGACCACGCTTGAAGAGCTGGGACTTCTTAAGATGGACTTTTTGGGACTCAGAACTCTTACCGTCATAAAGGATGCGGTAAATCTTATTGAAAAGTCCACAGGCAGGCATATTGATGTCGACAATATAGATTATGACGACAAGAAAGTGCTCAATTATATAGGAACGGGTCGTACGGAAGGCGTGTTCCAGCTTGAATCGGCCGGCATGAAATCCTTCATGAAAGAGTTAAAACCGCAAAGCCTTGAGGATATCATTGCGGGTATTTCGCTTTACCGTCCGGGCCCTATGGATTTTATACCGCAGTACATAAAGGGTAAAGAAAACGTCAATAACATCACATATTTGACCCCTGAGCTTAAGCCGATACTTGAGGCCACATACGGCTGCATAGTTTATCAGGAACAGGTTATGCAGATAGTGCGCGACTTGGGCGGATATACGCTTGGCCGTTCCGATCTTGTAAGACGTGCAATGAGCAAGAAAAAACAACACGTCATGGAAGTCGAACGTGCAAACTTTATGTACGGCAATCCCGAGGAAAACGTCCCCGGATGTAAGGCAAAGGGCATATCGGAAGAAGTATCCGGAAAAATATATGACAACATGATGGATTTCGCAAAGTACGCTTTCAATAAATCCCATGCTGCCTGCTATGCTGTGGTATCCTATCAGACCGCTTACCTAAAATATTATTATCCTGTAGAATTTATGGCATCTCTTATGACCAGCGTCATTGATAATGCGGGCAAAGTTTCCGAATATATTCAGGTATGCCGTAAAATGGGCATAGAAATACTCGCGCCGGATATAAACACCGGCGAGAAGGATTTCTCGGTAATTGACGGAAAGATCAGTTATGCACTTACGGCCATAAAGAGTGTGGGCCGTCCTGTCATAGAAGCTGTGGTCACCGAAAGAGAAAAACGCGGCCCTTATAAGAGCCTGACCGATTTTGTGACACGCATGGCAGATTATGATTTCAATAAGCGCGCCATGGAGAACTTCATAAAAGCAGGTTGTTTTGATTCGCTCGGCGGTACCAGAAAACAGTACATGAGCGTATATGTTCAGATAATGGATTCCATCGCTTCCGACAAAAAACATTCGATGGCGGGGCAGATGACATTATTTGATTTTGCATCCGAAGGCGAAGACGACTATAATGAAGTTCTGCCGGATGTAGGCGAATACAATAAAGAGACAAAGCTTTCTTTTGAAAAAGAAGTGCTCGGTATCTATGTATCGGGTCATCCTCTTGATGAATACAGAAGTCTTTGGGAAAAGCACATAACGGCAAATGCCTCGGATTTCTTTTTGGATCCGGAGACAAATACGGTGCGCATAGATGACGGAAAGCGCGTCACGATCGGCGGTATCATAACTTCAAAGACGATCAAATACACAAAGACCAACAAGGCTATGGCATTTATAACGCTTGAAGATCTGATGGGAAGCGTCGAGGTTATCATATTCCCCAAGGATTACGATAAATACGGCAAATTCCTTATAGAAGACACAAAGGTGTTCGTAAAGGGACGCACAAGTGTCGAGGAAGATAAAAACGGCAAAGTGATCCTTGAAGAGCTGATATCATTTTCGGATATCCCGAAGAAGCTGTGGATAGCGTTTCCCGACAAGGATTCATACATGGCCCGTTTCGATGAACTTAAGGATGCGATAACGGGAAGCTACGGCAATGACCGCGTATGGATATATATCACGAAAGAACGCGCAATGAAGGACTTGGGTCCGTCGTTCGGCGTCAATGCAAATCCTGCTCTTGTAAATATGCTGAAAGAAAAATTCGGCACAGAAAATATAACACTTCAATAAAAGAGGTAAAAACCTATGGCAAATGTGATCAAGACAGTCGCAGTATTAACAAGCGGAGGCGATGCCCCCGGCATGAACGCCGCAATTCGTGCGGTCGTGCGAAAATCTTTGAACAATGGTCTTAAGGTAAAGGGTATAAAACATGGGTATCAGGGACTTCTCAATGAAGAGATAGTGGATATGGAAGCTAAATCCGTATCAGATATCATTCAGAGGGGCGGAACGATACTCGGAACGGCAAGATGCAGTGAATTTCATGAGGATGAGGTTCAGGAGAAAGCTGCAAAGATCTGCAGAAAACACGGTATAGAGGGTCTTGTGGTAATAGGCGGTGACGGCTCATACAGAGGAGCACAGGCGCTTGCAAGACACGGCATCAATACGATAGGTATACCCGGTACGATCGACCTTGATATTGCCTGCACCGATTATACAATAGGTTTTGATACGGCGATCAATACCGCAATGGAAGCCATCGATAAGGTAAGAGATACTTCTTCGTCACATGAGAGATGTTCGATCATCGAAGTAATGGGACGTAATGCCGGCTATATAGCACTCTGGTGCGGTGTTGCCTGCGGTGCGGAAGATATTCTTTTGCCCGAGAAGTATGATTTCAACGAGCAGACGCTTGTCAATAACATCATAAACAACCGTAAGAAGGGTAAGACACATCACCTTATCATCAATGCGGAAGGTATCGGCCACTCAACTTCCATGGCAAGGCGTATCGAGGCTGCAACCGGTATCGAGACAAGAGCAACAATACTCGGTTACATGCAGCGAGGCGGAAGCCCCACCTGTAAGGACAGATATTATGCGTCCATTATGGGCGCGTATGCGGCAGACATCCTTGCGGAAGGCAAGACAAAACGTGCCGTATGCTATCGTAACGGGCAGTTTCTCGATTATGATATAGAAGAAGCTTTACAAATGGAGAAGACCATCAATCCTTATCAGTACGAGATAAGCCGTCTTCTCTCAAGAAATGAATCGGTATGATAACATCTTTAGACAACAAACAGGTTAAAAAAACAGCGGATCTTCTTAAAAAAGCGAAGACAAGGCGCGAAGAAGGATGCTTTGTGATCGAAGGAGTAAGGTTATTTAACGAAACTCCCGATTCCGATATCGTAAATGTTTTTACTTCGGAAAGTTTCAAAGCCGATGCCGATATCAAGGCAAGATTATCAAAACTTCCGCATGAAACGGTAAAGGACGAAGTCTTTAAGAAGATGAGCGATACGATCACAAGCCAGGGTATACTGGCGGTGGTCAAAATACGTTCATACGATATTAAAAGTCTTATCAAAAAGGACGGTCTGTATCTGGTCCTTGAGACGATCCAGGATCCCGGTAATCTCGGTACGATAATGCGTACCGCGGAAGGAGCGGGTGTCACAGCTGTCATAATGAGTAAGGACACGGTCGATATATACAGTCCGAAGACCGTAAGAGCCACAATGGGAGCGATATACAGACAGCCCTTTGTGTATACGGATGATCTTAATAAAACGGTTAATGAGCTTAAAAGAAACGGGATCGAATGCTATGCTGCCCACTTAAAAGGCGACAGATCCTACTGGGATGCGGATTTTAGAAAAGGCTCCGCGATCTTTATCGGTAATGAAGGAAACGGACTCTCCGATGAAGCTAAGGATCTTTGCGATAAGCTTGTTAAGATCCCGATGGATGGTAAGCTTGAATCATTAAATGCTGCGGTATCGGCTGCGCTTTTAAGTTATGAGGCAAAACGCCAGAGATCGATAAAATGCTTTGCAGGTCTTTTCACATTGGCATTTTTGTGGATGGCTTTGGGTGTTTCTTCTTTTGCTTCGGATACTGCTTCGGACCTTCTTTCCAAAGAAAGTGAGGGTGCAACCGTTGTATTCGACATGAAGGCCTATAATTCGGGCACTACCGAAAATTTAGGGATCGAGATTGAGGAAGAAGAAGGCGATGAAGTAGGTTCCAATCTTGTTATGGCCAACGTTAAGTCAGCTCTTCATGTGCGTGCAGAAGCCGACATAGAATCGGAGATCGTGGGCAAGATATATAAAGACTGTGGCGGAAAGGTCCTCGAGCGCGGAGAAGAGTGGAGTCTTATTGAAACCGGTGAGCTTGTGGGCTGGGCCAGCAATGAATATCTTCTTTTCGACGATGAGGCCGAAGCTCTTGCAAGAGAAGTGGGCTTTACCAATGTAAAGGTAATCGCGGGAGCCGTGTACGTAAGGAAAGAAGCAAGCAAATACTCCGAATTTTACGGCGTTCTTTCACAGAATGCAGAATATGAGGTTATCGATGAATCCGAAGAAAACTGGGTCAAGATAGCTTACGGAGATTATGAAGGATTTGTACCCAAAGACAGCGTAAAGATCATATTTGAGGTCGACCACGGCGAGACAATGGCTGTCATAAAAGAAAGAAAACGTCTTGAAGAAGAGGCGAGACTTGCAGCAATAAGGCAGCGTGAATCAATGCAGTCCGAGGAAAACGTCATAAGGTTACTGGGTGCGCTTATACAGTGTGAAGCGGGCGGAGAACCTTACGAAGGCCAGGTTGCGGTCGGTGCGGTCGTGGTAAACCGTGTAAGAAGCGGAGCGTATCCGTCCACGGTATATGATGTAATATATGCTTCGGGACAGTTTACACCCGCTAAGAGCGGTTCATTGTCGAGAGTTTATAACAAAGGTCCAAAGGAAAGCTGTCTGCAGGCAGCAAGGCAGGCTCTCGGCGGATATACAAACGTCGGCGATGCGACGCATTTCAGACGCAAAGGCACAAAAGAAGGCCTTATAATAGGTAACCATGTATTTTACTAATAAAAATTTGAGGAGGTTAAGGTTATGCCCGGTTTAATCGCTTTAGTAGTTATTTTGGTATTATTTCTTGTAACATGTGTAAAGGTCGTACCGCAGACACAGGCTTATATCATTGAGCGTCTCGGTAAGTACAGGACCACATGGTTTGCGGGACTTCATGCAAAGATCCCTTTCTTTGACAAGGTCGTAAAGCATGTGTCATTAAAGGAACAGATCGCGGACTTCCCTCCGCAGCCCGTTATCACAAAGGATAATGTTACAATGCAGATCGATTCGGTCGTGTTCTTTAAGATCTTTGATGCAAGACTTTTTGCTTACGGCGTGGAAAATCCCGTACTTGCACTTGAGAACCTTACGGCTACGACCCTGCGTAACATCATAGGTGAGCTCGAACTCGATGAAACGCTTACATCAAGAGAGATCATCAACACAAAGATGCAGACGATCCTCGACGAAGCTACCGATCCCTGGGGTATCAAGGTAGGCCGTGTTGAGGTTAAGAATATCACGCCTCCGCCCGTAATCCGTGAATCCATGGAGAAGCAGATGAAGGCGGAACGTGAAAGACGTGAGCAGATCCTTATCGCGGAAGGTGAGAAGAAATCAGCCATCTTAAAGGCAGAAGGTGAAAAAGAAAGCGCCATCCTTCGTGCAGATGCACAGAAGATCGAGATGGTGCGCGAAGCCGAAGGCCACGCAGAGTCCATAAGACTCCACAAGGAAGCGGAGGCACAGGGTATCAATATGATCAAGCAGGCTGAAGCAGACGGTATCAGAAAGCTTATGGAAGCAGGTATGACACAGGATCAGGTCGTACAGCTCAGAAGCCTCGAGACACTTGCTGCGGCAGCTAACGGTCAGGCCACAAAGATCATCATTCCATCAGAGATCCAGAGTGTGGCAGGACTGGCTACATCGGTTAAGGAGATATTAAAGTAATGAATTTATATGGGAAAGATTTTCTTAAATTATTGGATTTTACCCCCGAAGAGATCCAGGGGCTTGTTGATCTTGCA
This sequence comes from Lachnospiraceae bacterium, assembly GCA_016283275.1. GTDB lineage: Bacteria > Bacillota > Clostridia > Lachnospirales > Lachnospiraceae > UBA1258. The sequence continues at coordinate 7,925 of JAEEMP010000071.1, forward strand.
GCCGATCTTAAGGCTAAAAAGAAAGCCGGCATTCCCGTTGACAAGCTTCACGGCAAGAACGTAGCGCTCATATTTGAAAAGACAAGTACAAGAACGCGCTGTTCTTTTGAAGTTGCGGCCAACGATCTCGGTATGGGTTCCACTTATCTTGAGCCTGCCAGCTCACAGATAGGTAAAAAAGAGAGCATTGCGGATACGGCAAGAGTTTTGAGCCGTATGTTTGACGGTATAGAGTACAGAGGTTTTGACCAGTCCATAGTCGAAGAACTTGCGCAGTATGCATCGGTTCCGGTTTGGAACGGACTTACCAATGAGTTCCATCCGACTCAGATGCTTGCGGATCTTCTTACCATTCAGGAACATTTCGGGCATACAAAGGGCATAAAGCTTACATATATGGGTGATGCACGCTACAATATGGCCAATTCGTTAATGGTGACATGTGCAAAGATGGGTATGCACTTTACGGCATGCTCCAATAAAAACTATTTCCCGGATCCCGAACTCGTAAAGACCTGTGAGGAGATAGCAAAGACAACGGGCGGAAGCATACGTCTTACCGAAGACGCGATGGAAGGCACAAAGGGTGTCGATGTCGTATATACCGATGTATGGGTTTCCATGGGCGAACCGGTAGCGGTATGGGATGAGCGTATAAGAGCTCTTTCCCCTTATCAGGTCAACAAGGCGATCATGGATAATGCAGGCGAAAAAGCGGTATTCTTGCACTGCCTGCCCGCTTACCACGACTTAAAGACCCAGATCGGTAAGGAAATGGGTGAGAAATTCAACCGTACCGAGATGGAAGTTACCGATGAGGTATTCGAATCGGATAAGAGTCTTGTGTTCGATGAGGCAGAAAACAGAATGCATACGATCAAGGCTGTTATGGCAGCAACACTTTCCGAGGAGTTTAATTAATGGAAGAAGTTGTTGTATGTGGCGCAAATGCCTACGAAGAAAAGTACTATTTTAATCCTGTTTTTGATAAGATCCCTGAGTCTATCAAGAATGAGCTTCATATAATCTGTGTTCTTTTCACCGAAGAAGTCGGAGGGATATTTACGATAGGCTTCGATGAAGAGGGCGAACTTAAACTGATGACACAGGCTTCGGACGAAGACTGTCTTTACGATGACATTGCCGCGGGACTTTTGGTAAGCAAAGTCCGCGCCACAAGACAGGAACTTTTCGAATCGTTGAGCCTTTTCTACAGAGCATTTGTGTTAAAAGAAAATATAGCCGATATGTTAGAGGAAGAAGAATGATACTTGTTATCGATGTAGGAAATACAAATATTACTTTCGGAGTCTATAAAAAGGATAAGCTTGTCACCACATTTCGTATGATGTCGGGTGAGACACGTACAAGCGATGAATACGGGATGATGATAAAAGGCATACTTTCCAATAATGACATCAATGTCGAAGATATTGACGGCGCCATTATCGCGAGCGTTGTGCCCAACGTTATGCATGCATTGACCGGCGGTGTCACAAGATACATAAAGCAAAAGCCTATGGTCGTGGGTCCCGGTACCAAGACAGGCATTAAGATCATTACCGACAATCCGCGCGAGATCGGAGCCGACAGGATCGTGGATGCGGTCGGAGCATATGAAAAGTACGGCGGTCCGATCCTTGTGCTTGATTTCGGAACCGCGACCACATATGACCTTATCACTAAAGACGGAGAATTCGCGGCAGGTATCACCGCACCCGGTATAAGGATATCCGCAAAGGCTCTCTGGAACGATACGGCAAAGCTTCCCGAGGTAGAGATCAAGAAGCCAAAGTCGATACTTGCACAGGAGACGATCTCCTCAATGCAGGCAGGCCTTGTATACGGTCAGATAGGACAGACGGAGTACATTATCAAAAAGGTCAAAGAAGAGAGCGGAATAGAGGATCTTAAGGTGGTATCCACCGGCGGTCTCGGACGACTCATATCCGAGGAGACGGACATGATCGATCGTTACGATCCGGGTCTTACACTTGACGGTCTTAAGTTTATCTATGATAAGAATGTAAAGAAGTAATGAAGATAGGGAACGTTGAACTTTCAAACAACATATTCTTAGCGCCGATGGCAGGGGTTTCAGACCTGCCATTTCGCTTGCTGTGCCACAGGGAGGGCGCGGGTCTTGTGTGCATGGAGATGATATCGGCAAAGGCTGTTCACTATAATAATAAGAACACCGAGAGCCTTCTTTCCATCCATCCCGACGAAGGACCCGTATCGCTTCAGCTTTTCGGAAGCGAGCCAAAACTTATGGCCGAAATAGCTAAAAGGATCGAAGACAGGCCTTTTTCGATATTGGACATAAATATGGGGTGTCCGGTCCCGAAGGTGGTCAATAATCATGAAGGTTCGGCACTCATGAAAGATCCGGGTCTCGTATACGAAATAGTAAGCGAAATCTCAAATGCCATATCAAAGCCGGTTACCGTAAAGATCCGAAAAGGCTTTGACGAAAAGCATGTGAATGCGGTTGAAATAGCAAAGGCCGCAGAAGCCGGCGGTGCAAAAGCCGTTACGGTCCACGGACGCACGAGGGAGCAGTATTACTCGGGTCCCGCGGACTGGTCGATCATTAAAGACGTAAAAGAAGCGGTCTCGATCCCCGTAATAGGAAACGGAGATGTCACAAACGGTGAAAGCGCAAAGAAAATGTTTGACGAGACCGGTTGCGATGCTGTCATGGTGGGAAGGGCGGCCGAAGGCAATCCTTTTGTGTTCAGAGAGATCAATGCCTATCTGTCGGGTACACAATACAAGCCGCCAACGGCCGAAGAAGTGAAAAGCACCATAAGAGAACATGCAAAAATGATGCTTGAATATAAGGGTGAGTACATTGGCATAAGAGAGATGCGCAAGCACCTTTCGTGGTATTTAAAGGGTTTTACGGGGGCAGCAGGATTAAGAAAAAGGATAAATGAGATGACCACAATGGACGAACTTTTAAAAGTTGTGGAAAAAATTTCGTTTTGATCTAAAAAATGTCCATACTCCTTGACACTTTATTAAAGATGTGTTTATAATACACAAGTTGAAATGGCGTTGTTAAAAAACGTCTGACGAAAGGGATAGTAAAAAATGGAAGCAAAAAAGAACATTCTCACCTACTCGGGTGTTAAAGCATACGAGGACGAACTCGAAGAGTTAAAGGTAGTAAGACGTAAGGAAGTTGCCCAGAAGATCAAAGAAGCAAGAGAACTCGGTGACCTTTCCGAAAATGCCGAATACGACGCAGCCAAAGACGAGCAGAGAGATATTGAAGCAAGGATCGAAGAATTAGAGAAAATCCTTAAAAATGTTGAAGTAGTCGATGAAGACGAAGTTGATACAACAGTAGTAAGTGTAGGCTGCCGCGTTAAGATCAAGGACCTTGAATATAATGAAGAGCTTGAATATAAGATCGTGGGCTCAAGTGAGGCTGACAGCTTAAAGGGTAAGATTTCAAATGAGTCGCCTGTCGGCAGAGCTTTGATCGGTGCCAAGAAGGGTAAGACTGTTACAGTTTCGACAGACGGCGGCGATATCAAGTACAAGGTACTCGCTATCGATAAGTCAAATGACTGATGAGTATCAGGAATAATATTGAATATTCAAAGGGGCGCCTCATACAATGAAGTGCCCTTTTTTAAAACAATGAGGAGAGAAATATGGCAAACGAAAATAACCAGGTGCCCGTTCAGGACATTAATCAGCTTTTAAAGGTAAGACGCGAAAAGCTTTCCGCACTTCAGGAAGCAGGAAACGATCCTTTTGTAATTACCAAATATGACCAGACTCATCATACCGATGATGCCAAGGCTCTTTACAGCGAGCTTGAGGCAAAGCTTCTTAAAGACAGAAAGCCGGTCGATACCGAAGGACTGGATGAAGCGGAAGCGAGAGCAAAAGTCAAGGCTGATTACGAAGAAAGACGTGCCATCATGGATGCACAGCCCATCGAGGTTTCTCTTGCGGGAAGACTTATGAGCAAGAGAGTAATGGGTAAAGCTTCTTTTGCCAATTTACAGGATTTAAAGGGAAACATTCAGTTATATGTAAGCAGGGATCTTCTCGGAGAAGAGGCATATGCGGGCTTTAAGAAGTTTGATATCGGTGATATCGTAGGCGTTAAGGGCTTTGTGTTCCGCACACAGATGGGTGAAATCTCCATCCATGCGGATTCGGTGATCCTTCTTTCAAAGTCGCTTCAGATCCTTCCCGAAAAATATCACGGACTTACCAATACAGACGTAAGATACCGTCAGAGATACGTTGACCTCATCATGAATGAGGAAGTAAAGGACACATTCGTAAAGCGTTCCAAGATAATCGCTTCGATCCGTAAGTATCTTTCGGAGCAGAACTTTATGGAGGTTGAGACACCCATGCTCGTATCCAATGCGGGCGGTGCCGCAGCAAGACCGTTCGAGACACATTTCAATGCGCTTGACGAGGACTTAAAGCTTCGTATTTCTTTGGAACTTTACTTAAAGAGACTTATCGTGGGCGGTCTTGAAAGAGTTTATGAGATCGGCCGTGTATTCAGAAACGAGGGTCTTGATACAAGACACAACCCCGAGTTTACTCTTATGGAGCTTTATCAGGCATATACCGATTACCACGGAATGATGGACTTAACCGAGAATATGTTCAGATATGTGGCACAGGAAGTTCTCGGTACCACGAAGTTTATGTATGGTGATATCGAACTTGACTTCGGAAAGCCTTTTGAGCGCATCACGATGACCGAAGCGGTTAAGAAGTATGCCGGCGTTGACTTTGATACGATCAAAGACGATGCTGAAGCCAAGAAGATTGCAGATGAGAAGCACGTCGAATATGAAGACCATCACAAGAAGGGTGATATTTTAAATCTCTTCTTCGAGGAATTCTGTGAGGAGCACATGGTCCAGCCCACATTTGTAATGGATCACCCGATCGAGATCTCTCCGCTTACCAAGAAGAAGCCCGATAAGGAAGGCTATGTGGAGCGTTTCGAACTCTTTATAAACGGATGGGAGATGTGTAACGCATATTCCGAGCTTAACGATCCCATCGACCAGCGCGAACGTTTCAAGGAACAGGATGCGCTTGCCGATGCAGGCGACGAAGAAGCCAACCATACCGATGAAGACTTCTTAAATGCACTTGAGATCGGTATGCCTCCCACAGGTGGTATCGGCTACGGTATAGACAGACTTGTAATGCTTCTTACCAACAGCCCGGCGATAAGGGATGTTCTTCTGTTCCCGACTATGAAAAGTGTTAAGGACTGAAACCCAGTGTTTATGCGGGTTCCAAGCGTCGAAAAAACGAATTGACAGCAAATTGACATCAATCTTGTAAAGAATGATGA
>JAEEMP010000072.1 GCA_016283275.1 Lachnospiraceae bacterium
CCATCATCGTAAACATACACACTGTCAATATCAGCTTCATACTTCTGCATCAAAGACGGTACTTGAAGCTCCTCAAAATAGTACTTGTCTGCCTTAAATATTGGGTAAAAATACAAACGATAATTAAAAATCTGTATCTCCGCTATACGCGATAAGTCTTTTACAGTTGCCTTTCTTATCATCATAAAGTAAACACCCCCTATGCTTCATTTACCAGTTTCCCGGTTAAATGCTCTATATCCAATTCCAGACAACATACACGAGGAAAGGCATTTTTCATTTCCTTTTCAAGATATGCTTCATCATCTGTAAACTTCCGACAGAGACACGTACAGATTTCTTTTTTCTTTTCGTCATCCAAAACCTCGCGGATCCTTCCAAACACTATTACGCTGCGGATATTAATAGCCCACTCGCCTTCTTTTCGATAGCCTTTATCCATCACACAATAGCTTACCTTATCACACTTTGATATCGCATCAAGCTTATGGCCTTCCTTAGCACAATGGAAGTAAAGCTTCCTGTCACTCTCCGAATACCAATGATCCAACGGGACACCATAGGGATATCCATCATCTCCAAGAACAGATAACACGCCCCTTGGTTCATTCTTCAGGATCTCTATACATTCCTCGTTTGTAATCTGCTGCTTAAAGCGTCTCATTTCCCTGAACATCTATCTTTAATCCCTCCTCTATCAATCATATAAAAAGCTATCCGAAGCTTTTCATTTCATAAAACAACGGCATCTATCAAGCCCAGCAAATGAGAATCTGTCGTTTTAAGTTATCCTGAAAGCCATTATTTCAAAGGCATCACATAAACCTGGCAGGGATTTGCCTCATCCCAAAGGAGAGGGAATACTTCAAATTCCTTGAATCCACAACTTATATAAAACAGATTTGTTCTGTCATAATCCTCATACATTCCCATTTTTACAGTTTTGACCTGCATGAACTCATACCCTTGCGATTTGGCGGTTTCTTTCGCCCTTTCTACGAGTTGCCGGCCAATACCGCTCCTGTGATAATCCTTTAAAACTCCCATAACAGCGAGTTCAACAGTAGCCTTCCCCGTTTCTTTTAAGCAGAGGAATCCTATAGCTTCCTCTTCTTCCTTTGCCGCAAAAAATGTCCAATCGGCGCACTCTGAAATGTATTCCTCGCGGCTTTCCTCTATCCCGAACCAGTCGGTAAGAGCCTCCAGTACTTTTCTTGCTATAGCTTGTTTTTCATTTGGATCCTTAATCTCTATTATCATTCTTATCTGTCTTTTCCTCTCTATTTCTTTATTTCATTCGGATAATCCCAGAAACCGCCGGTGTGGAAACTTTGAAAAGATTCCATAACTATCGCCATTAACCGGGCATCCATAGGTGCATTTGTAAAAATCACCGATTTCCTCACCGTTACGACAATACCTTTCAGTATGGTCCCCATGCCAAAAACCTTTTACTTCTTCAGCAGCTTCTTTGATTTCGTGCACCATTTAAGATACGCTTCAAAAGTAGTACTGCATGAAATTACCGTTATGCTTAAATCCATATGATTCATATAACTTTACACCCATGTCCGAAGCCGTTATATAGATAGTTCCGCAGCCGTAGTCTTTTGCCTCTTTTACTACTCTGTCAAGTAATTGTGTAGCGATTCCCATCCTCCTATAGTTCGGATCGGTATACATGCTGGACAAGATACCGATTCTCCCCGAAGGGCAAGTGAAGTATGGCGGCTTTTCCGCAAAAGACATTCCGCTTGTTCCCACTATCTTGTCTCCGTCAAATGCAAGCCAGGAAACATAGGTGCCGGCAGCCATATTCCTTTTATAAAAATCCATAAGCGCTGATTCAAGATTTACACCCTGCGGAACTGTTCTGCCTTCTGACGTGTATTCTTCCGTCAATTGATCTATTCTCATTTTTATAATTCTGTTTAATTCATTCTCCGATAATCTTTTATATACTATATCCATTTTGAGCCTTTCCTTTCATAATCCTCTTCTCCGGGTTTCTTCTGATAGCCGTTATCTCAAAATACCTTCTTCAGTATATCAAAACTTGTCAGCCACGGTCTTAAAGCTTTGTTTTATTAAACTGACACCTGCTTGAATTCGTTTTTTTCAAATCTTCTTAAACAACCTGGCACTCCAAAAACTCATATCCAGCTCATCAAGATAAAAATGGAATATCGCCTTCCAGTTCTTCGTTGCCGTACTGAGGACCATATACTCAGCCTCGTCCTTAACCGCACCCTCCACGAAACGGAACAGCTTCTCGCCGATGCCCTGTGAACGCTTCTCAGGGATCACATATAATTCTTCCACTTCGAAATATGGAGTGCCCTTCGGCATGATGGACTTCATCTTTTCGGACTTATAGATTTTTCCAAAGAGATACCCGACAATGGTGTCATCTTCCTTGGCCAAAAAAATCCGGTTCCCTTCGATATCTGACCTGTCATTCGGCCGGTATCCGTAGCAACTATTCTCCGCCGTCCAATCTTCCGAAAATCTGATCAGAAGAGAGAGGACCTCATCATCCAATTGGACTTCTTGTATTGTCATATGGTTACCTCTCATCAGTCACAAAATGCTTTACTCCGTCTTCAGGATGTAACAGCTCGGTCCTAAAAAACTCAGGGTAATACTTTATCGGATCATCAACATCTATCCACCGCAGGAATTCCTCATGATCATCTTC
>JAEEMP010000073.1 GCA_016283275.1 Lachnospiraceae bacterium
AGTTATTTCCAGCCATTGCGGTCCCGGTACTCTCGGCGTGTTGTATATTGAGGGATGATCATAGGGCCGGTTATATCCGGCCCTTTTTCTTTTTACTGAGATAATAAAGGAAAATTCTGCATCGTTATTACGGAGGAGTTAAATATGCAGGAAGAAAGCAGAGAAGAGCTTACGGTTGCGGGATATGTTTTTGCGACTCATACTGATGCTTTGATGGCCGAAGACGAGATCAAGAGGATATCTTTAATCGAATCAAAGATGGATATGACCAATATGTCCATAGTTCTCGGAATATACAATAAAGCGCTTGATTCAGGGACCTTTCAGACACCGATAGGTCTTGAATTTATGCATTCGATGTACGATTCTTTGATCCAGTCGGGTATAAACCGCGAAAAGATCCGCCCGATCCCTTTATACACGACTTTTAAAAGGACCGAATTCAAGGAGTCGGCTCTTTCAAGGCAAAAGCCCAAGCAGACCAACATAGAACGTGAACTTCGCATAAAATACAGAAACAGCGTGCTCATAAGCATTATTTTCGGTGTATTGGCCGGAGCAATGTTACTCATCATGTTAAGAGGAACCACTCCCAATGCGCTTAATTACAAGATGGCTGTTACCAACCAGTATGCGGCGTGGGAAGACGATCTTAAGGCCCGTGAAGAAGCGGTTCGGCAAAAAGAACGCGAATTAAACATAAATTTTGACGAATAGTTCACAGAAAAAACATATCTTTGGAATACTATTATAATATCGATCATGGTAAGAGCCTTTATTATTTGAAAGCCGGGGATATTGAACATGGATAAAGTAAAGATTCTGGTTGTGGACGACGAGCCCAGAATGAGAAAACTCGTAAATGATTTTTTATCGAGAAAAGGTTATGCGGTCACGGAAGCTTCAAACGGCCGCGAGGCCTGTGATATTTTTGAAAAAGAACGCGATACAGCCCTTGTTATACTTGATGTTATGATGCCGGTTATGGACGGTTGGGCGGCCTGCAGGGAAATAAGGGAAATATCGGATGTTCCGATCATCATGCTTACGGCAAAGGCCGAAGAACATGATGAACTCCTGGGATTTGATCTCGGAGTTGATGAATACATCACAAAGCCCTTCAGCCCGCGTATTCTTACCGCAAGAGTTGAGGCCGTGCTTCGCCGAAGCATCAAAGACGGGCCGGCGGAAGTGCTTGAATTTGAAGATATAGTTGTGGATAAAGGTGCTCACCGGGTATTGGTAAACGGTAACGAGATCGAATTAAGCATCAAGGAATTCGAACTGCTTTCTTTTTTTATAATAAACAAAGGCATGGCGCTTTCACGTGACAAGATACTCGAAAGTGTGTGGAATTATGACTATTTCGGCGATGCCCGCACAATAGATACGCATGTTAAGAAACTGCGTGCAAAACTCGGCGACGCCGGCGATCATATAAAAACCGTATGGGGAATGGGATATAAATTTGAGTAAAAAGAAAACGGTAAAGCATTCGATAAGGTTTCAGCTTGCGGTCACATTCTCATTGCTCGGTATCGCGATGATCGGACTTATATGGCTGGCCAATTCGCTGCTTCTTGGAAAATATTATACATATAACAAGCAAAAAGCCCTTAAAAGCATATATCTGGAGCTTTCAAAAAGCTTTAAAAGCGGGGAACTTGAGAGCGAAGAATCCGATATCTCGCTAAGGTATCTTGCCGGAAGGCATAATGTAAGCCTTCTGATAATATCTTCGGAATCGGATGTTCCGATAAAGATCTATTCCAATGAACCTGCGGAAGAGCTGACACTTGAATTAAAATCGATACTTGAAAAAAGAAGCCTCGGTTTTGCCAAGGAACTGATCGATCAAACCGATGATTATGTTCTTATAAAAAAGAGCGAACCCGGTTCAAAGTCGGAATATATCGAAATGATCGGTTTTCTTTCGGATACATGCTTTTTTTTGATGCGTACACCTGTCGAGAGTATAAGGGAAAGCACAAAGATCGCAAACAGATTCCTGATATATGTAGGCTTGATCTGTATTTTGGGAGGCATGCTGGCGGTATACTTTATCTCCAAACGTTTTTCGGATCCCATTCGTGAACTTACCGATATCTCCCGCAAGATGGCGGAAATGGATTTTAATGCAAGATATTCGGGAGACGACGGTTCCGAGATCGGAATTTTGGGCAGGAATATGAATAAGCTTTCGGAAAGTCTGGAAGAATCGATCTCGAAGCTTAAAACCGCCAATATGGAGTTACAGCAGGATAACGAGCGTCGTATAATGATAGATGAGATGCGAAAAGAGTTTATTTCTAACGTATCTCATGAGTTTAAGACGCCGATCGCCCTGATACAGGGTTATGCCGAAGGCCTTAAAGACGGTATTGAAAATGAGGAAGACAGAGATTACTATTGTGACGTTATAATCGATGAATCTTCCAAGATGAACGATATGGTCAGGAAGTTTTTGGACCTTAACCGGCTTGAATTCGGCAATCAGAAACTTGATATGGAGCGTTTCGATATAGTTTCTTTTGCCCGTAACATCGTAAATTCATTCTCTATACTGAGTACCGGGAATGATGTTAATGTAACGATAGCGGATACCGAAGAGATCTATGTGTGGTCGGATGAATACCTGGCGCGCGAGGTGTTTGAAAATTACCTTTCGAATGCGTTCAATCACTGTAAGAGCGACGGTGAAAAAAGGATAGATGTTTCTTTTGACATAGATACAGATAAGGTAAAGGTTTCGGTATTTAATACGGGCGACCCTATCCCTACTGAAAGTATTGAACATCTATGGGAAAAGTTTTATAAAGTTGACAGTGCAAGATCTCGGGAATATGGCGGAAGCGGGATCGGGCTTTCCATAGTTAAAGCCGCCATGGATACGTTAAAGCAGGATTATGGCGTATATAATAAAGAAAACGGAGTGGTATTCTGGTTCACGCTTGAAAGAGCGGAGTCAGGGGCAGAGGTAAATTAAGATGTACAATGCAAATCCTTACGGCGCAGTCCGTGAAATGATCGAATATTACAGAGCAAATTCCAATGAGCCGAGTTTCCATCTCTATCTTGACAGAGTTGCCGAAATGGCTTCAAAAGGTACCGAGAGACCGGAAAAACTGTTGGATGATATGGCGGCAAATTACAAGAAATACCTTGAGTATGCAAATGCCGGCCGGATCGTTAACAACGAGTATGTTAAAAACTACGGTGCGAACGATGAAAAGCGTACAAATATCGAGATAAAGGTAGGCGCCGGGATATTAAGCGTCATCGGATCGGTGTTTGTGCTTGTTGCGCTTGCCTATTTCGGAGCGCTTTATCTTGACGACTTTTTTAAAGGTGTTGTTTTCTTTGCGGCGGGAATTGTTGTCATCCTTGTTTCCGAACTTCTTGTGGCCAGAAAGTTTGCCGTATTTTCTCAGGTCATTACGGGACTTGGGTTCGGAGTACTTTATTTCGCCACTATATATTCGTATTTAAAACTCGATATGTATAATCTCTATGTCTGTGTTGGCATATTTGTGGCGATCGGCCTTATAAACCTTTTGCTTGCAAGGATCAGAAAATCGCAGATCATGGAGATAGTATGCTCTTTGGGAAGCGCGGTTCCGCTCTTTGCCGTTGCTTACGTAAGTATCACGCTCGAAGCATATATCGTAATGCTTTCTTTGGTTCTCGTAGTGAACCTTCTGCTGTTTTTCGCACCTTACAAACCCGGTTATGCCGTATCCAAGATATTCAGAGCCGGAGTCGTTTTTGCATCAATTGTTTTTGTGAATGCCAAGTATTCCGATGACATCGAGCATCTGTGGTATGCGGGCGGTGTATGTGCGGTTTTGCTTGTTCTTTTTATCGCATATGCATTCAATACGCAGGATATGGTCTTTAAGTGCGTTTCGCTTTCACTTATAGGCATTACGAGTCTTATGATAATAGGAAGCGACAACTACTATGTTCATGCGGCCTTCGCGGGAGTGTGTCTTGTTTCGTTTTTGATCCTTGTCATGAAAAAAGAACGCTTCAGTCCGATCACGTTAATATTTCTTTATGCGACTCTTTATGTTCTTATAAATAACGGATTCGGCAACGATCTTTCCGATCGTTCGGCGATATTTATACTGTTGGGAATCATCGTTTTTTCAAAGCTTTGCGCGTTGTCCCGTGATTTTGCGATATCCGATGCGGTAATAACTTTCGGAGTGCTTGTACAGGCCGTATTTTTGAAATCGGATTACTTTGTATTTGCGATATGGGGAGTGGCGTTCCTGGGACTTTTCGTTTGTCCGCTCTTTAAACTTTATCATGAATTTGTTTTCGGCTTGCTGGGGTATGCATTCATATTGCTGTACGGGTTCGATCATTTTACAGTGCTTATAGGAATGTCATATCTGCTTGTTCTGATGGTTATGTTTAATCTTATAGGATCCATGAGGGTTAACGGGATAGTGGCATACAATCTTGTTTCTCTGTTGCTGATGACAGGAAACATATTGCTGGCACCCGCCAACGACTATGACGGATATAAAGAGATCGTTGTTGTTGCCTCGGCGGCGTTTATAGGACTTCTTACATGTGTAATAGTATTAAGAAAGCCGTTTGGTCTTGATACACCCGGCAGATACATTATTATGTCAGCAATACTTACTTATCTTGGCCTGTTTTTAAAGGTAGATCCGCTTTGGATAAGTATTTCTCTGATGATCGTAGCTTTCCTTACGATAGCTGTGGGATGCATCGCCAATCGATTTGAAGTAAGGATATACGGACTGGTGCTTTCGCTTCTTATATGTATTAAGGTCGCCTTCTGGGATTTCAAAAATTCAAGTGATTTCAACAGGATGATAGTATTTCTTGTAGTCGGTCTGCTTGCCATAGCGATATCTTTTGTATATATGCTGCTTGAAAGTCATGAGCAGAAGCTGAAAAGGGCGGGGACTGTGCAACCTGTGCAAGTACAACCGATGCCCGTGCAACCTGTGCCCATGCAACCTGTGCAGATGCCGGTTACTCAAATTCAGCCGTCCATGGTTGACAATATGCCGCTAAATTCTGATAATGTTGTTATAAACGGAAATAAGGAGGGACAGGGCGAATCATGAAAAAACGCTTTGTCGTGATGATATCTATATTGCTGGCTGCATTAATGACACTTTCCGCCTGCGTATCTCTTCCCGATCTTAATGAAGAAGAGAACGAGATGGTAAGTGAATATGCCGCATCGCTTCTTCTTAAATATGATTCGGACAATCATTCAAGACTTGTCGATACGAGCGAATTCATGCAGCAATATGAAACCGCCGTTAAAGTCAGGGAAGACGGTATCAAAGCTTATGAAGCCGCCAAACAAAAAGAAGAGGATGACCGCCGCAAAGAGGCTGAAGCTCAGGAAGCTCTTAATAACCGGTCGGATTCCGGTTCGGATTCATCTTCAAACGGATCTTCCGGCGGTGACGGTTCGGGCGGAGCTACAGTCGTTGATAATTCAGAACCTGTTGTAACGATCGAGGAGTTCCTTAATGCAACAAACTATTCGATTGATTATGCGGAATACAGACTGCTTGACAGTTATCCCGAGGAAAGTACGGATTATTTCTTTTCAATGGATGCAACAAGCGGCAATAAGTTGATGGTCATTTTCTTTAATGTAACAAATAACGGTTCCGCAAGTCAGCTTAATGTATATGCTGAGGGCGTTACATTCAAGGTTAATGTAAACGGTCAGGGATACAAATCGGTATATAAGACCATGCTCCAGGACGATCTTAGTGAGTATCTCGGTGATTTTGCGGCAGGTGAGAGCAGAAGACTTGTACTTATATATGAAGTTCCCACCGGTACGACGATCAGTTCGTTGTCTTTGATGGTTAGTTCAAATTCACGGGGAAGTACTACGGAAAATCTTATACAGTAGTCGGATTTTTATATGTTATTTAACTTGCGCCATGGCGGATCGACCGTCATGGCGTTTTGTTTTGCGGGAAAACAGGACACGCCCGGCTTTTAAACAAGAATTCTGCAACAGTTGAGTATACGACTTGACACAATAATTTAAAATTGTAAACACAACTCACACAATTTAATCGATTTTTTGAAAATATTACCAATTCTGTTTGGCCCTTTAGCGCGACAAAGTGCTTAAAATGTGGGTTTTTGGGCAAAACAAAAATTTTTTGAAAAAAATACAAAATTTGTGTTGACAAGGTCAGATTGTGGTGATATAGTGACTATGCTCTTGAGAGAGAGCACATGAAATTTGTTTGAGAAATCACAACAAATAAGGCACTTTGATAACTTAACAGCATATGCAACCCTGAAAATCTTTGAATCAATCAATTTTTTCAGAACAAACAACCTATATGCAGTAAAAGACGGAAACTAAAAGCTAACGTTTATTAATGCTAAGGACAAACTTTTTTTCGAGAGTTCGATCCTGGCTCAGGATGAACGCTGGCGGCGTGCTTA
>JAEEMP010000074.1 GCA_016283275.1 Lachnospiraceae bacterium
ATCAGCCTGCCGTACCTTTCGCCCTGAGAATACTCCTAGGTGACTGATATGTACCGGGATCGAGGAAAACCGCGCAGCCAGTTCCTTCATTTCACCTATTACGGCGGCCTCTTTGTCCACTGAAAAACTGCCCATGCTTATGTGAAAAGGGAGTCTCGGAGTTTGATTCCCTGTAAAGCCGGCTTTTTTTAGTTCTTCATACCACGCCGATAAAGTTTGTTGCGAATCATCATCCAGATCAGCCATTAAAGTTAAAAATTCTTCAGCCATTGTTCTTTCTCCCTTTTCATCTTACAGGCGTTGGTGATTTCTGATTTTCGCTTTCTGAAAGCGAACGTACCCTTACAGATTCCAACTTGCCTCAGTAAATAATCCTGAAAGATAATCTTCCTACGGTCATCAAAATAAAAAAGCACCCAAGTTATTCTCAATTAAGAATAGCTTAGATGCATTATCCCGCAGTGGTATAAGTATTAATGATTTCCCCAGGCTTTCTGCTCTCAGTACTAGTCCTTCTTTCAGAACAACTTTTTCTTCCCAAATGCACGTACAACATAATATCAATGATTATACCATTACCGGGGGGCCATTTAAAGACAAATGCTGTTTATTTTCTTTCTTACTCGATCGTTATGGTTACGTCTCCGTTTCCAAGGAGCTCTGTCAGTTCCTTTTCATTCTTATCCGATATATGTCCCAATCTCGTATATGCCCAGGAATTAGAGCCATAGAATACTACGATCTGATTTCCGGAATAAAGAACGATATCGCCGGCTTTCGTTGTAATCTGTTCATCGGATCTTGGGAGGTTCTGTCCAATGGAACCTACCTGTTCAAAACCTCCGTACATAGACATCTGTATGCTTAAGGGTTCCTGCGAAACCAACTCCTTAAGAGCTTCTACCGATTCATTATTCTCCCAGGCAACCTGAATCTTTGTATCTCCTATCGCCATGATCATATCGCCGACTTCCTCCTGATCCGCTCCTTCCGCTGACTCGTTTGTATTTATAACAGACTCGGTTTCGGTGATCGTTTCCGTATCTGCCTGCTCTGCAGAGTGACCATTCCGGTTTGTGCTTGCTTCTTCGCTTTCAGAAATCGATTGTTCAAGACTGTCGTCCGGATCTGTTGGAATTATGTCTGCTCGTTCTGTATTTCCGCAGGCAGCGATCACAGCCGTGAGTAACAGCAGGGTTAAAATGATGCTTCTTTTCTTCATGGATTCCTCTTACTTCAGATAGTTCTCAAAGAAACTCTGTATCTTATCGAAGGGGATAACCTTCTTTTCACCACCATCATACAGGTCCGTATGAGATGCTCCGGGAATGATCATGAGTTCCTTGTTACCGGCGTACTTGCTGTCCCTGATCATATCTGCATAGGCATCTTTTGAGAAGTAACAGGAATGAGCCTTTTCTCCATGAATGAGCAGAACAGCACTTCTGATCTCATTAGAATATTTCAAAATGGGCTGGTTCATAAAGGACTCGCATCCGATCACGTTCCAGCCGTCATTGGAATTAAGGGATCTTGCATGATAACCTCTGTCTGTTTTGTAATAATCGTAATAATCCTTTACAAAGAACGGGGCATCCTCGGGAAGCGGATCCACCACACCGCCTGCGCGCTTATAATCACCCGTTTTCAGGTCTTCCAGACGCCGGGCACAGAAGTTCTTCCTCTGCTGATATCTTGCTTCCTCGTTATCATCCGCATCAAAATATCCATTGGCATTTACTCTGGTCATGTCATACATGGTGACTGCTACAGTAGCTTTTACTCTGGTATCAAGAGCCGCTGCATTGATCGCCATTCCGCCCCATCCGCAGATACCGATGGTCCCGATACGATCAGGATCAACCTTTTCATGCAAAGATAAGAAATCCACTGCAGCCATAAAATCTTCCGTATTGATATCAGGAGATGCCATATATCGTACATTTCCGCCACTCTCTCCGGTAAAGGAGGGATCGAATGCGATCGTAAGGAATCCTCTCTCTGCCATAGTCTGAGCGTAAAGGCCCGAACACTGTTCTTTCACGGCACCAAAAGGACCGCTTACGGCAATGGCAGGGAGTTTACCCTCTGCATTCTTGGGAACATACATATCCGCTGCAAGTGTAATTCCGTACCTGTTTACAAATGTAACCTTGTTGTGATCTGCCTTATCGCTCTTGGGGAAAGTTTTATCCCATTCAGTAACCATTTTTAATTCTTCAATTTTGATCATCTTCTGACACCTCCATCTTATTTTTCGCCTGTTCCATTTCTTTTTCCGTACTTCGGATCAGAAAGTCCATGCAATCGACCTTTCTTCCGGTCTCGTGCAGTTCATCCATCAGCCTGCAACGGTCCTTCTTCATCAACAGCAAAGCTTCCTTCAGGTTTCCGCCACCGCAAAACCGCATGATTTTTCGCGCCATTTCGCCGGTGCAGCCGGCATCCGCCAGATTTTTTATTAATCGTTCCTGCTCCATAGCCTTCCTCACAATGAATTCCGTTACTTACAGTTTTCATCATATACACTTGAAGATACTTCCGCTAATGGTTATAATTAATATCATGAAATAACTTTTTGTTATATCGTATGTCTGGAGGAATTCATCTATGGAAATAAGGACTCTCAGATACTTTCTTGCCGTTGCAAGAGAAGAAAATATGACCCGTGCTGCGGAAACTTTGCATCTTTCACAGCCGGCGCTCTCCAAACAGTTAAAATCTCTTGAAGAAGAGCTGGGAAAGAAGCTTTTCACAAGACATTCCTTCAGCATCAAACTGACCGAAGAAGGTATTCTCCTCCGGAACCGTGCAGAAGATCTGGTAAACATGGCGGATAAGATCGAGCAGGAATTTATCTCCCTTGATGAAGTGACCGGAGGCGACCTGTACTTCGGACTGGCGGAATCCTACCAGATCAGGTTCCTCGCCGGAGAGATCAAAACCTTTAAAGAAAAATACCCGGATATCAAATACCATATCACCAGTGGCGATACAGAACAGGTAGCGGAAAAACTGGACAAAGGACTGTTGGATTTTGCAGTGCTGGCCGAGATACCGAATCCGGAAAAGTACGAATCCATCGTATTCCCGGAAGCAGACACCTGGGGGCTCGTCATGCCCGCAAAAGATCCGCTGGCAAAGAAAAAGGCCATCCGCGTGGATGACCTTACAGGGTTGCCTTTATTCTGTTCAGAGCAGGCATGGGAGAAGGATTTTCCGGCATGGGCAAAAGATAAAATGAACAAGCTCCACCTGGAAGGTTCCTTCAAACTGTCTTATAACGGCTCGATCTTTGCCAAAGAGAAGCTTGGCTATCTTTTGACCTTTGATAAACTTATTGACACATCGCCTGCAAGCGGGCTTGTATTCAGGCCACTGTCTCCCAAGTTAGAGACCAATCTCTATCTGATCTGGAAAAAATATCAGACCTTCTCTCCGATAGCAGAACGGTTTCTTTCACAGATAAGGAGTGTGTTTTCCGAGCAAAAGTAGATACTGTACGGGTCATTTGCCGGACATTTGTCCGGATTTTTCCGATTTTCACCCTCCGGCGACGACGATTTGACTCATCAGTCACACACGAAACTATAAACTGCGAATTTGTCACTCTTTTTGGAGTATATCCAGCGTATGGTGGGATGCCCCTATCAGATCTTGTCGTTCACAGATAGTGAAATGATAATCCATCCACTTACCAAAAGTCTCTTCGTCCATAGCATCAATAAACTCCCGCTTATAATTCGTGGCTCCGTCTGTGGCTACCAGTTTGATCCTTTTGACAGGAACTTCCGAATCCAAATCCGCAATCTCTTCAGTGCGCACCAACTCAAACAGATCCTTCGGCTCACTTATACAATGCCAGTCGGAAGTCAGCATATTAAAGTCCATCACTTCTTGCAGGTGGTTCAGCCCGAATACATACTGTATGACAGTCGGCTCATTCATACAATAAGCAACCATAATATAACCGCCCGGTTTTGTCACACGCACTGCCTCAGAAAGTGCTTTTATCTTTTCTTCCTTCGTGTAAAGGTGATACATCGGACCCAGAAGCATGGTCAGATCAAAAGAATTGTCGGAAAGCGGTAACAAATCCAGCGCATTCCCTTGGATCGTTGTGATAGGTTCCGTACCGTCCAGTTTGGATCTTAATATTTCAAGATTATGCTCTATCAGCTCAACTGCGGTCACTTGCAGTCCTTGTTTTGCCAATGTTACGCTGTAGCGCCCTGTTCCGGCACCTACTTCAAGGACTCTCGGTCCTGAAATACCATCAAGACATTCCTTTATATATTTCATTGTGGTTAAGTATTCCACCTGACCGTGACGAGAAAGAAGTCTCCCTTCTTCATCATAATTGTTGTAGTATTCTTCAAGATAATTCATGACTTTTTCCTCACAAATTTTGAGTTATCTTGCTTCCGGCTTATACAACGGTATTTATAATAAAAAAGCATCCAAGTTATTCTCGATCATGAATAGCTTAGATGCATTATCCCGCAGTGATACAAGTATTAGCGATTTCCCCAAGCCCTCTGCTCTCATTACCGGTCCTTCATTCAGAACAACCTTTCCCCGTTGAAAAGTGATTTGAATTTTTCATATTATACCATATCAGATGGGCAATCGTCTGTCATAAAAACCGTTTAATCCTCGTGGAGTCTGTAATCCACATCCTCGTCTATGATCTCTGTCATGACCTTGGCAAAGCGCGGATCGAACTGTGTGCCCGAGCCCTTCACAAGTTCGCCTCGTACCACATTCTGAGGGATAACATCTCTGTAGCTTCTGTGGCTGGTCATGGCGTCATAGGCATCAGCCACTGCTATGATACGTGCTTCTTCCGGAATATCCTCGCCGGAAAGCCCATCCGGATAGCCTTTGCCATCGAAACGTTCATGATGCCAACGGGCTCCTGTTGCAAGTTTCGGCATTTCCTCGATATTTTGAAGGATACGTGCTCCTCTTTCGGGATGTGTCTTTATTTTCGCAAATTCTTCGTCGGTAAGCTTCCCAGGTTTATTTATAACCGCATCCGGAACGCCTATCTTTCCCACATCATGGAGAAGCCCCATCATATAGATCTCCTCCTGCCTTTCTATGGAATAACCGACCCTTTTGGCTATTTCTTTGGAATACTCGGCTACCCTTCCCGAATGCCCCTTAGTATAGGCATCCTTGGCATCTATGGCATCCGCCAGGGTATGTACCACGTGAAGGGACAATCCTTCCACTTCTTTGGTCTTTCTTTCAACCTCCGCATGAAGATCCTTCTGAAGTCTTATAAGATCCAAAAGATGTCTTACCCTTAATGTCAATATCTCGGCCACAAAGGGCTTTCTTATAAAATCCATCGCGCCCAGGGAAAGTCCATTAGTCTCTGAGGCAAGGTCATCATTTGCCGTAAAGAAGATGACCGGGATCTCTCTTTGATCGTTTTCGTTTTCCCATCTTCGGAGCAGCCCCATGGTCTCAAAACCGTCAAGATCCGGCATCTTTATATCAAGAAGAAGCATATCTATCCTGTTCTTTGTGACATAATCAAGTAACAGCCGGCCGCTTTTAAGACAGGTAACCTTAAAACCCGCTTTGGTAAGGACCGTATTGGCGTTTTTTAATATGATGGCATCATCATCCACAACAACTATGCGTTCTTCCATCTTAATCCTTTCCTGCCTATGCTCATTCCCAAAGGCTTCCGTAGGCACTTACCGCCTCGTCCACCGTCATGATACCGTTCGCAACTTTATAGGCTGCGGCGCGGAATTCTTTGTTTACGTTATCGTTTAATCGGGTCTCCTGATAACTGAAGTATCTGTCCTCAGGAAATCCTTCCAAAGACGAATATACTTCATCTAATGAAAAATCGTTGGTGGGAGTGATAAGACGCTTTATAGCGGCCATGTTTCCGAGTTCCTTCTCACTTGTGAGGAATCGAATGAATTCGTTGGTCATATCAAGATTTGTGCTGTTTTTGTTTACGCTGAAGAAAAGATTTACAGCATCCAGAAAGTAGCCCCCGTCATCTCCCGTGGGCACCACAAAGAAACGATATTTAAACGGAGCGGCGGAAAATGCTTCGGATTTGCTCTCACGCTTAAGCGTTCCCGAGACCGTATCTCCGCTTCCGAGCATCATGGGCACATCCCCTTCGAAGAAGCGCATGATGACTGCATTGTAATCATCTTCTATCTCATCAGAGCAGGCTTTGGGATCAAGATATCCCGCATCCACAAATGTCTTTAATTTTTCAAGTGCGGGACGCATCATTTCACCCTGAGAGCTGTCCAATGCATTTAAAGCATCCACGGAACCGGGATTCTTTAACACATTGTCGCAGAATAATGGAAAGCCGAAGGCATAATACATTCCCGACACCGTGGTGCCGTTTGCACCCATTATGGGATGCTCATAGCCGGCTGCCTTTAGTTTTTCGCAGACATCGATGAAACTTTCATAATCCGTAGGGACCTCTAAGCCGTTTTTTTCAAAGATATCCATGTTCACGAGCATACCGTAGGATCTTGTGAAAACAGGAAGCATAATGACGTCTCCGTTTTCTAAACTCCAGCGTGCACCCTTTCTGATACAGTCAAGATCGATATCAAGTGAAGGATCCGAAAGAACTTCCGCTTTTTCCAAAACCGGCTTCTTTTTTTCATCGTTCAGCATCCAGCTTCCGGTCACAAAGATATCCGGAGCCTCATCACTCATAAGTGCACTGGCTATGGTGCTTTCATAATCATCCAGATTTACATAGTTGAGAGTGACATTGGGATAGAACTCATAGAAGCGTTCAAACTCGCTTTCCAACGATTCAAAATTGGAATAGTTTCCGGCAACCTTTATAGAGCATTCGGTTTCCGTGGAAAGTCTTGGTTTAAACTCACCGTCGGCCTCCGTTTTGCCGCTGCAGGCAGCCTGAGACAATATCAATACCGGTATAAGTATTGATATCAGCACCCTTTTTAAAGATCTCGTTTTTTTATTCATAATGCGCCTCCACTCAGTATGGAATATTTACCCCCCTGTCACATACCATCCCATCTGTGTGCCGCAAAATAATCATCTATCGCATCGACTATCTCGTCACGAGGCATTGTTTTTAAAAAATAGCCCTGAGGCTTCAACCTCATAACATTCATTATGCTCTCACGGTCCGATTTGCCTGTAAGGAAAATGATTGGTATATCTTTGTAGTTATACTCGCTTCGTATCATTTCCATTACCTGTGGCCCCGGAGTTATAGGCATATCATAATCCAAAAGTATCATGTCAGGACGGTGATTGGCCATGTAGGTTATGGCCTGCATTCCCGACTTGACCGCCGTGATCCTGTATTTCTCGGAAAGCCATCCCTGAAGCATCTTTAAAAATGTCGTATCGTCATCCACTAAAAGGATATGCTTTCCACTGCGTTTTTCCTCCGCGGCCGCAGCCAGCGCTTTAAGTCCCTCGGCTACGTATTTAGCATCGAAAGGACGCGTAAACTCCTTCTTTATATAGGTTTCCGGTATGAATTTTTTGACTGCTTCGATCTCAACCTCATATCCGATGAGGCAGATCGGCTTTTCCTCGTCACGACTTATATCCATCAGATATACCAAAGCCTCGGCTGAGTCATATATATATTCTCCCGCCAGCAAAAGGATCATATCCACATCCTCTTTGCCCGCCGATATGCTCTGAACCTCAGGCTCTGCCGGAATTATGATAAAACCTTCTTTTTTAAGATTTGACTTAAGTGCATCCACCATAAACCCGCTTCCGCGGCTTACCAAAAGAATCTTACTGGCCATTATCCCTCTCCCCCGATATGATACCCGGTATCATATCGTAATCAAAATTATCTACAGCCTTTTTAACGGCTTCAAATCGTGTTGCCTCTTCCTCTGGGAATCTGTAATCATCAAGAGATTCCACGACATTGACCACACTGTCGAAATCATATGAGGCACAAAACTCCAAAATGGCTGTATAAGCCTCCTTCATATCCTCTTCCGTGATAAGAGGCCTTGTGTCCGACTCTTCATTGGATTTGATATCGCTTAAGGGCTCAAGTTCCTCCGCAAGCTCCCTGTACTGCGATAAAAGTTCCCCGAGTTCTTTTTCTAAAGTCTCTGTATCCCCCGAATCACCGGCCTTTTCAAGCTGCGCCGCGAAATCACCGAGCTTTAAGGCTCCGATGACCCTTGAAGTGCTCTTAAGCGCATGGACCTTGATGGTAGTATTCTTAATATCCCGTACGCTCCAGTACCGCTCTATCTCCTCCGCATTTCTGGGTGCGGCTTCAAGGTACATCTTAAGAGTCGCCATATACGCTTCTCTGCTCCCACAGTGTATCAGACCGGAATTAACGTCCAATGCATCGATCTTAAAGATAAAGTCCGGAATGAAATAATCGTCCTCTTCATCATCCGACGGGGGAGCGATCTTCCCTTTCGGAATATACTGAAGAAGCAGGGTTTCCAGTCTGTCGGGGTCTATGGGCTTTGTAATATAATCGTCAAAGCCTGCATTTATGTACATTTCGCGGATACCCGAGATAGCGTTTGCCGTAAGGCATATTATAGGAGTCTCGCTGTTCGGAGAATCCGTTATGATCTTCATTTCCTTTAAAGTTTCTATGCCGTCCTTGTCAGGCATCATATGATCTAAGAAGATTACATCATAATGCTTTTGTTTGTACAGTACGATGCCCTCGTCTCCGGATCCCGCTGTATCTATCTGCACTTTTGTGCGTTTAAGCAGGCTTTGGAAGACCGAAAGATTAACCGGCGTATCGTCCACCACCAGAAGCCTTGCGTGGGGCGCGGTAAATCTTTCGCGATAGGTCTGCCTTTCAGAGATCGCACGTTTGAAGGTCTCCTCATAGTTTCCTATGGGATTCCAGTCTCTTACTCCCTGGACAAGTGTAAAAGAAAATGTGGATCCCTTGCCGTATTCGCTCTCTACCTTCATATGGCTTCCCATCATGGCAAGGAAGCTCTGCGCTATGCTCATTCCAAGGCCTGTACCTTCGATATTTCGGTTCTTCTTCTCTTCGATACGTTCAAAGGCCACAAAGAGACGGTCCAGGTCTTCTTTCTTTATCCCTATACCCGTATCGGAAACGCTGATGCAAAGTTTAACAGAATCCTTATCCCCTTCGATCCTCTCAAATCCGGCCTTGAAGGTTATCGAACCCTCCTTTGTGTATTTTACGGCATTTGAAAGGATATTGGTGATGATCTGCTTGATGCGGATCTCATCGCCGTTTAGTATCATGGGGATATTTCTGTCGATATCAAGGTTGAGTTTAAGCCCCTTATCCGCGGCCTTTCCCTGTACCATGTTCACAAGATCGTTAAGCAGCGAAACAAAGTTATAATCCACGTTGATGATATCCATTTTTCCCGCTTCTATCTTTGAGAAATCAAGGATATCGTTTATAAGCCCAAGAAGGGTCTTTCCCGCAGTCCTGATGCTTTCCGAGTATGCCACGATCTCCTCGTCGTGACAGTCCCTTAACACCATTTCATTAAGCCCAAGTATCGCATTCATGGGAGTGCGGATATCATGCGACATGGTGGAAAGAAAGTAGGACTTGGCCTCATTGGCCTGATTGGCGGCTTCCGCAGCTTCGGAGAGCTTTTTGTTGTAGACCATTAAGACTGCAAAGTTAAAAACAAGTAAGATCAAAAGCCCCACAGTCACCATGCCAAGCAACAGCCAGTCCACCACCGTATTGGTCGAAAGATCGGCGGCGGGTATATATGCCAAAAGAAACCATGTGTCCAGTGATCTTAAAGGGGTATAGGAAATAACGCAGTCCTCCCCTTTTGAATTTAGCATGTTCATGGTTCCGGATCCCGACGTAACGGAGTCTATCATCTTATTATAATCCGCTATGTCGGCATTGTTATATGATTTGTAATATTCAAAGAAATTGGAATTTTTTAAGGATTTGCCGTGTACCAGATAATCTCCGTCCTTGTTGATTAAAGAGATCTCCACGCTTTCGTACTCGCCCTTTAAAAAAACAAGCTTGTCCTCAAGCATGCTCACCGGTTCCACGCGCATCAAAAGCGCCTTCTTAAGGTCTCCGGTGTTTTCGTCGAGTACAGTCACATAATTCATAAAGGCAATGGACTGCACCCCGTTCTGGGGATTGGTGTAAGCCCTGGTAAGGCTCACGCCACCGTCTTCATGGCCTATCTTATCAAGGTCGTCAAAAAGACTTATCTTACGGTATGAAACCGAATAGTCATTGGAATCCTTCATAGCGGGATGGGTAGATATCCCGCTTACCGAAGGATCGTCCGGAAATATGAGATGCCCGTATATACTGGGCGAAATTTTAGCTTTTCTGATAAAGGCAATGGCTTCCTCGGCGGTCATGGGATTTCCCGCCTCTGCCGTACGATTGATGTAATTGGACCATATATCGCAAAGATGCTGCTCGTCTTCTAAGTAGTTAGTGATGACCTGCTCGGCAGACGTCGTCATCTTCTCAAAAGCTTCGATCATGCTTTTGTTGCTTTCGTGCATCTTGGTATTGGCATATTGAATTATAAAGAAGAGTATCAAACCCATTATTACAAGGTCGACAGCAATGATCAGCGCTCTCTTCACGCTTTTACCTCCCAAAAGTATTACGTCGCGTTGCCATTTTGTTTTCCTGCTGTATCCAAAGAGCCTTAAATGCCGAAATCAAGCATATATATTGTATAATTATACCCCCGGTAAAGCTCTTTTTCAATTAAAACCATGTATTTGGTATTTGATACAAACCCATTATTCAGCCTCTTATACACCCTCGCAATTGAACGCAGGTGCAATTTGGGCCGTCATTTTCATTTTCCTCTTATCTGTCACGTCTCAGCTTTATATGAGATCATCACATATCCTGCGGCAGATACTACACCTTCAAGATCCTGCTGTGTTTCTTCATGTTTGGACAAAAGATTGACTTCGCTGTTTTCAATATTCGCCCTTGCCCATCTTCCGTCCGTTGAGTTAAATGCATTTTCTATCCTGCGTGCGCAATTTGAACAATGCATTCCGCCAACCTTTAATACATACTCATACGGATAATTGGTCTTATTTCTATCTTTTACCCTTACTTTTTTGTCCGGCGGAGTCTTTGTGCCGCAGCATGAGGATCCGAACCGGACCCTCCTTACAATAAAATATATATCAACCGCAACTATCACAATAAGCACCATTATCAAAATAACGTCTCTCATATTCTCTTACGTCCTTCCTTCTGATGGCCGAAACACTACTTATTTCATATTTATTGATAAAAAAATGAAACACCTCTTACATCTGTTAGCCATGACTAACCGCCGCCTATATTATATTCCGTTTCCGGAATAAATCAAATACTATAAGTTTTTATAATTGCTATCTCCAATATCGATCTGTTTATCGCTGTTCCCGAATCCGTTTAACAAATACACTCCCAGCACAGCATTAAACCCCACAGCAGCAAAAACACTGAATCGTTCAACGATCCCAAAGTTATTCGGAGATACCACACTTTTACAGATCGCACCGACAAACATCATTGCTAGAGCGACCGACGCCCAGATGCCTATCCCCTTCATACCATTCTTTTTGAATCCGGCCAGGTTGATCAGTTTTCTTTCCATCTTCATGCCTCCATCTTCTCACAGAACCACTGTATATACTCTATTATTTCCTTTGGAAGTTCTGCTGCTAATTGAAAGGCTTACCTTCTCAGTAGGATAAGATATTCTGTTGTACCTTCCTCCGGTTTTTTCTCTCCGGTTTTTATAAATCCATGTCTTTCATAAAAACGTATCGCCTTTTCATTTTTCTCCAATGCCCAAAGGTGATCTGCCTGATGCTCTTTAATAGCATATTCCAATAATTGAGAACCTATAGAAGCATTTTGAAGAACCGGCTCAACAAACAGTCTTGCTATATATGTCCCTTCGATCTTTATAAAACCTTTGACCACTCCATCATCGTAAACATACACACTGTCAATATCAGCTTCATACTTCTGCATCAAAGACGGTACTTGAAGCTCCTCAAAATAATACTTATCTGCCTTAAATATTGGATAAAAATACAAACGATAGTTAAAAATCTGTATCTCCGCTATACGCGATAAGTCTTTTACAGTTGCTTTTCTTATCATCATAAAGTAAACACCCTCTCTGCTATTTATATTCCGATATTATTAACAACACGCCTATAACTTTCTGCATTTAAAGCACATCGAAAGCGGGACCATTTTTGCTTTTTGTGCCTTAGGGCTGTTATCTTCAGTATCCGCTAATGACTTTTCGTCGGTTTGTTCTATCATTTTCTCGATTATAAAACCGGCATCATA
>JAEEMP010000075.1 GCA_016283275.1 Lachnospiraceae bacterium
TATTTTTCAAGTCGCTTTTGTTCTTTTAACTCTTTTGCTGTCATAAGCTTATTTGATAACCCCGATCTTTGTAAACGGAAAAAATCTTAACCAGACTTTACCGAGTATCTCTTTTCTGTTGACAATTCCGACTTCGTCGAACCTTGAATCGCTTGAATCGTTACGATTGTCTCCCATGACAAAATACTGGTTGTCTTTAAGTTTGATCGGTTTTGCGGCGTTTCCCGGATCTTTTATGATCGCATTGCCGTATGATTCGATGAGTTCCTCGTCATTTATCAGGATAGTCCCGTCTTCAAGTATCTGGACAGTCTCGCCGGGAAGACCGATGATGCGCTTGATATATGTCTTGTTTGAACCGTCCCTGAAAGGGAAAACAACGATATCGAATCTTTCGGGATCGTGAAATCTGTATGAAATCTTATTTAAGATAAGATTATCGCCGTCAAACAATGTTTCATTCATGGAACTTCCGTTAACTTCCGTTCTTTGTCCCACAAATTTGATCAGTAAAAAAGCCACTGCCAAAACTACAAGAAAATAAATACTTGTGCTTAAAATGTCTTTTAATTTGGAATCCATATTTTTACGGCCTTTCAAGTGATATTTTTCCTATCCTTCCGGCTCTGAATTCGTCAAGGAATCTTGACGCGGCTTTAAAATGATCCGGAACTCCGCCCTTTTTAAGACAGCCTAAACTTAAAGAAACCTTATCAAGCAAAAGTGATTCCTTGGTGACAAACTGCACATCGTCATCAAGAGGTTTTAATGTATCTTCGTCGATCTTATATCTGTCTTTTATAAGACCGAAATAATTATCGTAGAGATAATCCAAAAGATTTCCGGCAAGTTCTTCGACCACCAGTATCTCATCGTTTATGGAGCCGATCATCGCAAGTCTTTTGCCGACTTCCTGATCTTCAAATTTAGGCCACAGTATTCCGGGCGTATCAAGAAGTTCAAGTTCGGGATTTATCTTTATCCATTGCTTGCCTTTGGTGACTCCGGGCTTATCTCCCGTCTTTGTGATGTTTCTTCCGGCAAAAGCATTTATAAATGTGGATTTTCCGACATTCGGTATGCCTACGACCATTGCTCTTATCGGCTGGTTTTTGATGCCTCTTTCAAGATTTCTCTTGATCTTATCGGCGCACACTTCTTTAACTTTGGGCAAGACATTTCTTATGCCTTCTTTTTGTTTTGAATTGATAAAGACAACCTTTATACCCTTATCTTCAAAATACTTTTTCCACTCTTCATTTATATATTTATCGGCAAGATCGGTCTTGTTTAGAAGTATCAGCCTTGATTTTCCTTTTGTGATCTTGTCTATATCGGGATTCCTGGACGATACGGGGCAGCGGGCGTCGACTATTTCGATAACAAGCTCCACAAGCTTCATATCGGCTTCCATTTCGCGCCTTGCCTTGCTCATATGACCGGGATACCATTGAACTGTTGCCATTTTTACCTCACAAATCCCATAAATTCCAATTTATTGGATATTTTAAACCACACTTTTCCGACAAGATAAGAACTCTCAACAATACCTATGTTGCCCGATCTGGAATCTTCCGAAAAATTTCTGTTGTCGCCAAAAACTATGTACTGATCTTCAGAAAGGGTGATCGGATTTTCAAGAATACCGGGATTGGCTATTTTATCATATGCACCCTCTTCGTCCAATAAAACATCATCTATATATATGTATCCGTCCACGATCTTAACGGTATCACCGGGTACACCGATAACACGTCTTATGTAAAAATGGGAATCTTCGTTGCCGTTGGGGAGAAAAGCCACAACATCACCGCGTTCCGGAGAAGAGATGTTGTAGATCATTCGATTTATAAGGATCTGCTGACCGGAATACAATGAAGGTTCCATGGCATTTCCGATAACATTTGTACGAAGACCGAAAACATATATAAGTACAAATCCCATAATGCCCGAAACCGAAAGCCAGAATATCCAGCTGATAAGTTCATGAAGGTGGCTTTGATCGATTTTCTTCTTGGGCTTTCTGTTAAAATCAAGTCCGTTATATCTTCTGCTCATTTTTCTATCTTATCACAAAATTTGCGTAAAAAAAACGGAGCAGAATAATTTCTGCTCCGCTCTGTTTCCTGATTATCTGATAAGTTCTTTAACCTTAGCAGCCTTACCTACACGATCTCTTAAGTAGTAAAGCTTAGCACGACGTACCTTACCCTTGCGGACAACTTCGATCTTGTCTACATTAGGGGAATGTAACGGCCAAGTCTTCTCTACGCCGCAACCGTTGGAAGTCTTTCTTACGGTAAATGTAGCTCTTGTGCTGCCGCCCTGTCTCTTGATGCAGGTGCCTTCAAATACCTGAATTCTTTCCTTTTCACCTTCCTTGATCTTGGCATAAACCTTAATGGTATCACCAACACCAAACTCGGTAATGTTTTCCTTAAGCTGAGCTTCTTCGATTGACTTAATAATGTCGTTCATCGTAAATCCTCCTTATATCGTTAGATGTTCATAATGCATCCGCAACAGAGGACCATCCCATTAATGCAACATTGGCATTTTAACATAGCCTTCCATCCTTTGCAAGCATAAAATATCAATTTCCCTTATTTTTGCGCTTTTTTTCCTGTGTCGGATGTGTTTTTACATATAAATCGTATAGATCCGGCCTGAAACGCTTTGTCTCTTCAAGCGATCTTTCAAGCCTCCACTTTTCAATATTTAAATGATGTCCCGAAAGCAGTACTTCGGGAACTTTCTCACCGTGCCACTCTTCGGGCCTTGTGTATTGCGGATATTCCAACAATCCGTCAGAAAAACTTTCAACCGTCGAAGATTCTTCGTTACTCAATACACCGGGAATGAGCCTTGAAATACAATCGACCATTAACATGGCCGGAAGTTCTCCGCCGGTAAGGACATAATCACCTATCGAAATATGATCCGTGACTATCTCGTTTAGAACACGCTCGTCTATACCTTCGTAATGACCGCAAAGAATAATGATATCTTCTTCGTAAGAAAACTCTTCCGCCTTTTTCTGGGTAAAAGTAAAGCCTCTCGGAGTCGCAAAAACAACCCTTGCTTTCTTTCTGCCCGATCCGGTTATCCTGTTTTGAATATATTCACAGCAGTCAAAAACAGGCTGAGCCTGCATGAGCATTCCCGCTCCTCCGCCGTAAGTATAATCGTCAACACGATTATGCTTGTTTTCGGTGAAATCTCTTATATTGACCGCTTCAATATCAATATATCCCGCATCGATACCGCGCTTTAAAATGCTGGTATTAAGACCGTTTAAGACCATATCGGGAAACAGCGTCATAATGTGAAAATGCATCATATAAGCCCCTCCAGGATATGAACGGTCATCTTATTGTTTTTTATATCAACATCAAGGACACAATCCTTGATCGCAGGTAAAAGAAATGTCTTCTCATCCGATGTTTCGATCTCATACACATCATTGGCACCGGTAGGATAAACTTCTTTAAGGATTCCGATCTTTATGTTGTTTTCATCATAAACATCAAGTCCAATAAGATCGGTTATGAAATATTCGTCCTTTTCAAGCCTGACCGCATGCTTTCTGTCCACCAAAAGATCCGCATCCTTATATAAAAGAGCATCGTCCATTGTATCTATGCCTTCAAGTTTTAAAAGAACAAACTGTTTAAAAAATTTTACGCCCGAAATTTTGAATTCTTTGCGTACGTTTTTCTTTTCGACATAAAGACTCTTAAGTTTTTTAAAGCGATTCATATCATCGGTCGTGGGAAAAACCTTAAGCTCACCCTTTACACCGTGTGCGGTTGTAACAACGCCTATACGCAAAAAATCTTCCATAGGTCATAATCCTCAAATTGGGAGGGTCTCCCCTCCCAACGATCAGCTGATTTTCACATCTACTCTTGTATTTTCCTTAGTGGAGACTGCCTTGACAACGCTTCTGATCGCCTTGGCTATCCTCCCCTGTTTGCCGATAACCTTGCCCATATCCGAAGGGGCAACATGAAGTTCGAGAATGGTGTCACGACCTTCTTTGGTCTCAATAACCACAACCTCGTCAGGGTTTTCAACAAGAGCTTTTGCGATTACTTCTACAAGTTCTTTCATGAGCTCTCCTATTCTGAGTTGTGAAACTACGCGACTTTTTATTTCTCGATTCCGGCATTCTTAAAGAGTCTGCTTACAACCTCTGTAGGCTGAGCACCGTTTTCAAGCCACTTCTTTGCTGCATCTTCATTGATCTTTACAGCTGCGGGCTCTGTGTTGGGATCGTATGTACCGATTTCTTCGATAAAACGTCCGTCACGAGGGGATCTGGAATCTGCTACGATTATTCTATAAAAAGGAGCTTTCTTCTGACCCATTCTTCTTAATCTGATTTTTACTGCCATTTTAATTTACCTCCAATTGTAATATGACTACTCGATATCTTTGATACCGATAAGTTACCGTGTTAAAAAGGAAATCCGCCGAATTTTGGCATCTTTCCGTGCTTTCCGAACATTCCGGGAAGCTGTTTCATCATTTTCTGAGCCTGTTCAAACTGCTTGATAAAGCGGTTTACTTCGGCTATATCCACACCCGCGCCCTTAGCGATCCTGAATTTTCTTTGCGGACTCATAAGCTTGGGATTGGCTCGCTCTTCTTTTGTCATGCTGTATATGATGGCTTCGGTCTGTTTAAGCTTTTTTTCGCCTTCTTCGGTATCGACATCGGGCATCTTACCGCCCATACCGGGAAGCATTGACATAATGGAACCGAGACCGCCCATCTTTCTCATGGCTTTCATGCTCTCAAGGTAATCGTTAAAGTCAAACTTGCCTTTCTTAAGCCTTGAAGCCATTTCTTTATCTTTTTCAATATCTCTGTCGCGATTGGCTTCCTCGGCTTTTTCGATAAGCGATAATACATCGCCCATACCGAGGATCCTGTTTGCCATTCTGTCGGGGTAAAAAGGCTCGATATTATCGAGTTTTTCACCGTTTGAAACATACAGGATAGGCTTACCGGTAACCGCTTTAACCGAAAGTGCGGCACCGCCTCTTGTGTCACCGTCCGCTTTTGATAAGATAACGCCGTCGATCCCGACCTTTTCGTTAAACTCACCCGCTACGTTAACGGCATCCTGACCGGTCATCGCATCGACAACAAGTATGCTTTCATGCACATCGACCGTGTTCTTGATATCCACAAGTTCGGCCATCATGTCTTCATCTATATGAAGTCGGCCGGCTGTATCTATGATCATTACGTTGAAGCTGTTCTTCACCGCATAGTCATAAGCGTTCTTAGCTATGACGGAAGGCTTAACGTCGGTTCCCATTTCAAAAACTTCGGTATTGACCTTCGCACCGTTTATCTTTAACTGTTCGATCGCCGCGGGACGATATATATCGCAGGCAACCAGCAGGGTTTTCTTTCCTTTTGTCTTTAAAGCATTGGCAAGTTTTGCTGTGGCAGTTGTCTTACCTGCACCCTGAAGACCGCACATCATAAATACGGTTACTTCTTTGCCGGGTCTGAATGTAAGCTCGGTTATCTCACTTCCCATGAGCTTACACATCTCTTCGTTAACGATCTTGATGACCATCTGCCCGGGATTGATGCCCTGCATTACATCCTGTCCGACCGCACGTTCCGATACGCTTGCTATGAACTGTTTTACAACCTTAAAGTTTACATCCGCTTCAAGCAAGGCCATCTTAACGTCTTTAAGTGCATCTTTTACATCATTTTCACTTAATCGGCCCTTGCCTCTTAAATTCTTAAATACATTGGAAAGCTTTTCTGTTAAACTCTCAAAAGCCATTATATTTCCTCAAGAATACTCTTTAAAATACCTTTAATCTTTTCTTTTGAAACAGTATCCATATTCTTATCGGAGGATACTATTTCATCGATCAAAGAAGCATTTTTCCTGATCGCTTTAAATTTATCGACAAGCTTAAGCTTTTCTTCATAAAGTTCAAGCTGTTTGTCACACCGTTTGATTATATCGTGTACGCCCTGCCTGGAAATACCTTCTTCCTCGGAAAGCTCCGACAAAGAAAGATCGTTGAATACCGCGTCACTGTATATCTTCTGCTGATGTTCGGTAAGAAGTTCTCCGTAAAAATCAAACAAAAGACCCCGTTCGATTATCTTGTCCATAGTCACCTCTTAAAAAGCACCTTGAACATAATAACAAAGAGTCTTTTGCGTGTCAAGTAAAAATACTTTACATCTTTAATTTCTTATTCTTTCCCTGAATTTAGCCAATGCTTTGCTGTCTCTTGTCTCGTCAAAGAGCATAAGCGCTTCTTCAACATATCGTCTTGCTTCGTCGGTCTTTTCTTTTTCATAAAGGGATATCAAAACATCCATCTTTGAATAAGCATTTCTTACGGCCGCACTGTCGGCATCCGGGTTTTTACCTCCGTTTACCTCTATGAGCTTAATACTTTCGGCCACCATATCTGCACTCAAACTTAACAGCGAGTCATGTATATCCGTGTCGTACTTATTAAGTCCTCTGTATATAAGTTCGGTCGAGAACCCGAGGCTTCCCGATGTAAACACACCGCCTTCAAATTTTGAAGTGCTTTTATACTTATCTACAAGCGGAGAATTGATCTTATTGGTAAGATATACGATGACCATATCTTCGTTCGGATCGATAACCGTAAGCGTACCTGTCCAGCCCTGATGCCCGAAATTATCATCACCCGATTCCGTTGAAAAATACCACGGACGGCCTTCAACTCCTCCGTTACGCCACCAGCCGATCCCCCAGTCGGCAAGATCTTCCGAGACCGGTGAAGTAAACGTATCGATGACTTCTCTTGAAAAATAAGCATGCCCGTTATATCCGCCCGTAAGCATAAGTGTGGCAAGCTTTGCAAGATCTTCGGCATTTGAAAAAAGCCCCGCATGGCCGGAAATGCCGTTCATGGTAAAATACGCCATTTCATCATGGACTTCGCCCTGCAGTGTATGATCTCTTATACCGTCAAAGCAGACCCTGCCTTCTCTCGTATTCCCCTTAAGTTCCGTAGCTGCGCAGTCTTCTTTTGTAAAGCCGTTATCAAGGGGGTTGTAAGTGATCCTGCTAAGCCCCATAGGCTCAAAGAAAATCTCTTTTAAAGAGATATCGATCCTTTGATCCAATATAAAGCAAAGAAGCATATAATCAACATCCGAATATACCACTTTCGAACCGGGTGCATAATATGTGGGAGTCTTGCATATGGAAGTTAAAGTTGAATCCCAGCCGAGCGGCTCCGTAAACAGAAGATTTATATGATCGTCTACGATACGGGCTTCTTTATGATCGTAGTTTGGTATTTCATATTTGGGACTTGAAGGAAAACCTGCGGTGTGGCATAAAAGATCTTTTACCGTGATCATGCTCTTCCATGTCTTTACGGTTTCAAATCCCGGATTTTTCTGCCCTTTATAATCCATATCCACGGTAAGATCCACAAACTTATCTCCGATGATATCAACGACTTTTTCATTGATATCAAGTTCCCCTTTTGTTACAAGATACTGGACCATGTAATTAATGCTGTACATCTTGGTGTTTGAAGCAAGATCGTATAATGTATCCGTCGTAACGGGGATCTTATCCTCTATCGGAGTAAGATCTTCATTATAATTGTTCAAATATCCCCATGCATTACTGTATATAAGCCTTCCGTCTTTGATGACCGCAAGCTGGGCGGAAGGAAAACCGTATTCGACATCGGTTCTTACGATATTGTCTATTAGAGTGAATACTTCGGGATTTATACCGGCTTCTTCCGGTGTGCCGGGTAAAACCTTTGGATACTCAACATATATCTTTACCGCTTCTTTTATATCCACAGGTCTTATGTTCGTTACCTGAACGGAATTTATCCCGTTTTTTGAAATATCGGATGCATCTATATGAAACACCTGCTTTGTGATGCTGCTTGTGTCGATCCTTATATCATTAATAAATAGATCGTAAGATTCGACATTTTCATCCACAAAAACATATAAGCTTCCCTGACCCTTATATCCTTTAAACCCGATAACTGAATTAACTACCGTTGCATTGTTTACTTCACCGAGTACATCGGGAAAAACAAATGTCTCCATATAGTCTTCTTCGGGGATAGAATTTACTTCTTCGACAACCGGACACAGGATTTCTTTGACAGGTACATCTTCACTATCCTCAGTTTCCGAAACGGAAAGAGCATCCTTTT
Organism: Lachnospiraceae bacterium; assembly: GCA_016283275.1. Lineage (GTDB taxonomy): Bacteria > Bacillota > Clostridia > Lachnospirales > Lachnospiraceae > UBA1258. The sequence continues at coordinate 8,220 of JAEEMP010000075.1, forward strand.
CGGATAATATAAAAGGATCGGATACTTCAATACTTTCAACTTCGCCCGTATTGCTTTTACCCGTACAGGAGCTTAACAAAAAAGAAACGGTTATTAAACTTATAAATAAGACCCTGAGATAATGTTTCATTCTTTTAACCCGTGTTTTTTGCGTGCACGAAGATACATGGCATAATCGGAAAATCCCGCTTTTACGCTTGCATCCTTGACTTTCATGCCTTCATCCGTTAAATGTCTTACATAAATAAGCCTTTTCTCGGTGATATATTGATGAATGGTATAACCCGTATATTCTTTAAAAAGCCTCATAAGATGATACCGGCTTAAAAAAAACAGACCCGATATCTTTTCAACGCTTAAGTCTTCACCAAGATGTGAGTTTATATATTCGGTAACCGAAACAACCTTTTCGTTATATTCAACTTTACCGTTATAATTGATCCCGTTGTTTATGATAATGTCATTTAACTTTATCAAAAACTCGGTAAGATAAAGATCCGATAAGGCATTGGCGCCGAAAATGTTGCTCTCATGCGTATCCATTGCATTTTTAAGCATTTCCTGAAGTCTTAAAGTTTCCTGTGTGGAGAATCTTACAACATTTATATGAGCCTCGGAACACTTTGCAAAACAATCGTAGAGATTAAACTCATCGGATACCTTTTTGCGCAAAAAAGAATCTGACAGATAGACCACAAGTCTTTCATATTCAACATCGGGGTTCACGATCGGCCTGTGGATCTCATTTTTTCCCACCAAAATGAAATCCCACGGTCTTAGTTCATAGCTTTTACCTTCGACGTTATAGGTAACATCACCTTTTACAAAAAGAATGATCTTGTAAAAATCATGGTAATGATGATCGAACACTCTGTCCGATCTGTCCTTGATATAAAAGTATTTAAAGTCTTCTGTCAGATATCCTGTTTTTTCGTAATCCATTTATTTAAATGTTTGTGCGTACAACCTTCGGTTTGTAACCCGATTTTTCAAGTTTTTCGATGATCGAATTCTTGTGATCGGTTCCGAATGCTTCAAGAGTTATCCTAAGCTCAACCGCCGCATTTCTGTTGATGGAGACAAACTGGTTGTGCTCAAGTTTGATAACGTTTCCGCTTTCCTTTGCTATAACATCCGCAACCTTCGAAAGCTCGCCCGGCTTATCGGGAAGAAGTACGGAAACCGTAAATATCCTGTCTCTTAAGATAAGACCCTGCGAAACAACGCTGGACATTGTGATCACATCCATGTTTCCGCCCGAAAGGATCGAAACTATCTTCTTTCCTTTTACGTTAAGCTGTTTTAAAGCCGCAACGGATAAAAGGCCGGAATTTTCAACTACCATTTTATGGTTTTCAACCATATCCAGGAAGGCTACGACCAGGTCCTCATCCGGAACCTTGATGATACCGTCAAGATTCTTTTTAAGGTAAGGGAATAACTTATCGCCCGGTGTTTTAACGGCAGTACCGTCTGCGATCGTACTTACACTGTCAAGTGTTACAACCTTGCCTGCTTTGATCGAAGCATCAAGACATGCAGCATTTTCAGGTTCGACTCCATAGACCTTGATCTTGGGATTAAGCATTTTTGCAAGTGTCGAAACACCGGTTGCAAGTCCGCCTCCGCCTACGGGCACAAGAATGATATCCACAAGCGGAAGTTCTTTTATGATCTCCATTGCTATCGTGCCCTGACCGGTCGCTACTCCGAAATCGTTAAACGGATGGATAAAAGTATATCCGAATTCATCGGCAAGTTCATATGCTTTCGCACAGGACTCATCATACACATCACCGAAAAGCACGACCTCGGCCCCGTATGATTTTGTACGATTTACCTTGATCAAAGGAGTAGTCGTGGGCATTACGATAGTTGCTTTAACGCCGTAACATTTTGCCGCATATGCAACACCCTGGGCATGATTGCCGGCAGATGCCGTAATGATACCTTTTGATCTTTCTTCATCGGAAAGAGTGGACATCTTATAATATGCGCCTCTGACCTTATATGCTCCCGTAAACTGCATGTTTTCAGGCTTAAGATAAACCTTGTTGCCGGTCTGTGAGCTGAAATAATCGGAATATACAAGTTTTGTGTCAAGAGTAACCTCTTTTACCTTTTCCGATGCCGCCTCAAAATTCTCAAGTGACAGTTCTTCCATTTTTTCCTCCCGTTTCGATAAACGAAACTGTGTTTATAATTTAATCTTCTTTAATATCGAACAAAGCATTCATAAAATCATCGGGGTTAAATCGCTGAAGATCGTCCATAGACTCTCCCACACCTATAAATTTAACGGGAATGTTAAGCTCCGAGGCAACAGCGATAGCGATGCCGCCCTTTGCGGTCCCATCCATTTTGGTAAGAACGATGCCCGTGAGATCTGTTACTTCGTTAAACTCTCTCGCCTGATTTAAAGCATTCTGACCGGTCGTGGCATCAAGGACCACCCATGTTTCTCTGTATGCATCGGGATATTCCCTGTCTATGACTCTGTTCATCTTACGAAGCTCTTCCATAAGATTTTTCTTATTATGAAGTCTGCCTGCAGTATCAAGTATCAAAGCATCAACATTTCTGGCTTTTGCCGCATTGACGGCATCAAACACGACGCTTGCGGGATCCGTTCCTTCTCTTGACGATATGATCGGAACATCGGCGCGCCTTGCCCATTCTTCAAGCTGTGCATTGGCTGCCGCTCTGAACGTATCGCAGGCGGCCACAAGTGTTTTTTTACCTTCGTTTCTGAATATACCGGCGATCTTTCCTACGGTCGTTGTCTTACCCACACCGTTAACACCGACTATCATTATCACGCATTTTTTGCCCTGAAAATCATAGGAATCGTCGGAAACGGAAAGCCTCTGCCTGATCTCTTCATACAAAAGCTCTTTAAGCTCACCCGGTATTCTGGCGCGGTTTTCTTTAACTTTTTTCTTTAACGAATCGATAATGTCCTCTGTGGTATTTACGCCGACATCACCCATTACGAGAACTTCTTCAAGTTCTTCGTACAATTCGTCGTTTATCTTTTCATGACCCAAAAATACGGCGTCAAGATCGCTTGCAAAGCCGTTTCTTGACTTTGAAAGCCCCATTTTCAGTCTGGCAAAAAAGCCCGGTTTTTCAATTGACATCAGTCATCCAGATCCTTATCTATAAGATTTACGCTTACAAGTGCGGATACACCTTTTTCCTGCATAGTGATACCGTAAAGTCTGTCACACTTATCCATCGTACCTCTACGGTGTGTGATCACTATGAACTGAGTATGCTTTGTAAGCTTGTGAAGATACTTGGCAAATCTATCGACATTGCTTTCATCGAGTGCCGCCTCGATCTCATCCAAAAGTGCAAACGGCGAAGGCTTCAGATTCTGAATGGCAAACAATAAAGCTATGGCCGTAAGCGCCTTTTCTCCACCGGAAAGCTGCATCATGTTCTGAAGCTTCTTTCCCGGCGGCTGTGCGATTATCCTTATGCCCGCTTCCAAAATGTCTTCATCTTCTATAAGTTCAAGTGTTCCTTTACCGCCGCCGAACAGTTCTTTAAATACTTTATCAAACTCATTGTTGATATCCTTAAAACTTTCGGCGAACTGCTTACGCATCGATTCGTCCAGTTCGGCGATTATCTCTTTTAATGTCTTGGTTGCTTCTATAAGATCGTCATGCTGGTTTCTTAAGAAAGTATATCTTTCGTTTAAGACACGGAAATCTTCAATAGCATTGACATTAACGTCACCGAGTTTTTTGATCTCATCCTTGACTTTGCTTATCTGCTTCTTCATGGACGAAAGTTCGGTCATATTTTCGTCGCGTAAGCTTGCGGCATCGATCAAAGTGATCTCATACTCTTCCCACATATAATTGATCTGTGCTTCGATCGCTTCGGTAAATTTCTCTTTCTGGGAATTTAATCTGTATATTTCTTTATCAAGGTTAGTGATCGTATTGGAAAGTTCTTCGCGTTCGCTGAAAAATCTCTTCTGCTTATCGTTAAGCTCATCACGGGTCTTGATATTGTTGGTAAGCTCTTCTTCCTTTTTGTCACGGTTAGTATGACTTTCGGCAATGGTCTTTTCGATCTCGGCGATGTTGTTTTCTTTTCTTTCGATCTCTTCAAGACCTTCCGCCATCTTTGACCTGATCTCATCGGCATCGATCTCAAATCGTTTGATCTCATCGGTTATTCGATGCAGGTTCTGGATAACGAAATCCTGTTTCTGATAGCATTTATTGATCTCAAGATCCCATGAAGCAACCTCTGACTGAAATTCTTTTTCCTTTTCCCTGTTAAGTTCGAGTTCTTCCTGGAATTTTGCAATATCTTTTGTGATATTTGCTTCCATTACTTCGGAATCTTTAAGCTCTTTTAAGATGTTTTCTTTGCTGGATTCTATATCCTTAAGCTGTGTGGCGATCTCGATCTCTTCGTTTTCAAGGTCATGAGATCCCTGTATGACCTCGCTCTTTTTTTGCTGAGCCTGGATCACATTTAGCTTCGCGGTATTCTGTTCAATATATTTTTTCTGGATCTTAACCTTAAAGTCCTCGATCTCCATGCGGAGTTTGTTCCTTTTGGACTTCGTGGTCTCGATCTCGTCCATTATCTCATCGATCTTCTTAAGAGAAGCTTTTGTTTTGGCTGTGAGTTCTTCGATCTCACGTCGGCGGCCCAGGAAATTTGAATTATTCTTAAAAGATCCGCCCGAGATCGAACCGCCCGGAGCAAGCTGCTCACCTTCAAGCGTTACGATCCAAAGACCGAAATTGAATTTCCTTGCGATCTTTAAAGCATTATCGACCGTGTCGACCACAAGGATCCTGCCAAGCAAAGTTTCGGCAACATCGCTGTATTTCTTATCAACCTTTACAATATCCTTCGCAAGACCCAAAACACCGTCTTCCGAAAGTGCTTCCGGAGTCTTGAACTTCTGAGGATCTTTAATGTTGGTAAGCGGTAAGAATGTTGCACGGCCTTCTTTGTTTTTCTTAAGGTATTCGACCATCTTTTTGGCCGTCTTATCATCTTCCGTGACAATATTCTGCGCGTTGCCGCCAAGAGCTATCTCAATAGCGGTCTCATACTTTTTCTCGACAGAAATGATATCGGCAACAACACCGATTATGCCTTTTTCGGAAGATTTATGCTCCATGACCTTTCTTACCGAATTGCCGTAGCCTTCGTATCTTTCGGTAAGACCCGTCAATGCTTCGAGTTTTGATTTATCCTGATGATATAAGACCTGAGTGTCACGAAGGGTTTTATCAAGATTTGCAAGATTGTCCCTGATCCCCTCAACGGTTTCTTCCTGTTTTAAGAGGGATTCGTTCATCTTGGCTATTTCATTGTCGATATCAACACTTTCATCGTTGAGACGCTTTATCTCCTCATCCTGCTTTTCCTCGTTAGACTTGGCTTCGAGCAGTTTTGATGTAAGTTCGGAACGACGGATCGCTATCTGCTCTTTCATCGTATCATAACGACCCATCTGTGCTTTAATGGATGCACGACGGTTCAACTCACCGATTATGGTGTTTTTTCCGGCTTCAATATCATCATTTAAACCCTTGATCTTATCCTGGACATCCGTTAAGAGCTTTTGAGCCTCTTCACGTGAACCTTCGAGGGATTTAAGCTGAACGTCATTTTCGTTCTTTTCGGAAAGAACATTGTCTTTTTCTTTGTTTCTTTTTTCTATATCGACAGTGATCGAAGATAAATGATCGTTAAAATTCTTATCGTTAGATCTGATACCTTTGATCTGTTCACGAAGTACGAGGATCTCGCCTTCAAGTTTCTCTCTTAAGATACCCGAATTTGAAAGTTCGTTTTTAACGTTGTCGATCTCTTCATTGAGTACGTTGACCTTTTCTTCGATCTCGGTATATTCTTCCTTGATGCGCTCATACTTTTGGTTTGTCTCATCATATTCTTTGGAAGCCGTATCGTATTTTTCGGAAACCTGATCGAGCTGATCTTTTAACCTGTTGTTCTCAAGAAGAAAAACATTTACATCGAGAGTCTTTAACTCTTCCTTTTTCTTAAGATATACTTTCGCTGTTTCGGCTTGCTTTTCAAGCGGTCCTACCTGCTTTTCAAGTTCCGAAAGGATATCTTTCACACGGATAAGATTTCCTTCTTCGCTCTCAAGTTTTTTGACCGAAGCTTCTTTACGGCGCTTAAACTTTACGATACCTGCGGCTTCATCGAAAAGTTCACGCCTGTCCTCGGGCTTACCGCTTAATATCTTATCTATCTGGCCCTGTCCGATAATGGAATATCCTTCTTTACCTATACCTGTATCGTAAAAAAGCTCATTAACATCCTTGAGCCTGCATGCAGTTCCGTTTAAAAGATATTCACTTTCACCCGAACGATAAAGTCTTCTGGTAACCGTAACTTCATCAAAGTCGATCGTAAGCGAACGGTCTGTATTATCCAGAGTGATCGCTACGGATGCGTAGCTTAAGGGTTTTCTCAATTCGGTTCCCGAAAATATAACATCCTGCATGGACGCACCGCGCAGCTGCTTTATACGCTGTTCGCCGAGAACCCATCTTACGGCATCGGCAACATTACTTTTACCCGAACCGTTGGGTCCCACTATACCGGTGATACCGTTCTCGAATTTGAAATTGATCTTATTGGCAAAGGACTTAAAGCCCTGTACTTCGATACTTTTTAAATACATTAATCTTCTTTTCCGTTTTCTAATGATTGTATTGCAATATGCGCCGCCATTTGCTGAGCGGACTTTTTGGTCTTTCCTTCTCCTATGGACAGTATCTTACCGTCAAGACAAGCTGAAACCTTAAACACTTTGTTGTGTTCGGGTCCCGATTCTTCTACCAGATTATAAATGAATTCTTTTCCCGGATAATCTCTTTGAATAATTTCCTGAAGTTTTGATTTGGAATCAACGAACAATTCATCTTCTTTGAGGTCATTTAATATATGGGAATATACATATTTTCTGGCCATGTCGATCCCACTGTCCAGATATATCGCTCCGAGGACAGACTCCGTAACGTCACAAAGAACGGAATCTCTTTCCCTGCCGCCCGTAGCATCTTCTCCTTTTCCCATAAAAATGGCTTTTCCAAGCCCCATGCGTCTGGCACATATTGCAAGACTCGGCTCGCATACTATTGAAGCACGTTTCTTGGAAAGTCCACCCTCGGGAACCGTGGGGTATCTGTCATATAAAAATTCGCTGGATATAAGTTCAAGTACGGCATCGCCCAAAAATTCGAGTCTTTCATAATCCGGTCTTCTGTTGATCTTCATCTCGTTTTTGAAAGAACTGTGAGTCAATGCCTCCAAAAGATATTCCTTATTGTTAAATCGGTAGCCTATACTTTCTTCAACATAAGCTACTGCTTCATCTCTGTCCATATATCTCCTTTTTACAATTATATGGGCGGGATGATCCCGCCCGTTTTATTTGGTGCTGAAACTTTTGATCTTATCGATCGCGTCCTGAACAGTAACGATTCCTGTGAGTTCTTCCTCGGATAAAGTAATGTTAAATGCTTCCTCCATTCCCATTACTATCTGTAGAAGATCAAGAGAATCCGCTCCAAGATCATCCGCAAAGGTCGTCTCGGGCTCGATCTCTCTCGGATCGACATTCAAAACATCCGAAACAATCTTTCTGAGCATTTCAAGTTCCATAATACATATATCTCCTTACACATTAACGGCGGGATTCAATTCATTTTTTATCTTGCCGTTTATATCCTGTTCCATAAAGGTAATAACCTGAAGAACCGAATTTTTGATCTCAACAGACTTTGAACTTCCGTGGGTCTTTACCACAAGACCGTTAAGTCCGAGTAACGGAGCCCCGCCGTAATCCTCAAGTGAAAATCCTTTTAATGTCTGTTTTAATGCGGGCTTTATCAAAAGTGCACCGATCTTTGAACGAAGCGTAGACATAAGGCCTTTTTTAACAACTCCCAAAAGGGCATCCGCAACACCTTCGTACATCTTAAGGATCACATTCCCTGTAAACGCTTCGCACACGATCACATCCGCAGCACCCTGAGGAATGTCTCTGGCCTCGATACTGCCTATAAAATTGATATCGGGACAGGATTTAAGAAGCGGGAACGTTTCTTTTACCAATGCATTTCCCTTTTCTTCTTCAACCCCGATATTAACGATCGCAACACGGGGATTCTTAACATGCATTACATTTTCCATATATATCGAACCCATCTTCGCAAACTGTACAAGATGAGAAGATCTGGCATCAACATTTGCCCCGCAGTCGATAAGCAGAGCGATACCGTCTTTTGTGGGAATAAGCGGTGCCAGAGGCGGTCTTTCAACGCCTTTTATCCTGCCTACGATGACCTGTCCGCCGGCGAGGACCGCGCCCGAACTTCCGGCCGACACAAACGCATCGCATTTTCCGGCTTTTACGAGTTCAAGACCTCTTACGATCGAAGAATCCTTTTTCTTTCTGATCGCCAGAACAGGCGGCTCGTTTGTATCGATCACTTCTTCCGCATTGATGATCTCGATCTTGTTCTTATCGTAATCGTATTTTGAAAGCTCCGCATTTATCGCTGCTTCCTGACCGACAAGCGTAACCTTTACCCTGTCGTTTTCATTGACCGCATCAACACAGCCTTTTACGATCTCAAAAGGTGCATTGTCTCCGCCCATGGCATCGACACATACATTAACTGTTTTTTCTCCCATCGTATACGTCTCCTTTAGGACATAATCGTACTTATCTACTATACTTTGAATGAGCCAAAAAAACAAGTAAAAACTGGTATAAAAAAAGAGCCGTTAAACGACTCTTTTATGCCCTTATTCGGGTTTCTTTCAAATTAATCAACACTGACGATTTCCTTCTTGTTGTAGGAACCGCAAGCCTTGCAAACACGGTGAGGCATCATAAGTGCGCCGCACTTAGAACACTTAACGAGTGTGGGTGCGCTCATTTTCCAGTTTGCACGTCTCTTATCTCTTCTACCTTTGGAAGATTTATTCTTAGGACAAATAGACATCTTTACACCTCCTTATTATTCGCGTTAAAAATATCTTGAATTGCTGCCATCCTGGGATCCGGTACAAATGTATCGCAGCCGCATGAGCGTTCGTTTAAGTTGATAAAACATACCGGACACAGTCCCTTGCAATCGTCCTTACACAGAACCTTCATTGGCAGACCCATTATCAATTCGTTGCGGATCAAACTCTCGGAATCAAGCACATAACCGTCCATAAAAAACTCTTCATCGCTTAAAGTGCTTCTTTCATCGGGTTCATCCACTTCGTATTCAAAGTCGGGCGAAACTTTTACATCAACATCCGTTAGACATCTGTCACACGGCATTGTAACCGTAAAATCACCTTTACCGCTTATCCTTACCTTACCCTGACCGGCATTTATGACCGTTAAGACAAGATTTCCGTCCTTAACGTTATAAACCATGCCGTTTGACTCTAAATCATTGTCGTATGAAATATCAAAACTTTCGATCTTTCCTTCCGATTTAAAGATATCCGTAAGATTTATAAGCACACTTTCCATACTTTAGTGATTATACATAGGCTTTATTTCTTTGTCAACACAAATTTATGTTAATTTAACTGGCACTGAACTGCCGTCAGAGCAACGCCTCCGACGATATCCTGCCATGAGCATCCTCTCGAAAGATCGTTGACCGGTTTTGCTATACCCTGGAGCATAGGACCGTACGCTTCCGCTTTTCCGAGTCTTTGTACAAGCTTATAGCCTATATTGCCGGCATCAAGATTGGGGAATATAAGTACATTTGCATGACCGGCAACATCCGAACCCGGAGCCTTTGATTTTGCGACCGACGGTACAAGTGCGGCATCGGTCTGAAGTTCTCCGTCTAAGGTAAGACCTGGATACAGTTCATGAGCGATTTTGGTCGCTTCAACCACCTTATCGACAAGAGCATGCTTTGCACTTCCCTTTGTGGAATGAGAAAGCATTGCGATTATCGGCTTAGCTCCAATAAGTGTCTTAAAGCTCTTTGCGGAAGTATCCGCAATGGCGGCAAGTTCTTCTGCGGTAGGATCCTGATTAAGACCGCAGTCCGCAAAAAGAAACGTACCGTGCTCTCCCATTTCGCAATCCGGAACATCAAGGATAAAGAAAGCAGACACAAGCTTTACGCCGGGAGCCGTCCTTAATATCTGAAGAGACGGACGAAGCACATCAGCCGTGGGGTGACAGCATCCCGCAACCATTCCGTCGGCATCGTTGGCCTTTACCATAACAACACCGAAGGTAAGATAATCGCTTAAAAGGATCTCTCTTGCCTTTTCTTCCGTCATTCCTTTGGCTTTACGGGTTTCATAAAGAAGTTTTACATAATCTTCAAACTTCTCGTAATTCTTGGGATTGACCACCTTTACACCCGTAAGATCGACTTCGAGCCAATTGGCACCGTCCATTATCTTTTCTTCATCGCCTACCATTATTATATTGGCAATGTCTTCTTCAAGAATATGCGCTGCCGCGATAAGCACACGCTTGTCGTTTGTTTCGGGCAATACAATGGTCTTTTTATCCATTCTTGCCTTTTCTTTGATCGAATCAATATATGCCATAAAGCCCTCCGAAAATGCATGTTAAATACTTCACAAAGTTTGCTCCGCTAACATGCACAAATTTGATTGTTTATATATATTATTTTGTTAATAATATGCATTATAGCTTAATGAAAGCACTTCCACAAGCATTAGGAATGTACTAAATCAAAAACATTGTTTATTATGCGATTTTATGTTAAACTTTTGACAATTGGAGGGTATGTATGATCACAGCTGCTGTTATATGTGAGTATAATCCGTTCCACAACGGACACCTTTATCAGATCGAATTCATAAAGAAAACGCTTAAGGCAGACCGTATAATCTGCCTTATGAGCGGTGATTTTACTCAAAGAGGCGAACCCGCCGCATTTGAAAAGTTTGTACGCGCAAAATGGGCTCTTTTATCGGGAGCGGATCTTGTGCTTTGCTTGCCCGTTCTCTTTTCAACCGGCAGTGCCGAGATCTTCGCTTACGGAGCGGTTTCGATACTTGACCGCTTAAATTGCGTCGATTATCTTTGCTTCGGCACGGAAACGGATGATCTTGACAGATTAAACGGGCTCATGAATAAGATACGGGATCATGCAATGATCGATAATCCCGAAATACAAAAACTCATAAGATCGGGGCTTACATACGCTCAGGCCAGAGCATCCGTTCTTAAGGATTACGACGATATTCTTTCCGGTTCCAACAATATACTTGCGATCGAATATCTGTTAAGCCTCAGGCGTTTAAACAGCTCTGTCAAGCCTTATATCATTAAAAGGAAAGGTTCTTATTATAACGACGAAAGTCTTGAGGATAAGAACATATATGCATCTGCGACCGCAATAAGGAAAGGTATAAAAGAAAACAAAGAAACAGGATCTTTTCTTCCTTCCTATGTATATGACGATCTTAAAGAATTAACTCCGGTCTTTTCCAATGATCTTTCGGACATTCTGAAATATAAACTTACCGAAGAACCCGATCTCAGCATTTTTTATGATGTATCGTCCGATCTTTCTTTAAGGATAAAGAATAAACTTTCTTCATTTGAAAGTTTCGATGAGTTCGGCGAAACCCTTAAAGCCAAAAACTTTACCAGAACAAGGATCGATCGTTCTTTGTGCCATATCCTTCTTAATATAAATAAGGATATCGATCCGTACGACATTGCGGATAACATTTTATATATAAGAAATCTCGGTTTTAAAAAGGAGTCGTCCGATCTTCTTTCCGTTATAAAAGAAAGATCGGATATAAAAGTGATCTCAAAGATCCCCGATCATGAAAATGAGTTTAACGATGCGGACAGATATCTCTTCGATAAAGATCTCTTCTCTTTTAAGATATATGACGATATCCTTTATCGGAAAACCGGTGTTCATTCTCCAAATGAATACAGTAAACAGATCCTTGTTCTTTGAATGCATAAAAATGCAAATGTAATGCATAAATACTTGAATTATACAAAGAATTGAGATAAAATCGCTATGTTAAAAAGCAGGGCGGTTTTTTCTTTTGCCCCTCGGAGGTATTATGACGTTTTGGCAAAAAATATCCGAAGAATTCGTAAGATGTTTTATTCGTGAAGACAGATACAAACTTCTTTTAAGCGGTATCGGCGTCACTCTTAAGGTTTCGCTTGTAGCGGTCTTACTCGGTGTTATCATCGGTTTCTTTATCGCAGTATGCAATCTTTCCAAAAAGAAGTTTTTAAATATCATAGGCGGTATATATACGGATGTGATAAGAGGTACGCCTTCCGTAACCCAGTTAATGTTTATATATTTCGTGGTATTTGCTGCGATAAGCCTTGATAAATGGCTTATCTGTGCGATCGCTTTCGGAATCAATTCGGGCGGCTATGTTGCGGAGATAATAAGAGCCGGGATATTGTCGATCGACAGGGGCCAGACCGAAGCCGGCAGAAGCCTCGGGCTTAATGCAAGGCAGACGATGACAAGGATCGTTCTTCCGCAGGCTATCAAAAACATTTTCCCCGCATTATGCAACGAATTTATCGTACTTATAAAAGAAACGGCAATTGTCGGTTATGTGGGGCTTATGGATATCCAAAAAGCCGGCGATTTCATAAAAAGTGCCACATTCTCGGCATTCATGCCGCTTATCGCCACAGCGATAATATATTATGTGATCATTAAATTATTGAACATAGGGTTAAAATACATCGAAAAAGTTTTAAGACAATCCGAGATCCGATAGGAAAAGAACATGATCAAAGTTAAAAATCTTCACAAAAAATTCGATAAACTGGAAGTTTTAAAAGGCATTGACGAGCATATAAGACCCGGTGAGGTCGTGGCTGTTATCGGACCCTCGGGTTCCGGAAAAAGCACATTCCTAAGATGTTTAAATCTTTTGGAAGATGTCACCGAAGGTGAGATCTACGTTGACGACCGGCTCATAACCGATAAAAACGTGGATATCAATAAAGTAAGGCAGAAAATGGGAATGGTATTCCAGCAATTCAACCTTTTCCCTCATCTTAAGATACTTGATAACATTACTCTCGCACCGGTCCTTCTTAAACTCATGACCAAAGAAGAAGCCAAAAAACGGGCAATGGAACTTTTGGACAGAGTCGGACTTAAAGATAAAGCGGATTCATACCCGGGTTCTTTGTCCGGTGGGCAGAAACAGAGAGTCGCAATTGCCAGAGCTCTTTGCATGAATCCCGAAATTATGCTTTTCGATGAACCCACTTCCGCTTTGGATCCCGAAATGGTCGGCGAAGTTTTGGATGTTATAAAGAAGCTTGCCGAAGACGGAATGACAATGGTCATCGTCACCCACGAAATGGGCTTTGCAAAAGAAGTGGCTTCCCGCGTTCTTTTTATGGATCAGGGTATAATCATGGAACAGGGTACTCCGAAAGAACTGTTTGAGAATCCTCAGAATGAAAGAACAAAACTTTTCTTAAGTAAGGTTTTATAAGATATTTTGTCGAAAGACTTAATATAAACTATCTATATATAAGGAGATTTATTATGAAAAAAGTATCAAAATCATTGTTGATCATGGCACTCTGTGCTTTCATGATCGTAAGTTTCACAGGATGCGGAAAGAAGTCCGAAAGTCTTAAATTCGGTACAAACGCAGAATTCCCTCCTTTCGAGTTTATCGCAGCAAACGGTGTGATCGGCGAGTATGACGGTATCGATATCGCAATTGCCAAAAAGATCGGTGAAGATCTCGGCCGTACCGCAGAGATCGAAAATATGGAATTCGATTCTCTTCTCATCGCTTTACAGAACGGTCAGCTTGATGCCGTTATAGCAGGTATGACGGTTACGGATGAAAGAAAAGAATCCGTTAACTTCTCCGTATCATATTACAATGCAACCCAGGTTATCATCGTTAAGGAAGATTCCGATATCAAGAGCGCAGCCGATCTTGACGGAAAACTTACCGCTGTAGTACAGGGATACACCGGTGAAACATGTGTTAACGATCTTGGATACAACTACGAATCCTTTAAAAAAGGTACCGAATGTGTTATGGAGCTTGTAAACGGTAAGTGTGACGCCGTTGTGATCGACTCCGCTACGGCCCAAAAATATGTTTCCGACAACAAAGGCTTAAAGATCGTCGAAGACAGTTCCGCTTTTGAAGGCGAAGAATATGCAATAGCTGTTGCAAAAGGCAATGACGAACTTCTTGAACAGATCAACAAGTCCATTGAAAAGATGTTAAGCGACGGTACTATCGCTACTTTATCCGATAAGTATTGCAGCGCCGAATAGTCTTAAACAGATACACCGTCGGTCAATCAAACCGACGGTGTTTTTTTATATGTATATATTATTGTTTTATCTTTGCGTTACTGTTCAATATTTCGCCTTTTATATGTGTCTTTACTTTATACAACGCGTCATCGGCATTATGCATGTAATCCCAGATCATATTGCCTTTACCGGCTATCGGCACTTCATTGTAATAGCCCTGAGAAACTGTAACAAATCCGGATTTGACCGCTTTATTCGGCACTTTAAGTTTTATGACTCTCTGCTTGACGACCTCGGCGACCTTATTTATATCAGCATCAGAGAAATCACTGAATATAAGCACAAATTCATCTCCGCCGTATCTTGCGGGAAAAGCACCGTATTCCTCTCCTGTCTTTTTGATCACATCGGCAATGGCAACCAGTATCCTGTCTCCGCCCTGATGTCCGTATGTGTCGTTATATTCCTTAAAATAGTCGACATCAATAAATAAGATACCGAAATTAACCTTTTTCTTGTAACTGGACTCAAACGTCTTATCCATGAAATCATTTAACGCGGCCCTGTTGGGAAGTTCTGTAAGTGCGTCGGTCATGGCATCGTGAGCAAGACGGATATTTTCAAGTTCAAGTGCATTCATCTTCTTTCGTATATCAAGATAGATCGAATTGGTCTTGAAACTGACCTCATCCCGTTCTTTGGTGTATTTGTAATAATCTTCGAGCGCTTTATTGTATAGCCCGATATTTCCTATCTTCTTGTAATATGAGACAAGCATATCCGCATAAATAACCTTAAGATATGCGACATCCGTCTTCTTTATGACCGGAGCTATGATGGAAATGATATCTTTTATGGGTTCGAATACTTCTATCTGCATCAGATATTTGCAGGAATCCACCAATGCGCCCGTGGACATAAGGCTCTTATTGTTAGATTTTACGTATCTTTCAAACTCATCTATCTGTAAATTTCTTTCTCTTATATTGCCCTCTTTGTGGGAAAGAAGGATTCTGAAATTATAATATCCGGTTCCCGCATAAATCTTTAAATATCCTTCATTCTTTTCAAATATATCGACAAGTCTGTCCCTGCATTTTTGAGCATTTTCTATATCGTTGATCTCAAGATAGATAAGGCCCATATATGTAAGCGACATTATCAAAATATTGGGTCTCATGCCGCCGGGAGTCCTTCGCGCAACCTTCTGGGCATATTTGATATATTTTAAAGCACTCTTAAATTCATTAAAATATAAATGATTGACTCCGATATTATACAGGATCGGCGCGATTCTGCCGGGAAAGTTTTCTTCCGCACCGGGAATGGCTACTGCGGTCATAAAATAATCAAGACTTGCGTGAAACTCGCCGCGAATGGATGCCGCAACACCGAAAAGATTATAAGATCTTATAAGATATTCTGTATTTCCGACCTTTTTAAGATAAGGAATCGCATATGCAAGATAATCCGAAAATTTATTAATGTTCTTTTTATCATGAACATTATAAGAAGCGTCGGCCATATAAAAATAAGCAATACCGATAAGTTCGGGATTGTTTCGTTCTTTGGCCAACTTAAGAAATGCTCTGCAGTGTGTGATTTTAGAAGCATACGCTCTCTGCTCGTTTTCAAGCCTTTCAAGCGATGTTCTCACAGAGTCATCAAATTTGCAAAAATCCATTAAAATTCCCTAAAATACCCTTTGATTATTTACCCCTATAACCCACAAACAGTCCTTAATCGTAATCTTCGCGGCTTAATACTATACCGTCATCCTTTTTGGGCGCTTCTTTTATGATTATCTTTCCTGAGGACTTGATATTATTTTTACCAAAGCCAAAAAGAAGCCCGATGATAAATCCGATCAGGACACCGCAGCTGATGCCTAAAATAAGTTCTCTTTTGGATATCTCGGCACTTTCTTTTATGCTTTCCAAAAATTCATACATAACTGTTTCCTCCGATTGAATAATTTGTACATTTATTATTGATTTTGTATATACAATTTTATTATAAGATACCTTGAAAAACAAGACCAAAACTGATATAAAATATCACAGTGTACGTGGGAAACGGGTGAGACTCCCGTACGGGCCCGCCGCCGTGAAATGCATAAAAGTGTTTTCCTTGCTCGTGCCGCAACATGAGGACATGCCATTGGGTTTTTACCTGAGAAGGCGGAAAACATGCATACAGTCGAAATACCCGGCACTTATATACAAGGCTTCATATGTCTGCGAGCACCGGACGAAGCCGTTTTTTATTAAACAATATTAATAAGGAGATTTAAAAATCATGAAGACAATCAATGTTTTAAAACGTCTTTCTTTACTCCTTGTATGCATGTTATTTGCGGGTTCCATGCTTACAGCTTGCGGTAAAGCAAAGGCAGAAAACAACACAAAGGGAAGCGGTAATACCGAGTTTACTTTCGTAGTTGTTGACGCAGACGGAAACCAGACCGATTTTAAGATCAAGACCGATGCAAAGACTGTGGGCGAAGCTTTGCTTGCCGAAGGTCTTATTGCGGGTGATAACAGTGAATACGGACTTTACGTAAAGACTGTTAACGGTATTACCGTAGACTACGATACCGACGGAAAATACTGGGCTTTCTACATCGACGGAGAATATGCCATGACAGGTGTTGATGCTACCGATGTTGTTGCAGGCTCAACTTATATGTTCAAGGTAGAGTAATTTGGAGAAAAGATCTCTTCTTACCGTAAAAGAGATTGTAATATTCGGACTTTTGGGCGGAGTAATGTATGCATCAAAGCTTCTGATGGAATTTCTTCCGAATGTTCATTTGATCGGAGTTTTCATCGTTGCATTAACGGTCGTATACAGATACAAAGCCCTGTTTCCGATATATGTGTTCATTTTTCTTACGGGGCTTTTTAACGGCTTTACCATGTGGTGGCTTCCGTACCTTTATATCTGGGATTTTCTTTGGCTGTTTACAATGCTGTTGCCAAAGAAAATGAATAAATATGCCGCGCCTTTTGTGTATATGGCTGTTTGTTCGCTTCACGGATTTTTGTACGGAACCTTATATGCTCCCGCACAGGCTTTGATGTTCGGTTTAAATCTTAAAGGAATGATAGCATGGATAATCGCCGGTCTTCCGTGGGACGCAGTTCACGGTATCAGCAATTTTGTCTGCGGAATATTGATAACACCTTTGATCAAAGTGATCAGACTTAGTGAAAAAAATTTTAACGGGTAAGTTCAAAAGAACCTGCCCGTTAATTTTTTTAATTTTTGAAACTGTGGATAGGAGCGGGAATACGGCCTTTTCTGCTTATAAAAGCATCACAGGAATAAGGATTTACCGGCATGACCGGAGCATCTCCGAACAGACCTCCCATCTTTATTATGTCTCCGACCTTTTTGCCAATTGCAGGCATGAGTCTTACTGCTGTGGTCTTCTGGTTGACCATACCGATCGCCATCTCATCGGCAATGATACCTGCAATTGTCGTATCCTTTGTGTCGCCCGGTATAGCGATCATATCAAGTCCGACCGAGCATACACAGGTCATTGCTTCAAGCTTTTCAAGAGTAAGTGCATTGGCGTTTACCGCATTTATCATACCCTGATCTTCCGAAACCGGAATAAAGGCACCCGAAAGTCCGCCCACATATGAAGATGCCATAACACCGCCCTTTTTAACCTGATCGTTTAAAAGGGCGAGTGCTGCGGTGGTACCCGGTGCACCTGCATACTCAAGTCCGATCTCACACAGTATATCCGCAACGGAATCACCGACAGCCGGTGTCGGAGCCAAAGAAAGATCCACGATACCGAAAGGAACATTGAGTCTTCTCGAAGCTTCCCTTGCAACAAGCTGTCCTACTCTTGTGACCTTAAAAGCTGTCTTTTTAATGGTCTCACAAAGAACCTCAAACGACTCTCCTCTTACCTTTTCAAGTGCCTTCTTTACAACTCCCGGTCCGCTTACTCCTACATTTATAATGAGATCCGACTCTGTAACTCCGTGAAATGCACCGGCCATAAACGGATTGTCATCGGGAGCATTGCAAAAGACAACAAGCTTCGCACAGCCGGGAAAATCATTGTCTTTTGTAACCTCTGCGGTTTCTTTTATGATAGATCCCATAAGTCTTACGGCATCCATATCTATTCCTGTCTTTGTGGAACCTACATTTACGGATGAACAAACTCTTTCCGTACTGTTTAATGCCTTCGGGATCGATCTGATCAAAAGTTCGTCGGAAGGCGTCATCCCTTTCGAAACAAGAGCGCTGTAGCCTCCCAAAAGGTTTACACCGACTTCTTTTGCAGCTTTATCAAGGGTTATCGCGATCTTTACATAATCATCGACGGTCTTACATGCACTTGCTCCGATAAGAGCGATCGGAGTTACGGATATTCTTTTGTTTACGATCGGGATACCGTAATCATGGGAAATCTCTTCACCTGTTTTTACCAGATCTTTTGCAACCCTTAAGATCTTTTTGAAAATATTATCACATAACCTGTCCACATCCGAATCAATACAGTCAAGTAAGCTTATACCGAGCGTAATGGTACGGACATCCAGGTTTTCTTTTTCAATCATTTCATTGGTCTCTTTGACCTCAAACATATTGATCATTGAAAATTACCTCGAAAATCAGATTCTGTGCATGGAATCAAAGATCTCTTCCTGCTGGCATTTAATGATGACTCCTATGGACTTGCCAAGTTCCTCAAGTTCATCGGAAATAACACCGAATTTTTTACTTGCTTTACTCATATCCACGATCATCATCATGTTGAAATAATCGTTAACGATAGTCTGCGAAATATCAAGGATATTGATATTGTTGTCGGCAAGATAAGTGCAGGTTTTGGCTATGATGCCGACCGTATCTTTACCGACTACGGTTATAATGGTCTTATTCATATTAATTCTCCTCTTTGATCTTAAAATTCCAGCAATTCGCATGGTATATCACGTCTTGCGACCGTTATGGGAAAATCATTTCCGTCATATTTGTTGTCGGAAGCCGTGATCTCCAGCCTTACTGTCTCGTATGCCAGTTCGGGCATATTGTTTTCTTTGCTTAAATGTCCAAGATATATGTGTTTTACATTATCATTCAAAAGTTCGGAAATAAGCCTTCCGCCGCTTTCGTTGGAAAGATGACCTTTATTTCCCAGGATCCTTCGCTTTAAAGGATAAGGATAAGGTCCCGTCTCAAGCATCCTTATGTCGTGATTGGCTTCACAAAGTATCACGTCCATGCCGAGAAGCGAACCTATCGTATAGTCGTCATAGGTGCCAAGGTCAGTAACGACCGCACATTTCTTACCTTCGCAATATACTCTCATTGCAAGGGGTTCAAGCGCATCATGTGAGATCCTTAAAGGATTGACCGTTATGTCCTTGACCGTCACTTTTTCGTCTGCTTTTATAACATGAAAGATACTATCATCAAAAGAAACATTTCTGCAACTTTTTTTGATCCCTTTTATCGTACCCTCCGATGCATAGATCGGAATATTGTATTTCTTCGTCAAAACACCCAGACCGGCTATATGGTCCGAGTGTTCGTGAGTTATGAATACCGCATCTATTTCGGAAGTCTTAAGTCCGATATTGTTTAAAGCAAGTTCTGTTCTTTTACCGCTTATACCGACATCCACAAGAATATGTGTGGAATCGGATCCTACATATATACAATTGCCCGACGATCCGCTGGCAATACTTTGAAATCTCATTTTAGCTTATTCCTTCCAACGAATCGTTAATCTGTCCCCGTCATGCAGAGGGCTCATATATTCGGCATTTTTACCGTTGTGAACGGTTTCTATACCGCTTCCCTGGGGTTTTGAAAGATCAAAATCTATATGATCGAATACATCCACAAATACATAATCGGATTTGCCGGTCAAAGTAACCGGCTTATCGTTAACAAAAACGGTAAGAGCAGTATTTATACCCGAAGACATGGGTTTTGGATCGGTCTTTTCCTGTTCACGATCCGGTTCTTTTCCTTCAGCTTCATCTTGATCGTTTACATCCGTTTCCGTTTCATCATATTCCTCTTCATCGGGAAGAGAATCGTAAGTCTCTGTTTCGGAACTTTCGATTATATCCATAAGCTGTTCTTTAGTGCAGGCATCCTTTATCTCGATCCTGTCATCTTCTTTGATCTCATAATCGGGATTAACGGGCTTACCGTTTACAAAAACAGGTTTTGTGAGTTCTATCGTCTTTCCGTCAACGGTAAGTTTAAGACCTTCCTTATATTCCGGAAGATTTTCTATCCTTATCCTTGCACGTACACCGGCAGTCGATTCGGTTATAACGATCTTATCGTTCATCTTGACCGGCCCCGTTATATCGGCGGGCTTGCCGTTAACCGTGATCACCGCAGCCTCACCGAGTTCACCCTTCGCGATCTTGGACTTTCCGTTAACGAGATAAGTGAGCGCACGACCACGCTTGGGGAAAAGACCGTCATTGGGAAATTCCGCCTGCATCGCAACATCTACGACGGATACATGACCGTTATCATACATCTTCATGCGTTTGCCGTTAAAAGTCACATATACAAGATTATTGTTATGCTCGTAGTAATTTAAACATATACCGATAGGCGTTACCATAAGAGAGCTTCGGTCTGCATCGGCTTCCAAAAACTCAATGCTACCCATGACTTCACGTCCTCTTAAAGCAACACGCTCTTTGGCGATCTTAAGCTGTTCGGAAAGTTTCTCGGTATAACCTGTCACGATGCCGCCACCGCCTACCACAAATACGGCGCTGACTGCCTTATCGCCGTTTAAGCGCACTATTTCTTTTGCCACCTTTTCGGCTTCCTCATCGACAGTTTCCTTGATCGTTTCAAGAACTTCGCCGCGTGAAATGGTCTGTGGAAGTCCCATGATATCTTCATATTTAATGGATTCTGTGTTATCGGAATCCTTTTTTATCTTTTCAGCCGTATCAAAATCCACGAGACAATGCTGAGCGATCACATCCGTTATTGCATCACCCGCCATGGGTATCATCCCGTATGCGATTATGCTTCCGTCTTTTGTAATGGAAATATCGCTTGTACCTGCACCGACATCCACAAGCGCAATATTTAACATTCTGAACTTTTCGGGAATGGCCACACTTATTGCCGCAATAGGCTCCAATGTAAGATTGGCGACTTCAAGACCCGCAAGCTCGACCGATCTGTAAAGCCCGTCCACAACATCATCCGGCAAAAATGTCGCAATAAGATCCGCAGAGATCTTCTTTGCTTTATGGCCGAGAAGATTACCGATCGCATTACCGTTAAGAAAATACTTTATGACCGAATAACCGACACAATAAAACTTGATATCGGATTCTTCTTTTTGAGAGAATTCCTTATATGCCTTTTCAATTCCCAAACTCATAAGATTGGATATATCTTCGGCCGTTGTTTCTCTCTCGTCCTCAAATACCATATCTATGTGAGTATCCAATGTTCTGAGAACTCGGCCGGCAGCAGCGATACAAACCTGCTTAAGCTCCGATCCGATTGCTTCTTCGCAGGCCGCTTTTACTTCCTTTATGGTATTGGCAACCCTGCCTATATCGTGGATCTGTCCGTCGAGCATCGCACGGGTCTCATGTTCTTTTGTCTTTTGTGTGATGACCACAAATTTATCGCCTTTTTTGTAGCCGACCGTTCCGACTATACTTCTTGTACCGATATCAAGTCCGAACACGAACTTTGTTGCATCAGGTTTTGAACTCATCGTTCACCTCTCAAAATTATATTTTATAGGACTTAAGTCTTGAATCTACAATCTTATAAGTATTCTCTAAATTTCCCGAATTATCGATAATAAAATCCGCATTTGCAGTAAAAATTGCATCGCTTAACTGGCTTGCAAGAATTTTATCCACCTTCTCATCACTGTATCCGCGGGATGCTTTTAAGCGTTTTCTTCGGGTCTCTTCATCCGCATACACATACCAGAGTTCATCCAGGATCTCTTTGTAACCGCACTCTATGAGCAGCGCAGCTTCAAGGAAAAAGAAGGATTTCAAGCCTTCGGCTTTCAGTTCTTCGATTCTTTTAATAACACCTGTTTTCACTGCAGGGTGCACAATATCGTTAACCTTGGCAAGAAGTGAAGGATTCGAAAAAATCAGAAAACTCATTCTTTTTCGGTCTATTTCCAAATTGTTTGAAAGGACATCCTCGCCAAGCAGCGAAACAAGCGGTTCATAACATACATTTCCTCTCATTTCAAGTTCTTCGGCGAACCTGTCGGCGACCATGATCTCACAATCCGGCCTACCGGCAATATATTTTAATACTTCGGATTTTCCCGCACCGACTCCGCCGGTAATTCCAACAGTGATCATTTAATGAGCCTCATACCAGTTATTGCCTGCCTTTGCATCCACTATGAGAGATACTTTAAGGTCTGCTGCATTTTGCATTTCTTCCGTCACTATCTTAAGAACTTTATCTTTTTCATTTAAATACGTCTCCACAAGCACTTCATCGTGAACCTGTATAAGAAGTTTTGACTTAAGTCCTTCATTATTGAGACGATCGAATATATTGATCATCGCGATCTTCATTATATCGGCCGCTGTGCCCTGCAAGGGGGCATTCATTGCAACCCTCTCACCGAACGATCTCCGCATGAAGTTTGAATCCTTAAGTTCGGGGATCGGGCGAAGCCTGTTGTAAAGAGTCCTTGTTCCGCCGGTTTCCCTGGCATTTTTAACACTTAAGTCCATGAATTCTTTAACCTTGGGATAGGTTTTAAAATAGTCTTCTATATATTTTGAAGCATCTTTTACGGAAATGCTTAAATCACGGCTTAAACCGTATGAGCTAATACCGTATATGATACCGAAATTGACGGCCTTTGCATTTCTTCTGTCAAGATCCGTTACTTCATCGAAGTTTTTATGAAATACGAGGGCGGCGGTGGCTCTGTGAATATCTTTATTGGCTCTGTATGCATCGATGAGTTTTTCATCTCCCGACATATGAGCCATGAGCCTTAATTCGATCTGGGAATAATCCGCATCGATAAAGCAGCAGCCTTCTTTTGGATAAAACACCTTTCTTAATTCCCTTCCGAGCTCGGTCCTTATGGGAATATTCTGAAGATTGGGTTCGGTCGAACTGATCCTTCCCGTTGCCGTGATAGTCTGGTTAAAATGTGAATGTATCCTTCCGTCTTCTTCAATATAATCCATAAGACCATCGGCATACGTGGACTTAAGCTTGCTTAAAGTCCTGAAATCCAGGATATCCGTAACAATAGGATATTCACCTGCAAGCTTTTCAAGTACATCTGCAGCGGTCGAATAACCGGTTTTTGTCTTTTTTCCGCCCGGAAGGCCTAACTTTCCGAATAGTATCTCCCCAAGCTGTTTGGGAGAATTTATATTGAATTTCTCTCCCGCTTCTTCGTATATTTTGGCCTCAAGTATATCTATGCCCTTTGAAAGTTCTTTTCCGTAAGATATTAACTCATCCTTATTAACAAGAACGCCTTCTTTTTCCATCGAATAGAGCACATACGATAGCGGCATCTCAATGTTCAGATAAAGATCTTTCATGCCGGCTTCGGCAAGTTCTTCTTTGAGCTTATCGGATAAAAGAAGTGCATTTCTTGCTGAGAATACACCGTATCTTTCCTTATCCGAAAGAATTTCCTTCTCACTTCCCGGGAATCTTTCAAGATAATGCTCGCCGGCATATATCGAAGAATAATCGCCCTTTAACGGATCCAAAAGATAGCATAATATCTCGCAGTCATCAAAACCCGGTCTGTACTCACCGATATACGGATATGATCTCTTTATATCAAAAGTCGAAATATTTCTTACGTTTTTTAATGCTTTATCTATCTCTTCCGATAAATATTCTTTTGTTATAAAGAATACTTCTTTTATGCAGAAATTTTCACGTTCCGAAAAAGATACATAAACGTTTTCATCGTCGGCATAAAAACCCAGGGCCGAAGCTTTTGACATTTTGCGGATTATCTCGTCGGCTCTTGAAAAATCATCAACGGTCTCATACAGGATCTCATCAGCCTTTGAAGTTACGGATGTATTATCCTCTCCACCATATGATTCAAGCTTTGAGATAATGCTCTTTAACTCATATTTTCTGAGTATCTCTACAGAAGAATCGTTTAAAAATCCGCCCATTTTGCAATCCGCAAGGTTAAGATCGATAGGTACATCGGTCTTAATGGTCGCAAGAGTACGGCTTAAGAACGCATTTTCTTTGTCTTTTATAAGATTTTCTTTTAAAGCTTTCTTGGTGATCTCATCTATATGATCGTATACGCCTTCAAGCGACTTATACTTAGCAATGAGCTCCGTAGCGGTCTTCGGCCCTACTTTTGAAACACCCGGAATATTATCGCTCGTATCGCCCTGAAGAGCCTTAACCTCGATAAATTCAAGAGGAGTGACACCGTATTCATTAACAACATCCTTGGTATTATAATTAAAAGTCTCTGTTTTACCGCCGAAGGTCTTAGGGATCGAAACAGTTATATTGTCGCTTGCGATCTGAAGAAGATCCCTGTCACCGGAAAGCAGGGTAACCTTTAAATCTTCCCTTTCAAAGCGCTTTGCCAATGTACCGAGTATATCATCGGCCTCAAAACCTTCCATTTCGATTACCGGAACGTTCATTGACTTAAGTATCTCCCGAATGATCGGTAGCTGTTCGATAAATTCTGACGGAGCAGGCTTTCTCGTGCCTTTATACTCTTTATAGATCTTATGTCTGAAAGTCGGAGCCTTCATATCAAAAGCAACGCACAGATAATCCGGATCTACATCATTAAATGTCTTGGTAAGGATATTAAAAAAGCCCAAAAGAGCATTTGTATGAATCCCGTCTCTGTTTGTAAGAAGCGGGAGTCCGTAAAATCCTCTGTTCATTATTGAATTACCGTCTATAAGAAGAATTCTTGATTGCATAAACCGTCCTAAAGAATGATCAATAATGCCGCAAGGCAAAAGATAGTGACCCCTACAAAAAAGATACCGAGGTATCCTCTTTCTATGATATCTTTCTTGTACAGACTCCTTAAAGCCTCTTTCTTTCTTTTTTCAAGTTCTTTATCAACATTGAGATCGATGATCTCGTCAAGATTGTTAAGGCCCACCGAAACCATATATTGAATGGTAAGCTCCTCTTTGCAGGATTTACAGCCTTCTATATGTTCTATCAGTGCAAGAGTCTCATTTTCTGAAAGTGTTTTATTCAAAAACATCGGAATCTGTTTTTCAGTTTCCTTACAGTTTAAAGTATCTTCCATATATCTATCCTACATGCCTTTTAAGGAAAGATACCTGATCCTTGTTGGCTTCTTTTGCAAGATCGTTTCTTATATCTTCAAAAAATACATGATAAGTATTCTCATCACCGTATATTTTGGATTCACATTCTACATTTTTGGATTTAAGGAGTTCCTTAAAAGGATCCAGATTCTTTACAAGGAAATCTCCGGGCGAACTCAATAAATAAGTGGGCGGATAATCCGATGTCACATGCTCGAATATCTTGATCTTTTCACCAAACTGCTTGGGATTTCTTGTAAGATATATTCTTTCAAGATCTCTGGTATTGCTGCCTGTTTCGGATACGGAATATATACCGCATCCCAAAGATAAAGCTTTCAAGGTAAAAGAAGGAACTTCAATACCCATAACTTTTGCATAATACGGATTTGTAACGCAGACCGCATACTGGCTTGCTATCTGGGCACCGGCGGAGTCGCCTATCATGACGACATTATCAAGGTCAAAGCCGTATTTATCGGCATTTTGACATACCCACTTCAAAACTTCGTTAGTCTCAATTATCGGATTGGGAAATGTAACCTTCGGCGCAAGAGTATAATTATAATTGACAACGGCAAAGCCGTTTTGTGCAAAAGTCATTGTATAAAAAGAATAAAGTTCTTTATCGCCGTATATATAGCCGCCGCCGTGTGAGCTTACCAAAACAGGCAATTTCCCATCGGTTCCTTTGGGCTTATATACGTCAAGAATATTATTTACGGGATCCTCGCCGTAAGAAAGGTCTTTAATGACCGAAACATCATCGGGAACAGTGAGCCCCTCATCGCGTTTCGCATCTGATTTTGTACAGTTTTTACGAAAAGCGCTTACTACCATTCTGTCCTTGATCGTTAACATTTTTGATACCCCCCTGGTTCAAAATTCAATAAATATTTTACACCATAAACAAGGTATTTGGCAATGAAACGAAGAAAATAGAGGGAACAAAAAAGACTCCCAAAAATGGGAGTCTATGCCGGCAGTGGGACTTGAACCCACACGTTGTTGCCAACAACAGATTTTGAGTCTGCCTCGTCTGCCATTCCGACATGCCGGCGTCAACAAAAGAGATATTAACACATTTAAATAGCCCAGTCAATCGGAGAAACACCGTTCTTTTCAAGAAATTCATTACAAAGCTTGAAATGATTGCAGCCAAAGAACCCGTTATACGCAGATAAAGGGCTCGGATGCACGGTTTCAAGCACAAGATGTTTTTCGTTCGTGATAAGGCTCTTTTTAGCCCTTGCGTTTGAACCCCATAAGAAATACACTATAGGCCTGTCCTGCGTGTTTACGGCACGTATAACGGCATCGGTAAAGTTCTCCCAGCCTTTGTTCTTATGAGAGTTCGCAACGCCCGCACGAACGGTCAGAACAGTATTCATCAAAAGAACACCCTGCTCGGCCCACTTTACAAGATAACCCGAATCGGGAATCGGATAACCGTATTCGGAATTTAATTCCTTATACATATTAACAAGCGAGGGAGGGATCTTGACACCCGGCTTTACCGAAAAAGAAAGTCCGTGTGCCTGACCGGGCTCATGATAAGGATCCTGCCCCAATAAAACAACTTTAACCTTGTTTATCGGAGTATATTTTAGTGCGTTAAATATATCCTCTGACGGAGGATATATCACATACTTACTGTATTCTTCTTTTATAAAATTATATAATTCCCTGTAATATGGTTTCTTAAATTCGGGTTCCAGATAAGGGAGCCATTCGTTGTCTATCAATTTAAACCTCAGATTCTGACGGAAATCCCGCGTTCTTTTAAATAACTCTTAACTTCTTTGATCGATAATTCCTTAAAGTGAAACAACGATGCGGCAAGTGCGGCATCGGCATGTCCTTCGTTAAAAGCATCGTAAAAATGCTCAAGCGAGCCCGCGCCGCCCGATGCGATGACCGGAACATTAACCGAATCGGAAATAATACGCGTAAGTTCATTGTCAAAGCCCTTTTTGGTACCGTCGCAATCCATACTTGTAAGAAGTATCTCGCCGGCCCCGAGTGAAACACCTTTTTTTGCCCATTCAACCGCATCAAGACCCATATCGACTCTTCCGCCGTTTTTATAAACGGTCCAGCCTCCGTCGGGCTTCCGCTTTGCATCGATCGCCAAAACAACACACTGGCTTCCGAACTTGTCTGCCGCATCAGCGATAAGATTGGGATTCATAATGGCCGCCGAATTGACTGCGATCTTGTCGGCGCCCTCTCTTAAAATCTTTTTGAAATCATCGATCGTCCTGATCCCTCCGCCTACGGTAAACGGAATAAAAAGCTTTCTGGCAACCGCTCTTACCATGTCGACAACAGTATCACGATTATCCGAAGATGCCGTAATATCCAGAAAAACCAGTTCATCGGCGCCTTCTTTATCATATATGACAGCCTGCTCGACCGCATCTCCGGCATCTATTAAATTGACAAAATTTACACCCTTGACCACACGGCCGTCTTTAACATCGAGGCAGGGTATTATTCTCTTTGTATACAAAACTGTTACTCCTTTGTAGCTTTGACAAAGTTCTTAAGGATCGAAAGCCCCACTTCTGAACTTTTCTCGGGATGGAACTGACATCCGAAAACATTGTTATGCTCACATGCCGCATGAAAAACATTGCCGTAATCGGCCGTAGCGGCCACAATACTCTCATCCTCGGCTTTTACATAATATGAATGCACGAAATATACGTATGGATTGTCGTTTAAACCGTCAAACAGTCGGGAACGCTTGGTAAAAGAAAGCGAGTTCCAACCGATCTGAGGTATCTTAAGACCGTTCTTTTCATCAAATCTTATACAACATCCTTTAAATATGCCAAGTCCTTCCACACCCGGAGACTCTTCGCTTTTGCCAAACATAAGCTGATAGCCTAAGCATATTCCCAAAAAAGGCTTATTTAAAGCGACATATTCTTTTATAACATCAATAAGACCTCTGTCCGAAAGACGTTTTACCGCTTCTCCAAAAGCTCCGACACCGGGCAATACTGCCCCGTCGGCTTTAAGGATCGTTTCTTTATCGGATGTAAGTACAACATCTTCACCGAGATATTCAAAAGCTTTCTCCACGCTTTTGATGTTTCCGGCATCATAATCAATTATTGCTATCATTAAAGTTGTTCCTCCGGAAGCATATCTTCGTATTCATGTTCAGCATCCGGCGCCATACCTTCATCCGGCACAAAAGGCTCGGGAAGCGGGACGTTTGGATCTATATATTCCGTTCCGTTTGCGATCGACTCAACCATAAGCGAGTATTCAAGATCAGTAGGCAATGCATAGATCTCTCTTGCGCGTTCCTCGGTCAGACCGAACGAAACATCAAGTGCGGTAACAATTTTCTGATATGATGCTTTGAAATCATCTTCACATCCGTATGTTTCCGCAACCAACAGCCATGGCTCATACAAATGAACGGCCTGGATAAGCTGATCCAATGCCTGAGGCCTCATGTTCATTTTATTGTATATTGTAAACGCCTCGTATTTATGGTCAACTTTCAAAAGGATCTGCGATCTTTCAAATAAAAGTCGATCTCCTTCGCTTAATTTTTCACCGAAAAATTCGGTGTATGTAGTCTCGTAATCACCTTTATAATACGCGGCTCTTGCCTGCCTGTGACTGATCATCGTGGGCAGGAATTTAACCGTAAGCAAAATAAGCAAAAGAAGTGTCGCAGCAAGAATAAATATCTTTCTTACATTCTTTTTGTTTAAAGGTTTTGAATTATCGGGCTCTTCAACCTTGGGCTTTTTCTCTTTCTTTTCTTTCTTAGGCTTCTTTTTCTTTCCTCCGTCTTCGCCTTCTTCACCCTCATCGGAGTCGGCATCACCGCCCTTGCCCTTCTTGTCTTTCTTTTTCTTTTCCTTCTTTTTCTTCTTTTTGCCTTTTCCTTCGTCCTCTTTATCTATTTCATCGAGGATTTCCTTATTTTCGCCCTTAACTTCTTCAAATCCGAACTCACCGCCTTCTCCTTCGGCAGGTTCACCGCCTTCGGAAGCAGCTTGTTTTTGCTTCTCTTCTTCCTCATCTTCCTCGGATGCGGTCAGGAATGCGATAAATTTAGCGATCAGGCTTTGTTTCTTTTCGGGCTTCTCTTCACCTGCGGACTCATCGACAAGTTCTTCAAGAGCATCCTTCTTATTTTTATCTTTTTTCTTAAAGAGATTTAACTTCTTTTTCTCTTTCTTTCCCGATGCAGACTCTTCACCCTGATCATCGTCGGAATTTTTACTGTTCTTGGCCTCTTCTTCCTTGGAATTACGCTCATTTTCAAGTGAAATAAGATTCATCAGCTCATCTTCTTCACTTAAGCTGTACTCGTTGTTGTCGGCTTTTTCAAGAAGGCTTGAGATCTCATCAAGTTCCGGAGAGCCTTCGGGATTGTCGATAGCGGCATCTTTATCAAAAATACCGAGTGATTCAAGAGAATCAACATCATTTATATCGACCTCGATCTCACCCTGATCGTTCGGTTTATCGGGTACATCGGCAGCATTGTTCAAAAGTTTTTCTATATCGTCCTGAGAAAGATCGTCAAGCGAGGCATCCGTTCCGGGAACAGTGTTTATAGTATTCTCCATCTCAAGGGAAGCCTCGGCTTCAGCATCATCTTCAGCCTTAAGATCCGATAAAAGAGTATCAAAATCAAGCGAAGATTCCTCTCCGCCTTCTGAAGGCTCTTCACTTTCAGCATCGGCTGCGGGCTCGATTTCAGGCTCCGCCTCTGCAATCGGCTCAGCCTCTGTTTCAACTTCAGGTTCTGATTCCGCAGCCGGCTCAGCTTCGGTTTCAACCGCAGGCTCTTCCTCTACGGAAATATCCTCGGGGATAGCATCAGCCGAAAGCAGATCCTCAATGT
This sequence comes from Lachnospiraceae bacterium, assembly GCA_016283275.1. Taxonomy (GTDB): domain Bacteria; phylum Bacillota; class Clostridia; order Lachnospirales; family Lachnospiraceae; genus UBA1258. The sequence goes on from JAEEMP010000075.1 coordinate 38,765, forward strand.
CTTTGGGTATTAAATCTTCCGGAGCCGATTCCTCGCTAGCTGATTCCTCAGCCTGATGCTCATCAACAACAGGCTCCTCGGTTAAAGACTCCTCGATAATGGGCTCCTCACTAATAGATTCCTCGGTCAAAGGAATATCAACAATCGGATCCTCAATGCCAAGCTCGTCAGTAATCGGTTCCTCAATTATGGGTTCTTCGATAACCGGTTCTTCTATTGCAGGTTCTTCTGCTATCTGCTCCTCTACAATCGGTTCTTCTACGATTGGTTCCTCTATAATCGGTTCTTCTATTGCCGTTTCTTCAGCTATAGGTTCTTCAATTAGAGGTTCTTCTGCTATAGGTTCATCAGCAGATGATGCTTCAACAGCAGTTTCCTCAGCGGATGAAACATCGCTTAAAGAATTAATAAGATCAGCGACATCTGCATCACTTTGAACTTCTTCAGCCGAAACTTCTTCCGAAGGACTCTCATCAACATTTAATGATTCCAATAATGAATTGATCTCATCTATCGGTGCAGACATATTATCCGCACCGTCAATATCTTCTGAAGCAGGTGAATCGGAATCCGATCCTTCAACCGCATTTTCAACGGATTTTAACAGCGCTTCCAGATCATCCCCTGCTTCGATCGTTGCAGATTCCTCAACTACAGCCTCCTCTGTTACAGGATCCTCGACTACAGGCTCCTCAATAACAGGCTCCTCAACTACAGGCTCCTCAACTACAGCCTCCTCTGCTACAGATTCCTCAATTATAGGCTCTTCAATAACAGGTTCCCCGACAACAGGTTCCTCTATTATCGGTTCCTCGATCACAGGCTCTTCGCTTTCGGGCACTGCTTCATAAGTATCACCTTCAGGCAAAGCATCAAAAAGGTTCTTTAGTATATCATCCAAAGAATCTTCGGTAGTATTCTGAACGTCTTCAAGAACATCAGAAACATTTTCGGCGGCTTCTTCCACAGGATCCGCAGTATTATCCGCAAATTCTTTTTCAACCGCTTCGATCTGTTTTGTGAGCTCGCTGACTCTGTTTAATGCAGCGTCCGGAGCTATTTCCTGCTGTGCCTGCTTAAGAAGGCTGTCTAAATAATCTTCATTACCGGGCATGATTTACCTCTTCAAAAGATAATTTATATTCAATATATTCTATCATATCACAGATTTGTACACAATATTCTGCTAATTTGCAATTAAAAAGGTCGGACTTTTTACAGTCCGACCTAAAGATCTAAGAATAGTTTTATTTCTTTACAAGACCGTCAATGACTCTGACAAGATTACCGATCTCAGGCTTTGAAAGCTGAGCATTTGCTCCAAGCTGTTCACCCTTACGCCTCATCTCCTCATTAACCAATGATGAGAATATAACTATAGGAATATCTTTTGTGGCATCATCGGATTTAACAAGTTTTGTAAGACGATGTCCGTCCATAAGAGGCATCTCGATATCGGTAATGATCACGCCGACATGCTCCTTAAGAGTACCTTTCTTCTTGCAGTCCTGAATAATGTCATATGCTTCCTGACCGTTCTCTGTATGGATAATATTTGTATATCCGGCTTTCTTAAGAGAGTCAACGATAAGCTTATTAAGAAGAACAGAGTCCTCAGCGATAAGAACGGGAACATCGCTTCTCTGACGTTCGCCGAGAGCATCAACATCGGAAACCTTAAGACCTGTCTCGGGATTGATATCGCTTACGATCTTTTCAAAATCAAGAATGATGATAAGCTTATCATTAAGCTTAACAATACCTGTGGAAACACCATCCTCTGTTGTGGAAACGGTAGCGCCGGGCTTGATTATATCACCCCATGAAACTCTGTGAATACCTACCACCTGATCAACATGAAAGGCTATATCGAGTTTGTTGAAGTTTGTAACTATAAACAAACCGCCGGGCTCAGATTTACCGCGCTGCAGACAATTCTTCAGATCGATAGCAGTGATCATTGTATCTCTCGGCATAAATATACCTTCAATACTGGGATGGGCATTGGGAACGGGCGTAACCTCTTCATAAGGAATGATCTCGCGGATCTTCGCAACATTGATGCCGTAAGAATTACCTGCCAATTCAAATTCCAAAACTTCCAATTCGTTTGTACCGTTTTCCAAAAGAATCTTTGTTTCCATCAAATAATCTCCTTATATAGTCTATAATTGTAAGGTATAAAAGAATTTAACATTTACAATATTTAAGACAATTATATCATGTTGATGTAAAATATCAAACGATTTTGGCCTCCAAACTGCATTATTAACGAATTATTGTAATAATTAGAAAGTTGCACAAAGAAATGTCATTTCGCACAAAACAGATGATAACTATTCTGCTTTCCAATTAGCATAGAGTGTTGTTTTGGTAGCAGTACCATACCTGATCGTGGGTTTTATTACTCCGCCGCTCGATGTACGCCAGTTTACAAATGTATATCCCGGTCTTGTCGGTATAGGCAGTCTGTCATAATATGCCTCATTGAATGATACTACGATCTCATTATTATCAAGTGGATCTCCGCCGTTTACATCAAGAATTATCAAA
>JAEEMP010000076.1 GCA_016283275.1 Lachnospiraceae bacterium
CACTCGGCAAGTGCATTTCCATAGCTTTCACGTGTCGCGATCTTTACTACATCTGCCATTAGTTTGCACCTCCCAGTTCTTTTGCTATTTTTTCAAGATCATCCATGGCGATCTTATACTCATCATCGTTGGGAGCCTTACCATGCCAACCTGCATTGTTCTCCATGTAAGATACGCCTTTACCCTTTACTGTCTTTGCAATTATCGCGGTGGGCATGCCCTTTGTGGCTCTTGCTTCTTTGAAAGCGGCTCTTATCTGATCAAAGTCGTTTCCGTCTATGTTGATCACATGGAAATTGAAGGCTTCGAACTTCTTGTCTATGGGATAAGGAGAACATACGTCGTCAATCTTACCGTCGATCTGAAGACCGTTGTTATCTACTATCACAACGAGGTTATCAAGCTTACGGTGTCCTGCGAACATTGAAGCTTCCCATACCTGGCCTTCCTGGATCTCACCGTCACCGAGAAGCGTGTAAACACGATAATCCTTATTGTCCATCTTTCCTGCGAGCGCCATACCTACTGCAGCAGAAATACCCTGTCCGAGAGAACCCGACGACATATCAACACCGGGAGTCTCCTGCATGCAGGGATGTCCCTGAAGATATGAACCAAGATGACGGAGTGTGGGAAGATCGGCTACAGGGAAATAACCGCGGTTCGCAAGTACGCTGTATAAACCGGGTGCCGTATGTCCTTTTGAAAGAACAAATCTGTCTCTGTCGGCCTTCTTGGGGTCCTTGGGATCAATGTTCATTTCTTCAAAATAAAGATACGTAAAGATATCTGCCGCTGATAAAGATCCGCCGGGATGACCGGCCTTAGCACCGTGCACAGCCGTTACGATACCCTTACGAACTTCATTTGCCATTTTCTGAAGTTCAAGGTTTTCCATAGTATTCTCCTTTAAAATGTTTATATTTTTCTTATCACACTGTATCACATCATATAATTAAAGTCTATTTACGGATGCTAAAAATTACCCATTTTTTGCTCTAATTTTGTCCGTAATAAGCGTTCTTTCCGTGCTTACGAAGATAATGCTTGTCCTGAAGTTCTTGCGGAGCGGGCTTTACATTGGGATTAATGAGCTCTGTCCTGAAAGCCATTTTTGCAACTTCTTCGAGTACCACTGCATTATGTACGGCCTCATGTGCATCCTTTCCCCATGTAAAAGGACCGTGATTTTTGCAAAGAACCGCAGGGACAGCCATATAATCTTTATCTTTAAAGTAATCCGTTATAAGAAGACCCGTGTTCTTTTCATATGCCTCATCTATCTCTTCCTTTGTAAGACATCTTAAACACGGAACATCACCGTAAATATAATCCGCATGCGTGGTGCCGTAGCAAGGAATGTTTCTGCCGGATTGAGCCCAGCTTGTGGCATAGGATGAATGCGTATGGACCACACCGCCGATATCGGGACATGCCTTATAAAGTTCAAGATGAGTGGGAGTATCGGATGAAGGTTTAAGCTTTCCTTCGACCTTTTCACCGTTAAGATCCATTACGACCATATCATCCGGAGTCATCTTATCATAATCAACTCCCGAGGGCTTTATTACAAAAAGACCGCTCTCTCTGTCAATCGCACTTACGTTGCCCCATGTGAAAGTCACAAGACCGTACTTCGGAAGAAGCATATTTGCTTCATAAACTTTTTCTTTTAACTGCTCTAACATATCATTTTCCTTCGCTTTCTCTAAAATAATCAGGCGGCATAAAAACCGCCTGAAAAAAACTTACCTTGTGTTCTGTACTGCCGTTGCCTCTACCGAAAGAGCATTCTTATATTTCTCAATGAATTCGTCAAAGCCCTTTACATCAGCGGCATCGGGTGCCATGGTCTCAGCCTTCATATCCTTAAATACCTTGTTTGAAAGGTATTCGGGAAGAGTCTCATTATCCTTTTTCTGTACCATGTATGCGGCAAGCAATGCCATGCCCCATGCTCCGCCTTCACCTGCGGTCTCCATCACGGAAACCGGTGCATTTAATGCAGCTGCAAGAATGGACTGTCCCACGCCTTTTGTCTTGAAAAGTCCGCCGTGACCCGTAAGTGAGTCAACTTTAACGCCTTCCTGCTTAAGCATTATGTCACATCCGATCTTAAGCGTTGCAAGCGATGCGTAAAGATGGGTTCTCATAAAGTTTGCAAGATTCATGTTGGCATTCTGTTCACGCACAAACAGAGGACGTCCTTCATCAAACTTTGTAACACCCTCACCCGAGAAATAGTTAAAGGAAATAAGTCCTCCGCAGTTCTTGTCGCCAGAAAGTGCCTTATTGTAAAGTGTCGAGAACAGTTTTGTCATATCGACTTCAACACCGTATGCTTCCAAAGACTCTTTAAAAAGATTAACCCATGCATTTAAGTCCGATGTACAGTTATTGCAGTGTATCATACCTACAAGACTTCCGTCGGGAGTGGTCACAAGGTCTACTTCCCTGTATACCTTTGAAAGATTTTTTTCGAGAACGACCATCGCAAATACGCTGGTTCCGGCCGAAACATTCCCTGTTCTTACTTTAACCGCATTTGTGGCTGCCATACCGGTTCCCGCATCGCCTTCACAGGGTGCTACCGGAATACCTGCCTCAAGCTCTCCGTCTTCATCGATAAATTTTGCACCGTTCTCCGTAAGCTTTCCGCCGCATTCGCCGGCAACCAAAACTTTAGGAAAGACTTCTTTTAATGTATAAGGCATGCCTTCCGCTTTAAGTATTTCATCAAACTTTTTAACCATATCGGCATCAAAGTCCTTTGTGGCGGGATCTATAGGGAACATACCGGAGGCCTCACCGATACCCATAACTTTCTCGCCTGTAAGCATATAGTGGATATAACCTGCAAGCGTTGTCTGGAATGCAATGTCTTTAACATGGGCTTCCTTATTTAATATCGCCTGATAAAGATGCGCTATGCTCCAACGCTGGGGAATATTGTAATCAAAACATTTCGTAAGTTTGGCGGATGCTTCTTCGGTAATCGTGTTTCTCCAGGTCCTGAACGGAACAAGAAGCTTTCCGTCCTTATCAAATACAAGATATCCGTGCATCATCGCACTGATACCGATCGCGGCAAGTTTCTTTAACCTTACGCCGTAACTGTTTTCAACATCTTTCTTTAGATCTTTATAGCAGGACTTGAATCCGGCGTGGATCTCATCCATCGGATATGTCCAAATACCGTTGTCCAAATGGTTTTCCCACTCATGACTTCCCGATGCTATGGGTGCATTGTTGTCGTCCGTAAGGACTGCCTTGATCCTTGTGGAACCGAATTCAATACCGAGAATTGCTTTCCCATCCTCAATTAATTTCTTGATCTCTTCCTTTGTATAACCCATTTTTCCCTCCTTAAGTAAAACGTTTTACTAAAATAAGCATACTATAACACTAAAGTATGCTTTACAATACATCATTTAAAAAACAGTTTGTTTTTCATTTCCTTTTGTACTTCATCGGTTACCGTATTAGGCTTCCAAAGCATTTTCTGGCCGTCATCCTTATATCTCGGAATAACATGCAGATGATAGTGAAGTACACTCTGCCCTGCAGCTTCTTTGTTGTTCTGAATAATATTGACGCCGTCGCATTTTAAAACTTCAAGCTGGCGTGCGGCAACACGCTTGGCAAGTTTCATTGCCTTACCGAGCACCTCTTCGTCTATATCAAATACATCCTGATAATGTTCTTTCGGAAGAATAAGAGCATGACCGGGATTGGCAGGTGATGCGTCAAGAATGACCGTAAATGTATCGTCCTCGTATATTATGTTCGTATCAAATATACCGTTGGCAAGTTTACAAAAAATGCAATCGTCTTTCATATATGTTTCTCCTTAAGGATATTATTTACGAAAATACAAACAGGCTGTCCAAAGCCCTTAAAGCGGTAAAATCGCCTTTCATCTTCATCTCTCCGGCCATAAAGGTACGCTGGAACGTTGCATTGCCTTTTACTATGTTTTTAAGTTTTTCGGCATCCAAAGTTATCTCGACATCGACCTTATCCGCCTCTTTGTATATACATTTGAGTTCCGGGCCTTCAATTGAAACAAATAAAGGAAGTTTATGAGTATTTATCCTGAAAAGATAACTTGCATCCGTTCCCGCCTGAGGCTTAAACGCATCCTCAAATTCTTTTATGTATTCATCTTCGTTATTCTCGGAACCTGTTCCCATAAGGTTTCTGAACATACTTGCAAGCTCGGTAATATCTTCCTTTTGCTTCTGCACGTATGCGTCATCCGATGCATACTGAGAAAGCTGTTCGGTTTCCTGAGGCGTAAGATCCGCATTCTTTGTGATGTTGACTTTTTTCTTAACAGCCTGATTGCTGGCAGGAAGACTCGGAACCTTCTGGTTGATGGTCCGATACATATTCTCGGCTTTCTTTTCGATAAGCCGTAAATAATCCTCACTCTGCTCAAGGATCGATATGTCTTCAATATAACCGCAGATACCGCTGCATGGAAGTCCGCCCAGAATTTCCCATGCGTTTGAAAGATTAAGCTTGCCTTCCCGTTCTCCGTATGTGGTGGCCATTACTATCGGAGACATATATATATGGCTTATCTTCTCCTTATCCCCGTACAGCCAGCAGGCATCCAGAAACTGCGTCATATATCCGCCTATTCCGTACCATTCGACAGTCGTTGCGAGGATAACCCCGTCACAGGATTTAAGAGTCTGCGGAAGAGTAGTTATGGTATTTTTAAGCTCATGCAGATTGTAGCGCTCCACGGTAACATGAAGCTCTTCAAGAACATTTTGCATCTTATTGATCACAAACAAAGTCGGGTCATCTATAAGACCGCGTCCACCGTAATAAATGTTGATTTTCATACCAAAAAACTCCTTCTGATTAATTATAAATTGAAGGAGTTTTTAAGTAAAGACTTAATATGAACATAAAAAAGGAAGTTGCCTAGCAACTTCCTTTTTTAACACGATACATCGATGTTGGATCCTATATTCGGATTAACCGAAACTTCCATTGCAGAGCGATCGATCATATTGACGATCTGTTTGCCCATTGATTCGTTTGTATCAAGAGCTTTACTTAAAACAGCCGTTCCGACATCATTCTGAATATTGATCTGGGACATCGTCATAGCCAGTGCAGCTATATCCATATGCGTCGCCCTCCTTTCGTTGTAATCAGTATAGTACCATAGTATTAACGAAAAATAAAAACGGGGAGGTGAGATATCACCTCCCCGGATTGGATTAGATCAAGCCTATTCTCAAGCCTTGCCGTCCGAACCAAGAACATTAACGATCTTGTGAGCAACCATATCCTTAACTGCCTGACGAGCGGGCTTTAAGTACTGACGGGGATCGAAGTGATCCGGATGCTCTGCAAAGTACTTACGAATATTACCTGTCATAGCAAGACGGATATCGGAGTCGATATTGATCTTACATACAGCAAGTGTAGCAGCCTTACGAAGCTGTTCTTCCGGAATACCTACTGCATCGGGCATGTTTCCGCCGTACTGGTTAACCATCTTAACGAATTCCTGAGGAAC
>JAEEMP010000077.1 GCA_016283275.1 Lachnospiraceae bacterium
TATCATCATTTCAGTTGCGGAATTTGTTATAGGTATAATGTACGGTTCCATGCCTGCAAGATTTTATTCCGTACTGTTTCTTGTGCTGTTTATTTCTTTGATGTATTTTTCCTATAACGTAAGATCGAGAAAGATTCTTGTGTTCATTTTGGTGATCTGGTTCCCGTGGCTTTTTGAACAGGTCACGTTCTTTGGCTGGTCGTCGGGTGTTCAGCAGCTTCTTTTATTGATCCTTGTTATCATCATTTGCTGTACTTATATACCTTTATGGTCCAAGACATTAAGCTGTATCGTCCTTTTGGGTGTGAGGCTTATCTTATACTTTTACAGTGTCAATCTATCGATCCCGATCATTGAAGAGGATTCCGGTTCGGGATTCGTGCTTCAGTGCATCATCTCGATGTGCGTATATGTTGCCGTAGGGGGGTTCTGTTTTATTTATGCGAACGAGACCCAGAAGGAAGACGGTAAGCTTATGCAGTACAATATTCAGCTTGAAAACGAAGCCAATACCGATGCTCTGACGGGCTTATACAACAGACGCCGTATCCTTGAGGAATTTGAAAATATCTATTCCGAAAACGATCCCCGCGGGTACAGTGTTGCAATGTGTGATATAGACCTCTTTAAGAAGGTTAACGACAGTTACGGCCACGATGTCGGCGATGAGGTATTAAAGAAGGTTGCGGATGTGTTCAAATCGTATTCAACCGAGCATATCTTTTCCGGCCGCTGGGGCGGAGAAGAGTTTTTGATGGTATTTGACCGCATGAACGGCGATGCGGCATTTGACATACTCACCAAAGTTTTTAATGATATACGAAGCCTTAAGTTTACGATAGGTTCGAGAAGCTTTGGCATTACCATGACAATGGGACTTGCGGAATATGATTTTAAATCCGATGCCGAAAGCATCATAAAGCAGGCGGATGAGAAGATGTATACGGGTAAAAATTCGGGCAGAAATCAGATCGTTTTTTAAGAAGGCAGAATTTAACGACAATTTAGCGTAAATTTTTGTTTAAAATGCAATGGAATAATACTTGGGGTTGTGTTAACTTTTGTAGTTGATTGATCAATTAAAGGAGGAAGGAGTTAATTATGCAGGAGAACAACGCAATTACCTGTGAAGAAAAGGGACCGATCACAGATGAACTTCTTGCCAAAATGGACAAGTATTTCAGAACGGTCAATTATCTTTCGGCAGCCCAGCTTTATCTTTTGGACGATCCGCTTTTAAAGCGCCCGTTAACGGCTGCAGACATCAAAAAGAAAATCGTAGGCCACTGGGGAACCGTTCCCGGTCAGAACTTTGTGTACACGCACTTAAACCGTGCCATAAAGCGCTACGATCTTGATATGATCCTTCTGTCGGGCCCCGGCCACGGCGGAAACTTCTACATTGCAAACACATATGTGGAAGGTACTTACAGTGAGGTTTATCCCAACATCAGCGAAGACATCGACGGTCTTCAGAAGATGTTCAAGCAGTTTTCTTTCCCGGGTGGTGTGCCCAGCCATTGTGCACCCGAGACACCCGGTTCCATCAATGAAGGCGGTGAGCTTGGTTACTCCATAGCCCATGCATTCGGTGCTGTATTTGACAATCCCGATCTTATCGCTGCCGTTACGGTTGGCGATGGCGAGGCTGAGACAGGACCCCTTGCAACATCATGGCAGTCCAATAAGTTCTTAAACCCCGTTACCGACGGTGCCGTTCTTCCCATTCTTCATTTAAACGGTTATAAGATTGCCAATCCTACGATATTCGCACGTATATCCAAAGAGGAGATCGTTGATTTCTTCCATGGCTGCGGATGGGAACCCTATTTCGTAGAGGGCGAAGAGCCCATGGCAATGCACAAGAAGATGGCCGAGACAATGGACATCGTTATCGAAAAGATAAAAGAGATCCAGAAAAACGCCCGCGAGAACAACGATACTTCCCGTCCCGTATGGCCTATGATAGTACTTCGTACACCCAAGGGCTGGACAGGCCCCAAGTTTGTGGACGGCGACAGGGTAGAGGGTTACTGGAGAGCTCATCAGGTACCCGTTATGATGGACAAGCCCGATCACATTCAGGTTCTTACCGACTGGCTTAAGAGCTACCATCCCGAAGAACTCTTTACCGATGACGGAAAGATACTTCCCGAGATCAAGGCCCTTACACCTACAGGAGATTCAAGGATCGGCGCAAATCCTCACGGAAACGGCGGTAAGCTCTTAAGAGACTTAAGACTTCCCGATTTTAAGGATTACGCGGTCGAGGTAAAAGAACACGGTGCCAAGGACGGTCAGGATATGACAGAGCTTGGCAAGTTTGTAAGAGATATCTTCAAACTCAATGCCGACAGCAGGAACTTCAGGATATTCGGTCCCGATGAGACCAATTCAAACAGACTTAATGCGGTATTCGACGTAGAGAACAGAGACTGGAACGCTCAGACTCTTGATATAGACGATCATCTTGCTTCGGAAGGCCGTGTAATGGATTCGATGCTTTCCGAGCATATGTGTGAAGGATGGCTTGAAGGTTATCTTCTTACCGGACGTCACGGTTTCTTTGCCACATACGAAGCATTTGCACGTATCATTGATTCGATGGCGGCTCAGCATGCTAAGTGGCTTAAGGTCTGCAACCAGCTCACCTGGAGAGAAGAGATCGCATCACTTAACCTTATAATGGCTTCAACGGTATGGCAGCAGGACCACAACGGGTTCACACATCAGGATCCCGGTTTTATGGATCACATCGCCAACAAGAAGGCAGACGTCGTAAGACTTTACCTTCCTCCGGACAGTAACTGCCTGCTTTCGACTTTCGATCACTGTATCAGAAGCCGTAACTATGTAAATGTTATCGTAGCCAGCAAGCATCCCCGTCCGCAGTGGCTTACAATGGATGAAGCGATCAAACACTGTACACAGGGTATCGGCATCTGGGAGTGGGCAAGCAACGATCAGGGCGCTGAACCCGATATCGTATTTGCTTCCGCAGGTGAAACACCCACACTTGAAGCACTTGCCGCAGTTTCGATACTTAATAAGGAACTTCCCGAAGTTAAGATCCGTTTCATCAATGTAGTCGATCTGTTCAAGCTTCAGCCTTCGACAGAGCACCCGCACGGTCTTACCGATGCCGAGTATGATATCCTCTTTACAAAGGATAAGCCCGTTATCTTTAACTTCCACGGATATGCATCTCTTATCCATGAGCTTACTTACAGAAGACACAACAACCGTCTCATGCATGTAAGAGGCTACAAGGAAGAGGGTACCATTACGACTCCTTTCGATGTACGTGTACAAAACGATATAGACCGTTTCCACCTTGTCATGGAAGCGATCAAGTTCCTTCCGAGACTCGGAAACAGAGGAGCTTATCTCTATCAGAAGATGAGCGACAAGCTTGTGGAGCATAAGCAGTACATCCACGAAGTGGGCTTGGATCTTCCCGAAGTAGCGGAATGGAAATGGAGCGACGTTCGCGGTAAATAAAAGCCGATTTTGATCCCGGCATTGAGATTATCCTCAATGTCGGGATTTTTCTTGACCTTGTATGAGGATGATGATACACTTTATACAAACGTTTGTTCTGATTGAGAAATGTTTCTTTTGTTGTGAGGGTTATTATGAAGATCATTCACTGTGCGGATTTGCACCTCGATTCCAAACTTACAGCCAATCTTGATAAGGAAAAGGCCAAACAGCGCAAGCAGGAACTTTTGCTTACTTTTAAGCGCATGGTTTCTTATGCGGCCGATAACGGTGTGGAAGCCATACTTATATGCGGCGACCTTTTTGACACAAAGGTGATTTCGGCCACGGCCAGAAATACGGTCCTTTCCGAGATCGAAAATCATCCCGATATCGATTTTTATTATCTTAAAGGCAACCATGACAGCGATAATTTCTTAAGTTCCGAGGAAGATATCCCGGTTAATCTTAAGCTTTTTAACGATACATGGACCGAATACGACCTTACGTCCGACGGTAAGGTCAAGCTTTACGGAATAGAGTTTAACGGGGCGAACACGGCTTCCGCGCAGGTTAATTTTGTGCCGGATCCTTCGGACATAAACATTGTCATGCTTCACGGACAGGAATCGGAAGCGGCCGCCAAAGACAAGGCGGAGATCATCGATCTTAAAGCATTCAGGAATAAAGGCATCAATTACCTTGCTCTCGGGCATATTCACGAATATAAATGCGATATGCTGGACGGTGAGGGTAAGTACTGTTATTCCGGCTGCCTTGAGGGCAGAGGTTTTGATGAGTGCGGTGAGCACGGTTTTGTGGAACTGAATATCGATACGGAAAGCGGAAATATAGATGACAGATTTGTTTCTTTTGCCTTAAGAAAGCTTTACGAGATAAATGTGGATATTACGGGGCTCAACGCATCGCCCGACATAATACTCCGGGCTAAGAATGTGCTTTCTTCGTCGGATGCGTCCGATGAAGATCTTGTAAAGGTCGTTCTTACGGGAGAGGTGGATGTTGAATGCGAAAAGGATATTGCTTTTATCGCAAATTCGCTTAAAGACGATTATTATTTTTTAAAGGTTTATGACAATACCAAACTTCATGTCGATTATGATGCTTTTATGCTGGACGAATCGTTAAAAGGCGAGTTTGTGAGGATCGTGAAAGCATCGGAACTTGATGATGACGAAAAGGCGGATATCATAAGATACGGTCTTAATGTCATAGCGGGAGGTGATATCGATGAAGATTGAATATTGTCATATCGAGAACTTCGGTAAACTCCATGATTACAAGGTAGATTTTAATGATGGCATAAATGTCATAAAGCAGAATAACGGTTGGGGCAAAAGCACGCTTGCCGCTTTTATAAGAGCAATGTTCTACGGCCTTGAGGGTAAAGGAAGGACCGGTGTTTCAAATAATGAAAGGCGCAAATTCAAACCATGGCAGGGCGGAGCATACGGCGGAAGCCTTAAATTTGAGACCAAAGGCAGACACTATATAATTGAAAGGTTCTTTGGATCAAAGGATGCCGAGGATACTTTTGTATTAAGAAATGCCGACACAAACCTTGAAGTTTCGGATTTTTCGGCAAATATCGGAGAGGAACTTTTCCATATCAATTCCGAGTCATTTAACAAAACGGTATTTATAAGCCAGAACGATTGCGCCAATTCGGACGCTTCGGGCGACATCAATTCCCGCATAGGCAATATCTCGGATTCCATCGATCTGAACCGTTTTGAAAGCGCCGAGAAGAAGCTCAAAGACGAGATCAACAGGCTTAATACCACCAAGACCGGGCTTCAGGGCAAGTTATCCGCCGACCTTTCTATAGTGAGAGGACGGCTTAATCAGAATGCCAATATCGAAGAGTCCATCGATACGCTCATGGCCAGGATCGATTCCCGCAAAGAGGAAATTAACAGAATCAAGCAGGAAAACAGGGAGTTAAGCTTAAGAAAGGACAGGGCCACCAAAGCCGCCGGCCGTATTGCACTTAAGACCCGCTACGCGGAACTTACCGAAGACCTTTTGTTAAAAGAAAAAGCCATGAATGAAGAAAAGGGTTATTTCCCCGGTGAGGTTCCCGGCCCGGACCGCTTTAAGGAGTGGGAGAGCGCAAACAGAAGTCTTCAGTCCGCAAGAGCGGTAAGCGAAAGCCACATGTTGAACGGCACCGAAAAGGCGGCATATGACAGTCTTTGTTCTGCTTTTAAAGACGGCGTTCCCGATGAAGATACCATTAACGGATATATGGCCGAAACAAACAGACTTTACGATCTTAAGGCCGAGGATGCCAAAAACACTTTAAGCGAAGAGGAAAGCGGCAGATATTCGTTTTTAAAGGAAATATTCAATAACGATCGGAATCCTTCCGAAACGGTCAAAAAGCTTAACGAAGACTGGTCGGCCAAGGAGAACGCCGATGCCAATGCCGTTATGAAGACTAATGACAGAGACCGCGACATAAAGGACCTTAATGCGCTTAAAAAGGCTTCGTCAGGCAGGGTTCTTACGGTTTTGCTGATCGGAGTCTTAATATCCTTAACCGGTCTTTTGTTTACCGTTGTGCCTTCTCTTAACGCACTCATTGAAAATGTTTTCGGAGGATTTTTAAATATCATCGTTATCGCTCTTGGATTAATGATCTTTACTACTTTTGTTTTTTTGATCGTAAGAAACAGCAAAAGATTTAATGAGATCGAGGGAGAGATCGCCGAGAAGACCGATGAGATCAACAGACTTTCCGAAGAGGCGGAAGAAAAGGAAAGACGTGTAAAGGGGTACCTTGACAGACATAATATATTCTATGAAGACGATCTTAAAGCTGTTCTTTTTACTCTTTATACGGATGCTTCCAATTACGAAAAGTTAAGTGAAAAGGCTGAAAAGGCGGAAAATTTTAACCACAAAGACGAGATATCACGGCTTGAACACGATATAGCGGATTATTTAAAAGGCTTCGGTCTTTTTAAAGATTCAGACGATCTTAAGAACATGCTTACAGAACTTAAGGGTAAACGTGAGCGTTATATCGACCTTGCGAAGCGCGTTACGGAAAAGGGAAATGCGGAGCTTCAGATAAGCAAAGCCAAGGAAACCTTAAATGAACAGCTCAATGCTTTTTCTTTTACCCCTATGCCGGATATCGATTCGCAATTACTTGATATAGGAAAGCATATAGAAAGCTTTAACGCAAAAGAAAGCCTCTACAAGGATGCTCTGTTAAGAAAAGAAAAGTTTGAATCGGATAACGACATGGATGATGTCAATGCGATCGTGGACGAAGCCGATATGATATCGGCGGACGAACTTAATTCAATTCAGGAGGACATTGACGGAAGACTTGAAGAGGCTGAGGGCTTACTTAAGATCGATGCCAATAATCTTGATTCATATAACGAACGTTTTGAAGCCTTTCTGGATGATACCGAGGAAACGGAGAGGCTTAACGGTGAGATTCTGTCTGTTAAGAAAAAGCGTGAGACGCTTGTAAAGGTCAGAGACTTTTTAAATACCGCAAGGGAAAATCTTACGTCCAAATATATAGGACCGCTTCAAAGCGGATTTGATGAATATTATGAAGTTTTATGCGGCACCAAAGACGAATTTAAACTCGATGCCAATATGAAGCTTACAAAGACCGAACAGGGTGCACAGCGTGAGCGCGAGACCTTAAGCTACGGCTATCAGGATCTTTGCGGTTTTTGCATGAGATTATCGATGGCGGATGCGATGTACAAAGGCGAGAAGCCGGTGCTCATATTGGACGATCCGTTTGTCAATCTTGACGATGAAAAATTAAACGGAGCCAAAAAGCTTGTGGAAAGCGTGGCAGAGAAGTACCAGATCATTTATATGACCTGCAGGGAGAACAGGATATGAGAGAACAGATCTGGGAGAACAGGATCTGAGTTTTTATTTGTAGGAGCTTTCAAGTATTCATAAAAGCGCATCTTCGATGCTGTGCATCCGCTGCGCGTATGCTTTTTATTCATACTTGAAAGATGACTGCTTCGCAGTCTTCATCCGTTCAAAATAAAATTCTCTATTGCATGTGAGCATGCATAGAGAATTTTTTTTGCCCGTCTGCCTCCTGCAAATACTAATGGATTATTGTATACAATAATCCATTTACATATTGACACAGGTATATCACTTGGTTAAAATCATAAAAAGAAATTTTATTAGGAGGATAATATGTCACTGACATTATCGAAGAAGGCACAGGCGGTAAAACCTTCATCCACACTTGCGATCACCGCGAAGGCTAAAGAACTTAAGGCAAGCGGAGTTGATGTTGTGGGCTTCGGAGCAGGAGAACCGGATTTTAATACACCCGAAAATGTATGCAATGCGGGTATCGAGGCTATAAAGACCGGCTTTACAAAGTATACTCCGGCATCGGGCACCAATGAGCTTAAGGCGGCGATCTCCAGAAAGTTTAAAGAGTTTAACAATCTTGATTATGCGCCTAACCAGATCGTTGTATCAAACGGCGGTAAGCAGGGTCTTACAAATGTATTCGATGCGATCTTAAATGCCGGTGATGAAGTGATCATCCCCGCACCGTACTGGTTAAGTTATCCCGAAATGGTAAAGCTTTCTGACGGTGTTCCGGTCTTTGTGTACGGAGCCAAAGAAAACGGCTATAAGATCACCGCAAAGCAGCTTGACGATGCGATCACGGATAAGACCAAGGCTTTTGTTTTAAATACACCGAGCAATCCTACCGGTATGATATATACAAAGGAAGAACTTGAAGAACTTGCGGATGTTATCGTAAAAAGAGATATCTATTGCGTATCCGATGAGATGTACGAGTATCTTATCTACGGCGACGAAAAGCACGTAAGTATTGCTTCTCTTAATGATGAGATATATAAAAGAACGATCACATGCTCCGGTCTTTCAAAGTCATATGCGATGACCGGCTGGAGAATAGGTTACACGGGATCGAGCGTTGAGATCGCAAAGCTTATGGGAGCAATGCAGAGTCATGCGACATCCAATCCCAATTCCATTGCGCAGTATGCTTCGGTTGAAGCGCTTACCGGACCGCAGGATGCCATGAAGACGATGAAAGACGAGTTCAACCGTCGTCGTATCTATATGTATAACCGCATAAAGAA
>JAEEMP010000078.1 GCA_016283275.1 Lachnospiraceae bacterium
AAAGCATGCCCGATGACTGGTATTCGTATTTTTACAAAAGCGACCATCACTGGAACAACGAAGGGGCTTTTATATGTGCCGCGGAGATCTCAGAATATATCAAAGACAGCGGATTTAATGTATACAGGGATTTATCGCCGGATGATTTTACGATCCAAATATATGATAAGACCCATCTCGGAAGTGCCGGAAGATTTTCGGGAATATACTACGGCGGTGTTGACGATGTTTCCCTGTATCTGCCGTCCTTTGAAACCGAATTTGAAGTAAGGTATCCTTCGACGGATACGGTTTATGAGGGTGACTTCGAAAAAAGCATGGTGCGATATGAGTTTTTGGACGGATACAGTTTTTCAAGATACGGACACTATGCATATCTGGGTGAAGACTGTGATCGTGTTGAGATAAAAAACAAGCTTTTTACCGACGGTGCAAAGGTTGTATTGGTAAAGGATTCATATGCCGTCCCGGTCGCAGGTTTTCTTTCTTTGAACGTGAGCGAACTTGATATGATCGATCTAAGGTATATTGATGATTCTTCCGCAAAAAGTTATATTAAAGAGAAGGATCCGGACATCATAATATATCTTTTTGAGCCGGCCAGCTACGGTGATGCAAAAAATATGGTTCCGTAAAAGGGTATGAAAATGACAGTAAACAAGACTTTGTTAAAACGAATAATACTTGTTCTTGCGGTTTTGGGAATTGCCGTTATAGAGTGTTTTAAGACAAATGCAAGTTTTGAAAGCGCCGCTGTTGCGCTTAATTGTATAGGATTTTGTATCTTTCCGTTTGTTGCGTTAAGATTCAGATTTAAGGATTTTCTCAGACTGCCTTATTATATCTGGGCAGTTTTGGGAGGGATAATGATCCCGGTCATCTATCATTTCTTTGCGGAAAAGGATGTTTTCACATCCCGCTTTCTTGTTGCCGAATTCAATGTATATACTTACGGTTTTATAATTATTCGGCTCTTTATTATGTTCTTTATTGAAAACAGGGACCAAAAAGAGCGGAAGATGAGCTTTTTCTTTTATGCATGGGCTTTTATGATGTTCTTATGCGTCCTTTCCATAAACCGTACCGTTTGGCCGCTTTGGTATCTTATGATGTTCGGAAGTTTTTATCTAGCACCGCTTGATAAAGACGATAAAAACATCATTTTTGAATCAATGGTCGACGGACTTATAGTGGCATTCTTTATGATCCAGAGTCTGGCATTTCTCTATAGACCGTATTATAATGCGCGTTATTGGGGATTTTTTGCAAATTCCAACATGAACGCCTTATTTTATCTTGTAAGTTATTCTGCGGTATTGATAAAGATACATCTGTTAAGGGAACGAAATAATACAAAAATGTTAAGGGCACTGTTTTTTGTGTTATCCTGTGCTCTTTGGTCTTTTGTTTATTTTACGGCTTGCAGATGCGCGTTGCTCGGTTTTGTCGCGATCACTCTCGTATATCTTATTGTAGATGAAACAATATACAGAAAACGAGGATTTAAAGGCTTTATGATCTCGGGAGTATCTATGCTGCTTGTATTTTTGTTAAGCCTGTTTCCCGTTTATGCCGCTATAAGATATTTTCCTCAATTGAGGCATCATCCGGTATTCTTCGGCGATGAATACGATAATTCGGCTTCAATAAAATCGGAAGACATAAATGACGCAAGCAGATATGTTTCTTTTACTGATGCGATGTTGAGTGCGATTGGAAGACTTGATTATGAAGCTAATGCGGAAATTGTTTCTGCGGATTATAATCCTGCTTTTTCCACAGAGCAGTCTACGGCGGATGCATATTTCAAAGAGGTCAGATACGGTAAGATAGATGTGATATTGGGTATCAGAAAATATGTCTGGATGTATTTTGGTTCGCATCTCAATGTATTCGGTCATGAAGAGTCATATGAACAGATTCAGGTAACCCCGAACTTTGCCTGCAATCATCCGCACAATTCATTTTTGTTTTTTGCGTACGGTTACGGAACAGTCCCCGGAGTGCTGTTTTTTGTTTGGGCATTCGGTATGCCGGTTTATATACTTATCAGGTATTATAAAGAAAAAGAGAAACTGCCATGGCAATATCTTTTTACAGCGTTAACATTTTTGGATTTTATATGTTACGGATTTTTTGAGACTTCGGCATATCCCGGTCGTACCGTTTTTACACTGTTGTTTTTGACAAGCATTATCCTGGTAAAGCGAGAAAAGCATGAAGAAATTTTTGGACAATAAAACATATAAAGTTTTGCTGCCTGTTATAACGGCGTTTGTATCCGTATGTGTGATCATTCCCATAGTCGTTCTGGGCTTTTATTCAAGACCGTCCATGGATGATTATGATTACCTTGTACAGTTAAAAGAAACGATCAATTCGGGTACAAATGTGATTGTAGCTTATCTTACGGTTCCGTTTAAAACAATGGTAAGGTATTGGAAAAGCTGGCAGGGAACATTCACTAATTCCTTTTTTCTGGTTTTCAGTCCGCTTATGTGGAATGAAAGATTACTGTCCGTAACTCCTCTTATCCATATTGGTTTTATCGGATGCTGCATTTATTATTGCATTTTTGTCCTTAACAGGATTTATATAAAGACGTCAAAAATGCATGTTTATGCATGGACACTCGCGTTTTTGGCCGCATTGATCATGTGGTTGCCATCGACAACCGAGGGGTTATTCTGGTTTTGCGGGGCGTTTTCTTATACTCCGTGGATGGTCCTGGTATTTGTGATACCGTTTATGATCTTTGACGCATATTATTCTGAAGGGAAGAGATTTAAAAGATTAAATGTGCTTTCATCCATTTTTATTCTGCTCATTGCAGGTTCAAGCCAGATCATCGCTTTTGAACAGATACTGATCCTGATGCTTATTTCGGGATATCTGATCATATTTAAAAAGAGATATTATTCGCTTCCGGGTTTTGGAATAGCTATAGCGGGATTTTTGCTGTCTGTAATATCGCCGGCTTCAAAGAGCCGTCAGCAGAATTATATTATGGCTTCACCTTTTGATACTGTAATTGCTACTATCAATAAAGTTCGAAACGATTCGGGAACTCAAATCACATTCATGTGGTTGATAGGATTTTTGCTGATCACCCCGTTTACACTCGAACTTGTGTATAAGGCAAAAGAACACATGCCGAAGAGGTTTCCGATCGTTCAGATTTTGTCGGAACTGATGATCATATGCGGAATGTGGTGCGTACCTTATCTCCCTACGCAGACGTTTGGCGCGGGAAGGCTTGAAAATTCAGTATATGTGGCTTTTATGATCTTATCCTGGATGAATTATGTGTTTATACTGGGATGGCTTGCCAATAAAGGCTATCTGGATGTCGAAAAGATATGTGGAGCCGGGACTTTTCCTACCGTTTCCGCTGTTATAATGGTATTAAGCCTTTGTTTTCTCTTTATAGGCGTTCAGAACGGGTTCGAATCCAATTCTTTAAGAGCATATCACGAACTTCGAAACGGCACCGCGAAGGCTTTTGCAGAGGAACTTGACAGACGGTTTGAGACTATAAAAAGTTCCGACGAAGAACTTGTGCTGGTGGATCCGATCACGACAAGGGATTCAATGCTTTATTTTGGGGATATATACATCTATCCGGATGAATGGCCAAACTATACAATGGGGCAGTTCTACGGAAAGAAGATAGGCCTTACATACGATCCCTATCTTACCGACGAATAAAAATAACGCCGAAGGTTATTCCTTCGGCGTTTGGTTTTACATGCCTATCTGTTTTTATCTGCCATGATGACTTTTTTCATTGCTTCAACGGCTACTTTAACGGACATTGAAGTATCCTCACTCATTTCCTGATCAAGGCCGGCAGCTTCTCTTTCCTGGTTCCAGATCACATGAAAGCATGAGCCCGCACGGCATTTAAGCGCATTGGCTATTACGAAGAGTGCGGCCGATTCCATCTCGGATGCTTTTACGCCAAGCCGCTTCCAGGATTCCCATTTGTTTAAAAGTTCATAACTTACGGGGCTTTTCTGCGGAGAGTGCTGTCCGTAGAATGAATCCTTGCACTGGACCACTCCCATGTGGGTAGTATTTTTAAGTTCCAAGGAGGCTTCTTTTAACGCCATTGCTATATCGAAGTCGGATACGGCGGGGTATTCTATGGGAGCGTACTCAACGGAAGTGTGCTCGTAGCGGATCGCACCGGTGGCAATTACTATATCGCCCGATTTTACGTCAAGATCGATGCCGCCGCAGGTACCTGTGCGGATAAAAGTATCGGCTCCGACATTGTGGAGTTCTTCGACGCATATAGCGGTTGAAGGACCTCCGATACCGGTCGATGCGGCTGTAACCTTTTCACCCAAAAGATAACCGGTATATATATTATATTCGCGATTATAAGC
>JAEEMP010000079.1 GCA_016283275.1 Lachnospiraceae bacterium
CCGGGCTTGCAGAAGAACTCAAGCTCCATCTGCTCAAACTCTCTTGTACGGAAAGTAAAGTTGCCGGGAGTTATCTCGTTACGGAACGACTTACCGATCTGGCAGATACCGAAAGGTACCTTCTTACGGGAAGTACGCTGAACATTCTTAAAGTTTACAAATATACCCTGAGCGGTCTCGGGACGGAGATATACCACGTTCTTTGCATCCTCCGTAACGCCCTGGAAGGTCTTGAACATAAGGTTGAATTCCCTGATGCTCGTAAAATTCTGCTTGCCGCAGGAAGGACAGGGAATGTTGTTGTCTGTGATGAATTTCTCCATTTCCTCATGAGACCATCCGTCAACGGACGACTTAAGCTCGATGCCCTTTTCGGCAGCGAAGTCCTCGATGATCTTGTCGGCTCTGAATCTTTCATGACATTCCTTACAGTCCATCAACGGATCCGAAAAGCTACCCAAGTGACCCGATGCGACCCATGTCTGAGGGTTCATTAAGATCGCGCAGTCAACGCCTACATTATAGGGGTTTTCCTGTACAAACTTCTGCCACCAGGCTTTTTTTACATTATTCTTAAGCTCTACGCCAAGGTTTCCGTAATCCCATGTGTTGGCAAGACCGCCGTAGATCTCGGAACCGGGATACACAAAACCTCTCGATTTGGCTAAAGCAACAATTTTGTCCATTGACTTTTCCATAACATTTCTCCTGTCTTTATAATAATTTACCCATGGAATTATAATAAAAATCCCATGGGTTTTCAACTCTTTTTCTTAAAAGGGCTTATTTACATCGACTTTAATATATCAAGGCTCTTTAAATGTCTGTCCACAAGGTGTGTTCTTTCGTATTCGGCAAGTTCCTTAAGTTCTTTTGTTCCTTCTTCGCTCAATGCAAAAGAATAAAGCTTTTCGATCGAAGAAGCAGCTATGTACTTGACCGCCTCAAGCGTCTCGGGACGCAGGTTTTTAAACTTCTCCGGCGGGATGAGCTCGCCTTCGATGATAAATGTTTTAAGTTCAAACACCGCTTTTACGAAGGAGTTTTCAAGTTTATCGCTTTTAAGTCCCTGAACGGCGCGATAGAGATTGAGCAAAAGAAGTGCTTCGTCGTTATTCTCCCTTGCATAATAATCGCAAAGCTCAAGAAAATACATTCCGTAAAAAGAAGCATCCATGTCGCTTCTTAGAAATTCAAAATAGTTAAGCGGCCTTGCATCCTGGATATTATATGAAGTCCTTCCCACATACAGGTCAAACTCGCCGAACGTAAAAAGATCGGTCGAGGCGGTAAACCTGCTCCCCTGCCGCCTTGCGCCCTTTACGAAAGCCGTTACCTTGCCGTTTTCTTTTGTAAGAAGGATGATACGTCTGTCGTATTCACCCTGCGGAAAGGCTCCGATGACCATACCCGTAACTTTCATAAAATCCTGCATGATATCGAAGCCCTCCTTTCATATTTAATCATTCTTTATCTTAAAATCGTCTTTGTTGTATCCGAAGTTCTTAAGTAAGAAATCCGAATCCCTCCAACGGTCCTTGACCTTTACAAAGAGTTTGAGATTGACCTTTTGCTCAAGCATCTTTTCGATCTCAAATCTTGCATTGGTACCGATCTTTTTAAGCATCTGACCGCCCTTGCCTATTATAATGCCTTTATGGCTTTCCTTTTCACAGACTATCGTCGCTTCTATGTCACAGATCTTTTTCGAAAAGTCCATCTTCTCTATCATGACGGCTATTCCGTGAGGGATCTCTTCATTAAGCGCATGAAGCGCTTTTTCTCTTATCATTTCTGCGGCGATCTGTCTTACGGGCTGATCCGTTACTGTGTCCTCGTCGTAAAAAGGTTCACCGTAAGGAAGATACTTAAATATACAGTTTAAAAGTTCATCCGTGTTGGTCGCTTCCGTGGCGCTTACGGGAATTATCTCGTCAAAGCCCGTTGCCGAGGCATAATACCTTATTATGTCCGGTATTTCCTCACGCTTAACGGAATCGATCTTGTTAATGACCAAAAGCTTTGGAGTATTAACGGTCTTAAGCATTTCAAGTATGTCCTTATCGGCATTTGAAAGTTCTTTTCCCGCTTCCACCATCCATATGAGTACATCCGCATCCTTAACCGAAGAATTGGCGGCCGACATCATATAGTTACCCAGCTTATTCTTGGCTTTATGGATTCCCGGCGTGTCCAGAAACACAACCTGTCCCTCATTGCCCGTATAAACGGTCATTATTCGGTTTCTCGTAGTCTGCGGTTTATTGGACGTGATCGCGATCTTCTGTCCGATAAGACAGTTCATGAGTGTCGATTTTCCGACATTCGGCCGTCCTATTATCGTCGCAAACCCGGATTTTTTTTGATTATTGTCCATTTTCGGGATTACTCTCTTCTTTTACTTCGGCATTTACTTCGGCTTTTTCTTCAGCCTTTTTTGCTTTGGCCTGTGCTTCTGCCTGTGCCTTTGCCTCAGCTTCTGCCTGCGCCTGAAGCTTAAGCTGCTGTTCCTGCCATTCCTTCATGCGCTTTTCTGCTTTTTTCTTTGCGCGCTTATCGGTAGACTTTACGATCCCTCTTATGATCAATACTATGATCAAAACAACGATCGCAAGGATCACCAGCGAAGGGATCGCTCCCACAAATCCTACAAGGAAGTCCTTTAAGCCTTCAAATACCGACTTAACGTTTCTCGTAAATGCGTTTGCAAGTCTTTCGCCGTATGTCTCGGGCTCCACAACGGGCTCGGTGTATACCTTGACCTCGTTGATCTCAAGATATATGGTCGAATAATCTATCTTATTGTCAAAAGTACGAAGCTGCGACTCGATCGACTCAAGCTGATATCTTATTTCCGAGAGTTTATCTTCAAGAATAAGGATCTCTTCAAGAGTTTCAGCTTTGTCAAGAAGTTCAAGTACTCTCTTTTCCTCGGTCTCATAAGCGGATTTTCTGCTTTCGATATCAACATACTGAAGAGTGATGTCGTTGACGTTTAAACTCTGATATGTGATATTGCCCTTCTCGCCGATCATATTGATGAAATCATCCGCTCTGTCGGCAGGGATCCTTATGGTCATGCTCGAGCGCTTTGACTGATAATACGAACTGTATATGGAACCGTTAGAGGTATCCATGTTCTCGATATATCCGTCAAGTTCAGTGACCTTCTTGGAGATCGCATCGGTAAAGCCGTTGAAATCCTCGGTCTCGACCGTCATGTTGAAGGTCTTGATGAGCTTTCTCGAGGTATCGTTGACCTTCGGAGTACCTGAGGAAGAAGAACCCGAGTTTGAGCCGCTTCCGTCGGCAACCTCAAACTCTTCAGCGTAACCGTAATCCCCGTCATAATACTCATAATCGTCATAAGCAGCGTATGACGCGGGTGCAGCGCTTGTAGCACTGTCATAGGATTTGTTGTAGCTGGGTGAATACCCTGACGAACCGCACGCCGTAAAAGAAAGAACAATTGCCGCACAGAGTAAGGATATTGCTGTTTTTCTAAACTTTTTCATAATTTCCCCTCCTTTGATTAAAGTCATCGTCCGACTTTCAGAATAAAGGTTCTATGTGATCAAAAAGCTTGGAAGCCTTATTTATGGCCGCCTCACCGCCCACGCAGACCAAAGCGTTTTCATCAATGAGTACCTTGATGTATTTCTTAAGGTCACGTATGGTCTTCGGGGTCGTTGAAAGTATTTCTTTTCTTTCCTTATCGACTATTTCGTTGGTAAGCCCGCTCTTGTACATCGCAAAGGCTCTCTGCGCGGTAAGTGAAGGTGTAAACGGTGTATCGACATCTCCGATGGATGAAATGATAAACCTCTCGGTAAGCTCATCATCGTCGGGATATGCTGCTATATAATCGTACGCACCCTCGTAAGCCTTTAACGTCTTTTCAAGATTCGGATCCCTGTACGAGACCATAACCGATTCGCCTGTTCTGGTAAACGCACACATTACACCGTATGCGCCGCCCTTAAGCCTCACAGCCGTCCAAAGATAATCCGTAGACAGGATGTTGCGTAAAACAGAAAGCGAACCCGTATATTCAAGCCCGTGCTTTCTGAAATTTCCTCCCAGTGCAACATACTGTACCTGTGAAGCCGAAGTAAATGCTTCCTGCTTTTTACCTAGATCAATATTATAAGATACGGAATCTGTTTTTTTAGATGGAATATTCTTAAGAAAATCTGAAAATGCATTTTCAAATCTCTCTATACCCTCTTTATCCGCACTGACCGCAACCGTTAAGTTTTCTTTTGTAAATATGTAAGAAAGCGCTTCTTTTATATCTTCGATAAAAGGATCGATCTTTTCATCAAAGTTATTGCAAAGGTCGTCTATGGTACGAAACTGTCCCATTCCGGAAAGTTCTTCGGACACGACGCCGGCTTTTGAACTGTACGAATTAAGCCTTGAGTATGCAACCGAATGACCCGAAGAGATCAGATATTCTTTGATCCTTGTACGATTTTCTTCAAGGACATCCTTTATCCTCTTCTTATCATCGAACTTTGTGGAAAACAGGATCTCAAACATAAGTCTGATCGAAGGAACGATGTTCTCGGTAAGGGTCTTGAACCTTCCTTCAAGTGTTGCATCAAATACATCGGAATCATATACATTCCTGTATACGGCCGAAGAAACATTCATACCGCCCGCGATTATGCCGATCTCATTGATAAGGTCCTTGTATGCATAATTCTCCGTATCAAGCTGAGTCATCAAAAGCTTGATCACGGAAACCGCCTTTAAAAGACGTTTAGGCAATGTATCAAGGGTAAAGCTTAACGTTACATAAGCGATATTGTTGGTAAACTGCGTATTCTCAACATAAGTTATGCCGTCTTTGATAACCTTCTTATAGTCCACCCTTCTGCCCTTGAGCGGAATATCATCCTTTGTGAGCGTGGGGATGGTGCTCAATGCCTCCTCGGAATCGGTCTCTTCCTGGAATATCTTTAAAGCTTTTGTATCATCGATAAGCTTATCTATCTGTTCTTCCGATAAGCTGTCTTTTAACTTTTTAAGTTTCTTTGAAAGTTTTTCGTCTTCCTTCGCCGAAAGCCCCTTCTTCGGAACGGTCTTCAACACCGTCTTATGGTTATTTTCAAGAATGCGTTCTTTTAACACCTTTTCAAAGAAACCGGTCTCCATCTTATCCTTTAATTCCTTGAATACGGCGTTCTGTTTAAGAGCATTGAAAATATTGTCGTCCGTATAATTCCAGATCTCAAATACGTTCATGCCATAGATAAGGCCTCTCGGATAATACCCGAAATCCGCTTCCCTGTAGGAAAATTCCTGGGAGGTGATGGCGGCAAGAAGTGTTTTTTTGTCAAAGCCTTCTTTGATGATCTCTCTTATCGTATCTTCAATGATCTCTACGAATTTTTCTTCATCCTCCGCATTGGCGTTTTCGGCTATGATGGAAAACTGCTTCTGTCCGGCATCGGTTGAAAATTCGGAATACACATCCTTACCGATGCCCGCGCCCAAAAGCCTTTCCTTAAGCTTGGCTCCCGGAACCGATACAAGAGCATAATTGATAACGTTCATCGCGTCGATGATCTCGGTCTCGCCAAAATCTGCACAGCAGACATTATAGTTAAGAAAAGCCGCATCCTTTCCCGTCTCGGAATCGGCTATGGAATATTCTTTAGTGATATATCTGGGACTTTCAAAAGGAGCCTGGAGCTTTATCTCGGTCTTGGGATCGATCTTTTCATAACGGCTTAAGTATTCCTCATCTATATACTTAAGTTTTTCTTCAAAATCGGTATTTCCGTAGATATAGATCCTTGCATTCGAAGGATGATACATTCTCTTGTGAAACTTAATGAACTCATCGTATGAAAGTTTCGGAATATACTTCGGATCTCCGCCCGAATCGACTCCGTACTGAGTGTCGGGGAAAAGACTTGAAAACGTGTTCCTGCCGTTCACATCCGCGGGTGAAGAATAAACACCCTTCATCTCGTTATATACGACACCGTTTATGATGATATCACTGTCCTTATCTTCAAGTTCGTAGTGCCAGCCCTCCTGCAGAAAGGTTCTGGGTTCTTCGTATACACGGGGTCTGAATACCGCATCGAGATACACTTTCATGAGGTTGTTGAAGTCTTTTTCGTTAAGGCTTGCCACCGGATAAAGGGTCCTGTCGGCATAAGTAAAGGCATTCATAAATGTGTTTAAGGAACCCTTGCCGACTTCCGTCATCGCATCCTTGACAGGGTACTTTTCGGACCCGCAAAGAACCGAATGCTCAAGAATATGGGCTACACCCGTCGCATCATCCGGGATGGTCCTAAACCCTATTACGAACACCTTGTTATCGTCGTCATTATTTAAAAGGCACACTCTGGCGCCCGTTTTGTCATGTTTTAAAACATAGGCTTTCGATCCTATATCTTCAAGCCATTCCTCACCGATAAGAGTGTAATTCTTACACCCCTTGAATTCATCCATTATTGTCTCCTCCGTCGGTCTCGATCTCTTCTATCTTATTGGCGGTAAGCTTAAGCGCTTTTAATATCGCAGCCTTTGAAAGACCCGATTCAACGGAAAGTTCTTCGACCGTGACCTTTCTTCCTAGCATCGCCGAAAGCTCCTTTGCTGCCTTGGCAACCTTATTGACCTTCTTTAAAAGCTTCTCGTCTTCGACTAACTCATCCTGTCTCTTACCTATAAGATCCTGCATCGTATCCATGCAGATCTTACCAAAATAACCGTCCACTTCATCGGCATTCTCAAGCGCTTCAAGATCATCAAGCGCCATTACAAGCGCTATATTGGCTTCTCCTATAAGATCCTCCACAAAAACTCCCTGGCCTGCATAGAGTTTGGCTATATCGACAACATTGATAAGATAATCGTTAAGTACGACCGTTTTGGCTTCGGAATCTCCCGATATCGCACGCTTTCTGTATACTTCGCGCTCGCCGTCGGATAATGTGCCCGCTCCCTTTAAGTCTTCGAGATAAAAGTTTAAATAGTTTTTCTCGTCATCGGTCATATAATCGTCGGCATTGACCTTTTCGTCCAGCCCGATCTTCTTTTCCTTAAGATAGTCAAGGATCACCTGTCTGCTTGCTTCGTTGTCTTTAACTTCGGGAAATATATCATAAAGCTGGTCTTCGAAAATGACATTTTCCTGATCGGCCGCGAGTTCGTTTAATTCATTTATCCTTTTTATAAAATCGCTCTGTTCGCTCATTTGTTACTCCACATGTCTGTGATTGAAAAGATGTTCGTTACAATATTCGTAATTACCGTTGCATTTTGAGCAGAATCTGAATTGAAGATCCGGATTGTCAAGTTCCGTACGTCCGCATATCGCACAGCGGTGTTTGCTTATACGGCCCGAGCCGTCATCATAGCCTGTATAAGATGAAGCGGCATGCATGCGCTGTTCGTATTCCCGCTTGCGCTGGGCCTGTTTAAACATCTGCTGTATGGTCTGATTGTTCTTTTTCCTGTATAAGAAGAAGAAAAGAATGAAGTTGAGCAAAGACATAACGATGACAACACGGATGTAAGCGTCGCCCGCAAGCGCCTGATATATAAGCAGTACCGCATAAGCTATGCCGAGCCACTTCATCTTTATCGGGATAAAGAACATCAAAAGCACCATATTGTTGGGGAATGTACATGCAAATGCAAGGAAGATCGACATGTTTATATAATAAGTCGAGAAATAGTAAAGCCCGCACATCTGCATCTCCGTCGCAAGATCTGCCGTGTATATCATCTGATCGGGGAAAAGATACATAAATCCCATTAAAAGAAGGCTGCCTATGATCGTAAAGAGCATTCCGGAGAAAATGTAAATATTGTACTTAAAGCTTCCCCATACCTGTTCGAGCGTTCTTCCTATCGAATAGTAGAATAAAAGCATGATGATCGTGAAAAAATCAAAGCTCGACGGCGGTATGAGCACCCATGTGATAAGTCTCCACACCTGTCCGTGAACCACAAGATATGGATTTAAGCAGATCAAAGATCTGATGTTACCTGTCTTATCGGCAATCTGAAGAATATATCCTATTCCGTAGCATATTATAAGGATCAACGGAAGATGCGGGATCGCATATTTTCCGAATTTGCGTTCAAGTTTGTTCATGATACTTCCTTTCAAATAAAACTAATTCAGTTTAACATTTAATAAAGTCCTTTGCAATTGAGTGAAAAATCTTTTATCAAATATTTAGAGTCGTTTAGAATTTTATTATTATTTTACAATTTATGAGCCGTATAAGCGTTGAAAAAAATTTTTCCTTCACCTATAATGTATGACGCTTGTCTAAGCAATCATAATATAAAAGAAACAAAGATTTTTGAGGTTATGATGTACACGTTAGGAATTGATATAGGTTCAACAACAGTTAAGATTGCCCTGATGGACGAGGAAAAGAACGTTCTTTTCTCGGATTACCAAAGGCATTTTGCAAATATCCAGGATACTCTCTTAAAGCTTTTAAACGAAGCTGAGAACGAACTCGGCGATCTGACCGTACACCCCATGATCACGGGATCCGGCGGTCTCACTCTTGCCAATCATCTTTCGGTCCCCTTTACTCAGGAAGTCATAGCGGTCTCCACAGCACTTCAGGAAATGACCAAAGGCTGCGACGTAGCCATAGAACTTGGCGGTGAAGACGCAAAGATCATCTATTTCGAAGACGGAAATGTGGAACAGCGTATGAACGGTATCTGTGCCGGAGGTACGGGTTCTTTTATAGACCAGATGGCATCGCTTTTACAGACCGACGCCGCAGGTCTTAACGAATATGCAAAGTCATACAATTCTTTATATACGATAGCCGCAAGATGCGGTGTGTTCGCAAAGTCCGACATACAGCCTCTTATCAATGACGGTGCCACCAAAGAAGACTTATCGGCATCGATATTCCAGGCTGTCGTAAATCAGACGATCTCGGGTCTTGCCTGCGGTAAGCCCATAAGAGGCCGTGTTGCGTTTCTGGGCGGTCCTCTCCACTTTTTGACCGAACTCAAAGTTGCATTTGTACGTACCCTTAAGCTTGATGAAGAGCATATCGTCGACACCGACCGCTCTCATCTTTTTGCCGCAATGGGATCTGCCTTGAATGCCAAAGAAGATGTTTCTTTTACCTTAAAAGAACTCTCCGACAAGCTTTCAAAAGGCATAAAGATGGACTTTGAAGTGGCCAGGATGGAGCCTTTGTTTGAAAACGAGCAGGATTACGATGAATTCAAGGCCCGCCACGAAAAAGCCTGCGTTAAAAAGGGCGATCTTAAAGATTATCACGGGAAATGTTTCCTCGGTATCGATGCAGGTTCCACCACCACAAAGATCGCGGTCGTATCCGAAGACGGCACTCTTCTCCATTCCTTTTATTCAAACAACAACGGTTCTCCCTTAAGGACAGCCATCGAAGCTCTTAAAGATATATATAAGATCATGCCCTCAGACTCCACGATCGTTCGTTCCTGCTCGACAGGATACGGTGAAGAGCTTATGAAGGCTGCGTTCTTACTCGATGACGGTGAGGTCGAGACCGTTGCCCACTACTATGCCGCTGCGTTCTTTGAGCCTGATGTCGACTGTATACTGGATATCGGCGGCCAGGACATGAAGTGCATAAAGATAAAGAATCAGACCGTAGACTCCGTACAGCTTAACGAAGCATGTTCATCGGGCTGCGGATCGTTTATAGAGACATTCGCAAAATCGCTCAACTATTCCGTAACGGATTTTGCAAAGGCCGCTCTTTTTGCAGAGCATCCCATCGATCTGGGTACCCGCTGTACGGTATTTATGAACTCTAAGGTCAAGCAGGCGCAAAAGGAAGGAGCAAGCGTGGCGGATATCTCCGCAGGTCTTGCATATTCGGTCATAAAGAACGCCCTCTTTAAGGTCATCAAGGTCAATGACGCATCCTCGCTTGGTAAAAACATCGTTGTACAGGGCGGTACGTTCTATAACGACGCTGTACTTCGAAGTTTTGAAAAAGTTGCCGACTGTAAGGCGATCCGTCCCGATATAGCAGGTATCATGGGTGCTTTCGGTGCCGCTCTTATCGCAAGGGAACGCTTTAGCGAAGGTTTCAATACCACGATGCTTGATTATGACGATATCTGCGAATTAAGATTCGAGACCAGCATGGCTAAATGCAAGGGCTGCACAAACTCCTGCCGTCTTACCGTCAACAGATTTTCCGGCGGACGTCAGTACATTTCGGGCAACCGCTGCGAGCGAGGTATCGGCAAGCAAAAGAACAAGGACAATATCCCCAATCTTTTTGAATACAAGCTTAAACGGTATTTTAATTATGAACCGCTTCCCGAAGACGAAGCAAAGAGAGGAACTGTCGGCATCCCGAGAGTTCTTAATATGTACGAAAATTATCCGTTCTGGCATACATTCTTTACTACTTTGGGTTACAGGGTCATTCTTTCACCGCTTTCAAGCCACAACATCTATGAACTCGGTATAGAATCCATCCCGAGCGAATCGGAATGTTATCCCGCCAAGCTTGCGCACGGACACATAAAGTGGCTGATCGACAAGCATCCGGATTTTATATTCTATCCCGCCGTTTTCTATGAGCGCGACGAGATAAGAGACACAAACAACCATTATAACTGCCCCATCGTTACGTCTTATTCGGAAAATATCAAAAACAATGTTGATGAGATAAGCCGCGGCGAAGTAAGATTCCGAAATCCTTTTATGTCGTTTAAATCAAAAGAAACGATCGCTCATGCATTAACGCTTGAATTTAAGGAAATTCCCGAATCGGAAGTTGTGCAGGCAGTCCTTCTTGCATACGACGAGCTGAACAAAGCCCATAAGGATATGCAGAAAAAGGGCGAAGAAGTAATAGAATATTTAAATAAAACGGGGCGTAAAGGCATCGTTCTTGCCGGAAGACCCTATCATGTGGATCCCGAGATAAACCACGGCATCCCCGAGCTTATAACGTCTTACGGCGTCGCCGTTCTTACGGAAGATTCCGTATCGCATCTCGGCAAGCCTGAAAGACCGTTGATCGTATCGGACCAGTGGATGTACCATTCAAGACTGTATGCTGCCGCAAGCTACGTAAAAACCGTCGAAAATATCGAGCTTATACAGCTTAACTCTTTCGGCTGCGGTCTCGATGCGGTGACCACCGACCAGGTCAACGATATTTTATCGGGTTCCGACAAGATCTATACATGCCTAAAGATAGATGAGGTTAATAACTTAGGCGCTGCAAGGATAAGGATACGTTCTCTTCTTTCGGCTATAAGAGTGCGTGATATGCGTCACTACAAACGTACGATACGTTCAAGTGCGTTCAAGCGCAAGATATTCACCGAGGAAATGCGCAAGAACTATACCATCCTCTGCCCTCAGATGTCGCCCATTCACTTTGATCTTCTTGAAACGGCCTTCAACAACGCGGGATACAATTTTGTGATATTAAATAACGATAACCGTTCCGCAATAGACTATGGCCTTAAATATGTCAATAATGATGCATGCTATCCTTCGCTCCTCATCGTGGGACAGATGATGCAGGCACTTGAATCCGGCCGATACGATCTTAACAGGACCGCTCTCATCATGACCCAGACGGGCGGCGGCTGCCGTGCCACAAACTATATAGGATTTATAAGAAGAGCTTTGGCAAAAGCCGGAATGGAGCAGATCCCGGTCCTTTCGCTCAACTTGTCCGGTCTTGAAAAGCAGCCCGGTTTTAAGATCACGCCCGCGCTTGCCATAAGAGGTATCTACGCCGTATTGTTCGGAGATATATTCGAGCGTTGCGTGTACCGCATGCGTCCTTACGAAAAGGTAAAAGGCACTACCGATGCCATTCACAAAAAGTGGCTTGAGAAGTGCCGTAAGTTTTTATGCAAAAAACACGTAAGCTTCTTTGAGTACAAATCAATGTGCACAAAGATGATAAAAGAATTTGATGCCATCGAAGTGACGGGTGAGAAAAAGCCCAGAGTCGGCATAGTGGGTGAGATCCTCGTTAAATTCTCTCCCACCGCCAACAATCATGTCGTCGAACTTTTGGAATCCGAAGGAGCCGAGGCGGTTGTACCCGACCTTATGGACTTCTTGCTGTACTGTTTCAGAAATCAGGAATTTAAGCATAAATATCTCGGTACATCCAAAAAATCAGCCGTTGTGGCCAAAATGGGAATATGGGCGATAAACATCTTCAGAAAGAGTACCGTAAGAGCCTGCAGAAAGAGTAAAAACTTCGATCCGCCCGCCAATATAAACGTAACGGCAAAGAACGCATCCAAGATCGTATCGATCGGCAACCAGACAGGTGAAGGGTGGTTTTTGACCGGAGAAATGATAGAGCTTATAAACAGCGGTGCAAAGAACATCGTGTGCGCACAGCCTTTCGGCTGCCTTCCGAACCACGTTGTGGGCAAGGGTGTCATCAAGCAGTTGAGACAGCGCTATCCCGGTTCGAATATCGTTGCGATAGATTACGATCCCGGTGCATCCGAGGTTAACCAGTTAAACCGTATCAAGCTCATGCTTTCAACAGCCCATAAAAATGTTCAAAAGCAGTAATAAAGTAAAAAAGCGTATCGCCGGCGATACGCTTTTTTCTCTGAAATTCCCTATAAGGCAAAAAAACAAGAGATCCGTCGATTACTCGTCGGACCTCCCGTTATTGAGAATGGTACATTGGGGTTATGGGGTATGATATATATATACAATACGTGGATTAACACAAAATTAATTAAAAAATCTTTTTTCAAATAATTTTCTACGCAATGTCATCCATCTGAGAAGTATATAAATGGTAGTATTCTCCGCGCTTTTGCATAAGCTCGTCATGCGTTCCGCACTCTACTATGCCGCCCTCGTCAATGTACATGATCTTATCGCAATTCTTTATGGTCGAAAGTCTGTGGGCAATGATAAAGGATGTACGTCCTTTAAGCATTGCGTTAAGTCCCTGCTGCAGAGCTTTCTCGGTCTGAACATCGATGCTCGATGTTGCTTCGTCGAGGATCAATATCCTCGGATCCGATATAAGCGTTCTTGCAAAGCTTATAAGCTGTTTCTGACCCTGAGAAAGAACATTTCCGCGTTCTTTGACCTCAGTCATATAACCATCGGGCATATTTTTTATGAATGTATCGGCGCAGACCGTCTCCGCCGCCTTTTCGATCTCTTCATCCGTGGCATCAAGTTTACCGTACAGGATATTGTCTTTAATGGTACCCGAGAATATAAAGCTGTCCTGAAGCATGATACCCATCTGTGAACGAAGCGAATGAAGCGTAACCTTTGAAATGTCCTGGCCGTCTATGAGTACTCTTCCGCGCTCGATGTTGTAAAATCTCGATAAAAGGCTCACTATCGTACTCTTACCCGCTCCCGTAGGACCGACGAGCGCGACGCTCTCACCCGGATTGACCGTAAACGAAACATTGTGAAGAACGTTCTTGCCTTCTTCGTAAGCAAAAGTAACGTTTTCAAAGCTTACGGCTCCTTCGATGGGCTTCATCTCAACCGCATCTTCCGCATCCTTAACGGTCACGGGTTCATCGATCGTCTCAAATATCCTTTCAAGATAAGCGATGTTGTTTATAAAGTTATTGAAGATATTACCGAGGTTCATTATAGGCTGCCAGAATCTTGCCGCATAACTTGTGATCGCAAGGATGGTACCGACCGTATAATGTCCGTTTACGAATACCAAAAGCGCAAATATATAGATCGCAGCTCTTACAAGGACGGATATTGTGTCGATACCCGGCCATACAAGGTTTGTATATCTCACGGCCCACATCCAGGCTTTACGGCATCTGCCCGAAAGACCCGAGAATATCTCGGCGTTCTCTTCTTCTCTTGCAAATATCTGTGTTACACGTGCACCGACGATGTTCTCCTGAAGATATGCGTTTAAGTTTGAATTCTTGTTGGAAACATTCTGCCATGCCTTACGCTGTTTTGACTTGATCCACAGCATAAATACCGCAAGGACCGGCACACCGCACACAACAACGATCGAAAGTTTCACATCCACGATAAACATGAACACCACGATAAACAGAAGGTTCATTACTTCGAGGATGATGTTTATAAGACCGTTCGAAAGCATATCCGAAACAGAGTTTACATAGTTGACGACACGGATAAGTATCTTGCCGTGCGGTCTGTCATCGTAGTATTGGAAAGGAAGATCCTGAAGGTGCTTGAATATATCCTTTCTGATATCATAAATGATGCCCTGACTGACCTTGATCATTATACGCATACGAACTGTTGCGAAGATCGCGCTTAAGATAAATACTCCGATAAGCACCCCGCCCAGAACAAAGAGCATCCTGTAGTCCTTGGCCGGAACAACTTCATCAAGCGCTTTCTGCGTGATCATCGGGGAGAAAAGTGCCAATATACCGCCGACCGCACTTATCAAAAATGCGAGGATCATCTTCTTTGCATAAGGTTTTATATAACTTCCCGCTCTTAAGAGGTGATGGTAGTCAAACGGTGTTTCAAGAACTTCATCTTCTTTGTATGTATTACGTCCTGCCATTACACTACCTCCTCTCCTGCCTGAAGTTTTACAAGTTCATAATAATATCCCCTTTGTGAGATAAGTTCCTGATGAGTACCCTGTTCGGCTATAACGCCGTCCTTAAGTACTATTATCTTATCGGCAACCTTTGTGGTGGATATTCTCTGTGCGATTATGATCTTTGTACAGTTGAAATCAAGTTTCCTTAAACTGTTCTGTATCTGCTTTTCCGTCTCCATATCGACGGCGGAAGTCGTATCATCAAGTATCAGTATCGAAGGCCTTACTGCCAATGCTCTCGCAAGCGAGATACGCTGTTTCTGGCCTCCCGAAAGACCCACGCCTCTTTCGCCTATTATCGTGTCGTAGCCTTCGGGCATCTTGGCAATGAATTCCGAAGCCTGTGAATATCTTGCAAACTTTAAGACCTCTTCCTTGGATATATGGCTGTCGCCGAAAGCTATGTTTCCGTCGATCGTATCCGAATAAAGAAGTACATCCTGTGTCGCAAGACCGATATTCTTTCTAAGCTGCCTTAGTTTGTATCTGTTTACGTTTATACCGTCCACCAAGACCTCGCCCGAAGTGGGTTCGTAAAATCTCGGTATGAGGTGTATGAGCGATGTCTTGCCGCAGCCTGTCTCACCCATGATCGCTATAGTCTGACCGGGCTCGGCCTTAAACGAAATATCCTTAAGAACCGGATATTTACCGTCTTCAAACTTAAAGCTCACATTCTTAAACTCTATCTCGCCCTTAAGTCTGTCAGGCTTGTCGACAGCATCGGGAGCATCCACGATAACGGGTTCGGAATAATATATTTCCATAACCTTGGTGGCAGCCGCACTGAAACGCTGGAACTCGTTCATTATATTTCCGAGCATTCTCATGGGGTTTGCAAGAGCCCATATAAGGCCGGAGAACGCAACATACTGACCCATTGTAAGCTCGCCTCTTATAAGGTATGAACCACCCACTACCATAAGTACCACGGGCATAAGGTTTGCACATGATTCTATGTAGGGATAAAACTTAAGCCATACCATCTGTGTCTTTTGATTGGTCTCGGAATAATCCTTATTGCTTTCGTCGAACTTTTTGATCTCGTAATCTTCTCTTGCGAAAGCCTTGACCACACGGTTGCCCGAAATATTCTCCTGAGCGCTTGTGTTCATTCCCGCAAGTTTTTCACGAAGGAGCGCGTGCATCGGGCCTACCTTTTTACGGAATACCCTTATGATGATCAGGATAAACGGAGCGATCGCCATAAGCCACAATGTCATCCTTACGTTCATGGAAAAGAAATACACGAGCGTAGCCGTCATAAGCGAAAAAGCTTCTATTATCATACGTACGACCCAGGCCACCATATGTCTTACGGCATCAAGGTCACCCGTCACTCTGGTCATGAGATCTCCGGTACGGTATTCGTTGTAGAATCTCATATCCTGATATTCGATCTTGTGGAAAAGAAAATTTCTGATCTTATACAGAACCGATTGAGAAACGTGTTCATAAGCCATGCAGTCGGCATAGACCACCAAGGCTCTTAAAACCGTTATTCCCACCATCATGCCGATCAGCATTAAAAAACGATCTCTGTTGTTGGCAAGATTGGCCGCCGCATTTTCTCCTGCGATAAATTCGTCGACAACCTTTTGAGAGAAAAACGGGATCGTAAGCTGGAAGGCATTGTATAGAACAGTGCCGAAAAGCGCCGCGATGAAAAGAAACCTTTTTCCTTTCATATTATCCCAAAGCCACTGGATCTTGGTCCTGGGAAATGTCTTTTTCTCCATATATCAAACTCCCTCCGACTGACGGTATCAGTCTACCGTCCTTTTATTCATACCCTCATATCATTTTAAATATATAACCCCCCGGATGTTACAAAATCCTACTTATAAATTGTATTTTTCTATTCATAAAAAAACCTTCCACTTTTTAATTGCGGAAGGTTTCAAAATTTATCATTTGTATTATTCAAAACAGGAAACATCAATTAATCTGTTCCTTACGGTATCGTAAGCGATCACATTGAGCCCGTTCTCCGTATAAACGCACGGAGTCAGGTTAAAATATACGTTTGAAGTTACATTGTCCGGATCGTAAGTAAGCTTGACCGCATCATATCTTGAAAGACCTATTATCCTGGTCTGCCCGGGCAGATTATCCATTATCTTGACCGCATTTCCGTTTTCGTACACCCATTTCCCGCCTATCCCGACAGTTGAGGGATCTATCCTGAAATATGCAAGATCTTCCAGCGCATTTTCAAAATCTCCGTCAAGCGAAAGGATTATCTTCATGCCGCCGCAATCCGAAAGGACCTTAAGATAATCGTCTGTTCCGTAAGCATCCATAAGCTTGTTTATATCAAGAATGTGGTAATAAAGTTCAAGATCCTTATCCCACTGGTAGTAATCCTCATCGCCCCTGTGGTCCGGAAGATCGAAATTTGCATCGATATATGCGCCCAGGCTTAAAGTGACCTTCTTGGCACCGTTCATGTTAAGATGATGCATATCTCCCATCATATCGAAGGCCGCATCAAATCCCAACGCCTTCGTCATGCCCGTAAAATCAATATATGTGATGCCTTTGCTCTCGACATATTCCTTTATGCCGTTCGATATTTCTTTTTCTCCTTCGAAGACCGTATAAGGCGATAAGAAAAATACGGGTCTGAAATTGTATTTTTTTGACAAAGCACATACATCATCGACAAACTTTTTGTTGCGGTCCGAAATTGTAGTAATCTCTTCTTTGTATGCGAATTCGGATATGAAACATCCTCCTTCTCCCATTCTCATCTCGGCACCGCGGCCGTAGGAATCGATACCGTATCTTATGTAATCGTCCCTTGTAAGCTCCCTGTACCTCGTGTGCACAATGGGCCAGCGCAAAAGATAATCGGATTTATTCTCAATATCACTTTCAAGGACAAGCCTTGCGGAATCCGCCGAACTTTTTAACGCGAGCATATTCCTTATGGTACTGCCTTCATCGTTCATCTCGTCGCTTATCATCGTATAAGTTTCTATAAATACAACCTTAGGCGACTGTCGTTTTAAAAACTCTTTAAGACAGGCACGGGTACTTTCCACACTCTGTGCGGAGATCGCCATGTCAAAAGAAGCGATCCCGTAGTTTTCCCAAAGCAACGCCGGATACACGGAATTGTAACAGTGACTCGACCCCAAAAATACCGCATCCACCAGATCTTTATCCGTATTGTAAAATTCCGCGGTCGCCGAATAGACCTCGGACTCTCCTCCGTTCGTATCTTTAAGAGCCAGCGGTTTATATGCAATTGAAATTACAAACGCCGTTATGATCGTAAAAGCGACGCATTTGATGATCTTGTCCATATACGTCCCTTTCTAAAACCTGAAATAGATAAATTGCGTTGAATCAAAGTTCATACCGTACTCACCGAATATGAGGCAGCTTACGATGATAATGATAAGCACCGCCCATCTGAACCAGAGATTCTGTTTGTACAGAAAATCCCCGATCGTCATGTTCTTTTTGTATTTAATGATATCAAAGACCAAAAGGACCAAAAGCGATATGAACAGGATCGTGGCTTCGGGTCTGGACAAACCGTAGTTAAATATCGAACCGTCCGTAAATACCCAGAAGTTTGGCCTTGTAAACATATCTTTAAAGAAAAGAGTCATATCATTAAAATCCGAAGCCCTGAAAGGTACCCAGGCAAGACTCGTAAGGATAAACGTTACCGCTATCCGTCCGAATCTGTAACTGAAAACGGAAGTGTCTGTTTTTAAAAGACCGTTCACTTTTTCTTTTACCGGCTTTAAGATATCACCCACGATCTGGAAAACTCCGTGAAGTCCTCCCCAGAATACGTATGTCCAGTCGGCTCCGTGCCAAAGACCGCTTACCAAGAAAGTCACGAGAATATTAAAGTACTTTCTGATCTTTGAGCAACGGCTTCCGCCGAGCGGGATGTAAAGATAATCCTTAAACCATGTACTTAACGAAATATGCCATCTGTGCCAGAAATCGGAAATGCTGTCCGCAAAATACGGAGCATTGAAGTTTTCGCAAAGATCGAAGCCCATGACATTGGCCGCGCCGATCGCGATAAGCGAATATCCTCCGAAATCACAGTAGATCTGTATCGAAAATGCCGCCGCAGCCGCCATTGTCTCCACAAGTCCCGCACTTTGAAGGCTTAAGTAAACTCCGTCCACAAATATGCTTATGCGGTCCGCAACGACAACCTTCATAAACATACCGTAGCACATAAGCGTAAAGCCTTTTACAAACTTTTCGTAATCAAACATTTTCTCTTTTGTGACTTTTTGGATCTGCAAAAGAAGGTTTGTGGAACGCTCGATGGGGCCGGCCACAAGCTGCGGGAAGAAAGATACGAACAATGCGTAATTAATGAAGTTCTTCTCGGCTTCGGTCTTCTTTCTGTATACGTCCACAGTGTAACCAAGCGCCTGGAAAGTATAAAAAGAAATACCGACAGGAAGAATGAAACTGAAAGGATTGGCAACACTTCCGCCGTTAAAGATACGCAAGGCGGCGTTAATGTTATCAAGCATGAAATTAAAATATTTAAAGAAGAAAAGAATGGAAAGATTTACAAAGAAGCTTCCGAAAACTATCCATTTTCTCAAAGATCCGTTCTCATTCCTTGAAAGAAGGATACCCGATAGATACGTGATCACGGTGGATATCAAAATGAGTATCGCATATTTGGGATTCCAGCTCATGTAGAAAAAGTAGCTGGCAAAAAGAAGCCATACCGGCTTAAGCTTTTTGGGTATGGCATAATAAAGTATGGTGACTATCGGAAAAAATATCAAAAACCGGAATGAATTGAATGCCATAGCCAGCTCCGTCAAAAGAAAAATTTACTTTAAATATTTTCTTCCAAACGGGCTGTAAAGTCAAGTTTACTTACCGGCAAAAGCTCAAAAACTAATCCCCTGTATATGCAGTCGTGGGAACCATTGTGTCTTCGATCGTGGTAGCGGACAGATCGGTACCCGGCCAGCAGTCATACTCGTCATGACCGTTTATCAAAACGATCCTTTCCACTCCGTTAACGTTATCTCCGTAGATAACAAATATTGCATCTTTATCAACCTTGGATCTCACAAATTTTTCTTCAAAACCGCTGCCTATAAGCTTCGAATCCGAAACTACGGTACCGTTCTTTATCATAACAGGGCCCGAACCCGTAAATTCCAATGTTTCGTATGCCAGGGATGCATTGATGCTTGTAGCCATCTCGCTTGCTGTCTGTGTGTCGGCAGATACTCTTGCTCTTTTTATGTTTCTTGTAAAAGCGGGAAGTATAACTCCGAAGATTATCACAATAATGGCAATGGTGGTTATAAGTTCCAAAACAGAAAATCCTTTGTTGTTCTTCATCCGATGCTCTCCTTAGCAATATTATTTTTCTTTTTTATACACAAAATATATCGTCAGAGATCTTTGCTTCATTAGAGACCCGGCATATAATATTCGGTTAACAATTTTCGTTTTTTTTCGTGAAAACCATCTAACGTAAAAAAGTCGCCGAAGCGACTTTTTTACGTTCTTTTGTAATTGGAGGTTTACTATGAAAAAGAGGTTTTATGAGCAAAAGTTTTTTGTTTGTTACACTATATATATCGTCGGATATTTGGGGTTCATTAGGGAATTTCGGATAATATTCCGTTAACATTTTGCAAAAAAAGATGAAGAATACACGAATTATGCTATAATACACGCAAAAAGGATTTATTATGTTCCGGTTCTTATTTATTCTTCAGATCGTCTCAACCTGCGTGATCCTTATCAGCCTTTTGAGACTTGTAAAAGTAAACAGTTTTGCGAGTACACGTTATCTTCTCCTTACGGGCGCGTGTATCGTTGCCTATTCTGCAGGCTACGCCTTCGAAATGGTTGCATCCGACAAAGGCGAAGCACTGTTTGCTTTGCGCTTTGAATATGCCGGCATAAGTTTCGTGGCGCTCTGCTTTCTTAAATTTGTCACCGAATATTGCGATACGCACTTTCTTCCCACCTGGGGCTCATGGGGCATACTGGGCTTTGAATTTCTTGTCGCCGCCACAATGATGGGCTGTCCCCGCACGGATCTTTACTATACTTCCATGGATTTCGTCTATACCGGTATCTTCCCGCATGTGGAAACCGGCAAAGGTATCTTATATTATCTGTTTTCCATACATCTGGCCGTTATCATGATCGCCTGTTCTTTTGTATTCTTATGGTATTACAAACGCAAAGCGAGAAAAAAGGAACAGATCCTTTACCGCCTGCTTTTTTTTGAATCTTTGATCCCCATAAGCGGTATCATCATCAATACATTCCAGATAGTCGACGGTTATGACGTTAATTCTCTCATGCTCGACATAATGTACACCGGTCTTATCTTCACCCTTACAAACGGAAGGCTCAACGACGTTGAAAGTATAGCAGTTTCAAATCTCTACAAAGATTTCGGAAGCGGCATCATAATCACCAACACAGACGGCGATTATGTTGATGCAAACCGCATGGCTATAAGGATATTCCCCGAACTTAACAATTTAAAATCGGGCGAATGTATAGGATCGATAGACGAAAAACTCTATACGACGGAAGGGGACTATTATTTCGATCGTGACGGCATATATTATTCGAGTTATGCCAACAGGCTGTACGATAACAACAAACATGTCGGTTTTATTATCTCGATAACCGATATTACCGATATGCGCAATCAGATCAATGAAATGCAGCGTCTTAAAGAAGCGGCGGACTCCGCCAATATCGCAAAAAGCTCCTTTTTGGCCAATATGAGCCATGAGATCCGTACTCCTTTAAATGCGATAATCGGCATG
This sequence comes from Lachnospiraceae bacterium, assembly GCA_016283275.1. Lineage (GTDB taxonomy): Bacteria > Bacillota > Clostridia > Lachnospirales > Lachnospiraceae > UBA1258. Next base: position 21,410 of record JAEEMP010000079.1, read on the forward strand.
GCAACCCTTGCAAAGAGTGAAAAGAACAGGGATATAGTCAATGACTATATTGATCAGATAGGATTGGCCGGAAATCTTCTTCTTGATACCGTAAGCGATGTACTTGATATTTCCAAGGCAGAATCCGGCAAACTTACGCTTAATCCGGCATCATACAGCATTGCGGATCTATTAAATGCCGTTATCAATATCACCAATATGCGAATTTGCAGAAAGCCGATCGAATTATATGCGGACATCGATCCCAATATTCCCAAAACCCTTTACGGCGATGACTTAAGACTTAAGCAGATATTAATGAACTTCTTAAGCAATGCCGAGAAATACACAAATTCGGGACATATCATAATCAAAGCGGATTTTGAGAAAAAACACGGAGATATCAGGCTGTCGTTCAGTATAGAAGACACAGGGCGCGGAATTGCGGAAGAAAACCTTGATAAACTCTTTAAACCGTTCAGCCAGATCGATGCAGAAAAGAACAGGCAGATCGAAAGTACGGGCTTAGGTCTTTCAATCGCCGCAAGGATAATCGAATTAAACAACGGAACATATTCCGTTAAAAGCAAATACGGCGAAGGTTCAACCTTCTCGTTTACCGTATTACAAAAGATCATCGATGAAACGCCGTTTGCACAGGGTCATGAACGTAAAAAAGAAAGGGTTATGCCTTCAGCTCCGTTTGTATTATATGAAGAAAAAAAGCCCGAACCCGTTAACACCAGATCCGATATCTCAACACCCTCCTATCCTCATGCAAGCATTCTTGTAGTGGACGATAACAAGGTCAATTTAAAAGTTTTGTGTGCATTCTTAAGCCGTTACGATATAATCGCAGAAAGCTGTTTAAGCGGTAAGGAGGCGATCGAAGCCACGCTCAAACGTAAATTTGACCTTATCTTCATGGACCATATGATGCCCGAAATGGACGGCATCGAGACCACAATAGCCATAAGGACAAACCCTTTGAACCTAAACAACGAAACACCGATCGTAGCCTGTACCGCCAATGTCCTCAAGGGTATCGACAAAGATTTTATAGACGCGGGTATGAACGAATTCGTACCGAAGCCTATCAAATTCGAGGTCTTAAGCGGAATCTTAAAGTCATACCTGGCCTGACGGGTTAACAGTATAAGCATAAAAAAAGCCCCATATCACACAATATGGGGCTTTTAATTTGCTTCTGCCTTACTCTTTATTTCATCTTCTGCTTTGCTTCTTCCAGAACGCTTATGAGCTTATCGCACCATGCATCAAACTCGGGGTCCTCGATCTGACATTCTTTATGTGAAAGAACATAGTCAAGAGTTTTTCTGACGCCGATGTCAAACGTGATGTTCATGTTAAGACCCGGTACCGCTTTTTTAAGTTTTCTGTTGTCAAAAGCAACCGATACGGCCTTATCGCCCAAAAGTGAGCCGGTAAAATCATAATCGGATACAGCAGCAAGATATGCACTCGATACATAATAAGGTTTAAATTCCACACCCAGAGCATCTGCTATGGATTTATATATCTGATTCCATGTAAGGGTCTCGTCATTGGTGATCTGGAAAGCTTCGCCGATGGCATGCTTATTTCCCATAAGGCCTATAAAGCCCTTTGCAAAGTCTTCGTTAAATGTCATATGCCAAAGCGATGTTCCGTCGCCATGGATGATAACGGGTTTTCCCTCAAGCATACGCTTAATGACCTGATAGCTTCCTTTATTTCCGTGCACACCCATAGGAACATTTCTCTTATCGTAAGTATGGCTCGGTCTTATTATCGTGATCGGGAAACCTTCTTCGCTGTAAAGCTTCATAAGATAGTTTTCGCATTTGATCTTGTTGCGTGAATATTCCCAATAAGGGTTCGATAATGAAGTACCCTCGGTGATCACGTAATTATAACTGGGCTTATGATAAGCCGATGCCGAACTTATATACATAAACTGATCGGTCTTTCCTTTAAAAAGCCTGTAATCTCTTTCAAGCTGCTCGGGCACAAAGCCTATAAAATCACAGATACAGTCAAAATGAATGCCGTCGATAAGCGAAAGTACCTTTGCCTCATCATTGATATCGCAATTTAAAAGTTTAATGTTTGAGGGGATCTCGGATGATCTGTTTCCCCTGTTTATAAGATATAACTCCCAGTTTTCATTCTTCGAAAGTGCTTCGGTGATCGCCATGCTGATGGTACCCGTGCCGCCGATAAACAATGCCTTCATTCTGAACCTCCTATTATTTGTGAGCGACGTAAGTCGCTTGCCTGCTTGCCGCCGTGCGAAGCACTTTATATCGGCGGCAATCAATTTTTGTGAGCCGCCTTGGCGGCTTGCCTACTTGCCGCCGTGCGAAGCACTTTATATCGGCGGCAATCAATTATTTGTGAGCGACGCAAGTCGCTTGCCTGCTAAGTTTAGTAAATCATATACACCGTTTAAATAGTAGAAAATATAAACTCAAAAATGGTAAAAAAAACCGCAGTACATAAAGTACTGCGGCAAATCGTTTTTTAGCCGTGAAGTCCGTTTGACTGGCGGATCATATCCTCTACGACTATATCGTAGATCTCGCCGATCGAATTGCAATATTCAAGTACCTTCCAGGGCTCATTGGTGTGAAAATGAATCTTGATAAGATCCTCATCTCCCGCTGCGATCAGACTGTTCCCTTCGAAATGCTCGGTTATATAATCGGCAATTTCATCTTCATCAAGATCTTTGTCACGTCTGTCGATCAGCATCTGTGTGTCGTAACGGTATGCAAACTGATCGTCTTCAGCGTCGATTGATACAAAATCACTCATCTTTTTTCTCCTTATTGCGAATATATTTCTCTGTCCTTTGCCCTACATGACGCCCAAAGAAGTAAGAGTGCCATGATAAGTATGATCTCGGCAATCGGAACAACGAGTTCATTATAACGGTTCATTGAATTATATGCAAACGTAAAAACATGCGTCGGAAAGTACTTTCCAAAGTCAAAAAGCGAAAAAACATCCGGCACGATCAGGATCGTTATCATATGCAAAAAAGCCGGAAGCACAGCCGACTTAAAAATATGCGAAAGAAGCACGGAGTCAGCCGCAACGGCAAAAAATCCCACCGACAGAGCCAAAGCGTTGATAAGAGCATTTATAAAAGAAAGATTTCTTTCAAGATACAAAAGTCCGATAAGATAATAGAGCACATATGATACAAATACCGAAACCGAACCGAAAATACCGTATACGACCGCTTTTGAAAAGACAATGTCTTTCTTTTTAAAGCCCGCATTGACGGGAATGATCCACTTACCGGCCTTAACCTCATTCGGGAGCGCCATCGATGCCAAAACCGTCAATACTATCGTATAAAACATCCCCATATCCGCAGACCATAATCCCATGCATTCGGAAAGGTCATCCGGCAAAAGCCCCGTCATTACGCTGTCTATGTTTCCCAGATTCTTAAGCAGATCCGGCGCTGCATTGTTGATAAACGAAAGGATCTTCGGGAAAAGAAGCGTTGAAAAAAGCACCATGAGCGACATCACGATCTCACAGACAACCAGTATAAGAAGCTTCTTTGTACGCTTTAATTCTTTTATGTCCTTGCGGATCAATGCTTTTTTATCTTTCAAAGACACACCTCCTTAAAAAGTGCGTCCAAAGTCGCAGTCTCTTTATAAAGTGAATTTACGGGATTTTGTATGTCGGAAAGACATGAAAACATCTTCCTAAGCTTATCCGGATCATCTGCACCGACCCTTACAACTTTGTCGGTTATCATCTCTGTGTTAAGTCCCTCACGATCGAAGAGTTCTTTTTCCGTAAACGGATCCGTAAAACTTACGATCATATTATGTCCCGATCCGCTGATCTCACTTAACGATACTTCCTTTTTAATGATACCTTCGCTTAAAAAGCCCACCCTGTCGCAGATCTTTTCCATATCCGCAAGTATGTGGGTCGAAAGGATGACAGACTTTCCGGAAGCCTTAAGTGCGCTCAAAAGCTTCATGACTTCCATCCTTCCCTGAGGATCCAAAGCAGATGTGGGTTCATCCAAAAGTATCATATCGGGATCGTCGGTCAGTGCCGCGGCAATACCGATACGCTGCTTCATGCCGCGTGACATTTTTGATATCTTTACGTTTCCCGAAATATCCACAAGTTTAAGAAGTTCGTTCCTTCGTTGCGGATCACCGTCTCTTAACAGAAAATCAAGATATTCCGCCGCGGTAAGATATTCAAAGAGCCCCGGATTATCCGGAAGATAGCCTGTTTTTATATCATCGGGCGAATACCTTACCTCTCCCGAATCCTTCTTTAAAAGGCCCGAAAGTATATTAAGCAAAGTGGTCTTACCCGCTCCGTTTTTACCGATAAGGCCATAGATCTCACCCGGCTTTAAGATAAGTGAAACCCCTTTAAGTACGCTTAGATTATCATAAGATTTATAAATATCTTTTACTTCAAGCATGATGCCCTCTGTCAGTTACCCTCATCGATCGGATATTTCATACTGTTTGTGACGATAAGCTCGACCTGTCCGGTAAAAAGCTTTCTGATCCTGTCAAGCCAGTTCATAAGGTCCTGCTTGTCACCGTTGTAATTGCCGTTTTCTATCCAGCCGATCATGACTCCGATTATTGCTTCGCTGTAAAACTCGCATATGATCTCTCTGTCCTGACGGCTTATCTGTGCGGTACGTTCATAATTGTCGATATTATATGAGATAAGTTCTTTCATCTTGGCGCCGACATAATCCGAAAAACGCTCTCTGCCTATGCCTTTGTACAGATTGTGCCATACCTTCTTGTAAGAAGCACAGTAATCGATAAGGTCGAACAGCCTCTCATCGAGATCCAATTCGGAGTTTTCATAAAACTCCGTCAATTTATCCTGCATGATCGCATTTAAAACATCATATACATCATGGTAATGATAGTAAAATGTATTTCTTGTGATAGAACACGCCGAGACGATCTCCTTGACCGTTATCTTGTTTACAGGCTTCTTTGAAGCAAGTTCCAGAGTCTTCTCGGCTATAAGTTTTTCCGTAATACCCGGCATGATCCCTAACCTTTCAAAAAACAGGCCGTGCGGCAGAGCCGCACGGCAATTACTGCGTCCATATCATTATAGCCCAAACCGAAATCTGAGGCAAACGGATCACACATTTATATATGCTCCGGCCTGAACACGCCACATCTTGGCATACTTTCCGTCTCTGTCCAAAAGCTCCGCGTGCGTACCTTCTTCCGCCACCCGGCCGTTTTCAAGCATTACTATCCTGTCGGCAAGCCTTGTTGTGGACAGTCTGTGAGATATAAAGATAACCGTCTTATCCTTTGTGGCCGTGAGCATTGCATGATTCAACTGATATTCGGCTATGGGATCCAAAGCGCTTGAAGGCTCGTCAAGTATCATAAGATCCGCCTGCCCGTAAAACACTCTCGCACATGCAAGTTTCTGGCTCTCACCTCCCGAAAGATTTATGCCGTCTTTTTCAAATTCGGTCGTAAGATTTGTATCAAGGCCCTTTTCAAAAGAATCAAGTCTTTTCTTAAGCCCGCTTTCCGTAAGTGCATTTATGACATTTTCGTCATCAACTTCCTTATCATCCATTACCACATTGTCTCTTACGGTGCCGGCAAAGATCTGGAAATCCTGGAAAACGGTCCCGATCGTTTTTCTGTATTTTGTAAGCTCGTATTCTTTTATATCCGTACCGTCCATTAAGATACTGCCTTCGGAAAAATCGTAAAGTCTCATCAAAAGCTTCACAAGCGTTGTTTTACCCGCTCCGTTATAACCTACAAGCGCGATCTTTTCGCCCGGACGGATCTTTAAGTTGATATCCTTTAAAAGCAGATCGTCGCTCGTGGGATACTTAAAGCCCGCATTTACAACTTCTATCTCTTTCGGTCCTTCTTTAGGCTCTTTTCCGATGCCCGCCTTTATCTTCGGTTCGTAATCTATAAAATCTCTTATCTTTTGTACATAAAGGCTTGTCTCGCTCGCAAACGGATATATATCCGTAAAAATGCGAAGTCCACGCTTTAACCGTCCGAAAGAATTGTAAAGTATAGCGACCGAGCTGAGACTTAATGCCTTAAATGCGGCGGCTTTTATGACAAGATATCCTATATAGAAAACATCGCTGAACAGGTTGTTTGAAACATGCTGAGCCATAAAGCGCGCAAAGAACCTTTTTTTTGCGTATTTCTTTTCTGTTTTATAAACATTGTCGTTTGCTTCTTTAAACCTGTCCATCAGAATATCCGCAACGCTCGGATTAAGTCTTATTTCTTTGGCATAATCGTTTAGATAGAATACTCTGTTCACATAGTTTCTCTTTCTTTCGTCGGGATTTCTCTCTATACGGAGAAGATACGAAAGCTTATTGAATATCTGATTAAACACAAAAGCAAGAACAAAAGAAACCACCGCAAATATTATCGAGAACTTATCCTTCATAAGGAAATAGATACCCGTCGATACAAATACGGTTATGCCCGAAACGGTATTCTGCACAAAAGAGACCATTCTCTCGATCTGTTTGTCTATCTCTGAAAGCGCAAGCACCTGGTTGTTGTAAAACTCGGGATCGTCATAGCATTCAAGGTCGATATCCTTAACCTTTTCATACAAAAGCATCCTTACCCGCTCCCGCACGATCGGTCTTCTCGTCTCGCCCACATAGTCGCTTGCTATAACGGTAAATACCATACCAAGACTTATAAGCCCCGCCATCATAAGGATCACAAAGGCCACGCGCTTAAACGGATAGTGAAACTCCGCAGCCTCAAGAACATAACCGATCAGGACCGTATGCTCAAAGAATATCGAAACCTGGTTTCTCATGGCATCGAGTCCGTAGAATATAAGATATGAAGGGGCCGCCTTGAGCATGAGCTTCATCATAAACCAGTTGTTGGACACGACCGTTTTAAAAGACTGTTTTGTCTTCGCTTTATCCTGCTTGTTCATACGATCACCTCCCCTTCTTCCTCGAGCGAGAGATAATTCATGGCCTGACGGCGATACATCTTTGCATACTGCCCGCCAAGTTTCATAAGCTCTTCGTGAGTGCCCTCTTCTATAAGGCGTCCTTTTTCAAGCATAAAGACCTTATCACAGCTTTTTACCGAAGAAAGCCTGTGAGAAATAAAGAGCATCGTATGGTCTTTGCCCTCTTTCATGATATTTTTGAAAAGTTCGTATTCTGCTATCGGATCGAGTGCACTCGAGGGTTCGTCAAATATCTTGACCGGCGATTCCTTAAGGAAAGTTCTCGCAACGGCAAGTTTCTGACTCTCGCCTCCCGACAATACCGCACCGTCCTCATCAAACTCTTTGGTCATCATGGTATTTATACCGTCTTTAAGCGTTTCGACCTTATCGTACACACCCGCACGCTTTAAAGCTCTTATGACGGCTTCATCCTCATTGTCCGTATGTCTTCCCATGAGGATATTTTCTTTTATCGTCATGCCGAATATCTTAAAATCCTGAAAGGTCGTCGCAAAGATCTCTCTGTAGGCATGAAGATTATAGGTCTTTATATCATTACCGTTATATAAGATCATACCTTCGTCGGGGTCGTAAAGCCTGAGCATAAGCTTTATTATCGTTGTCTTGCCTGCTCCGTTATGGCCCACCAAAGCCGCGATCTCGCCCTTATTTATCTTAAAAGAAAGGTCTTTGATCGTCTTTTCGTCTTTATATGAAAAAGAAACATTCCTAAACTCGATACTTTCAAATTCACCCGCCGGCATATCGCCGTCAAGATCCTCGGGTATCTCCTCCTTATATTCAAGGAAACCCCTGAGATTATTGATAAATATACCGTTTTTGTTAAGTGCCATTATCGAATCGAAAAGGCCTATAAGTATCCATGTCGAAGCAACCATAAGACTTGACATTATGGTAAGCTGCGCAAGCGATATCGAACCCTTTACGCCGGCCCTGTATGATGCATATAAAAGAACACCTTCAAATATGGCGGTAAACGTAAATGTGATACGCCAGAAATTAAGATGCATGTTTACAAAAGAATATTTTTTCGCAACTTTGACATTACTCTTTGTGGCATCCCCAAACTGCCTTTTCATGATAGAAAAGATATTGGAAAGCCTGATCTCCTTAGCGCCGTCGGGAAGGTACATCATACGGCTTACATAGTTTATGACCTTCTCATTGGGAGCCTGTTCCTTATAACGTTTAAATTCCGCTTTGTTCTTAAGGTTAGCAAACACGAAATTTCCGATAAGCGGACAGATTATAAAGAGGACCGAAAGCTTATCAATATCGAACATAAGCTTAAATACATAAGCCGTAGCCGCCGCACCGACGATAACGCCCCAGAAATTCTTTATGATATCGGCAACCTTTATATCGGCTCCGTCGATAGCCATGGTATAGCGGTTATAAAAATCGGGATCCTCGTAACATTTAAGGTCTACATTTGCGGCCTTTCTGTAGAGTTTTGAATAAATACCGCCGTAGAGTTTCGTTTTTTCAAGCGGAAAAACAACATTTTCGCAGTATTGATAGTATGCGTTCGAGATAAAAAAGAACAGACCGCTCAACCCGATGAAGATAAGGATGGTCTTTACATCCTCTCCCGCATCGAGTCCGCCTATTACTCTTTTCATAAAGATTCCGTCAAAAAAGACCCACTCAAAATAGCCTGTAAGCATGGAAAAAAACGAATTGATCACGATGGATCTGCTTATAGACCCGCCAAGCCTGACGGCGAAGATATTGTTCCCGGCAACCTGTTTAAACGACAGCTTGTCTTTTTTGGGCGAAGCCTCACCCGTACTATCTTTTCCCATAACATATACCTCAAAATTTTGCTTTACGGAAATTCCGAAGGGATTGCCGATAAAGGTAAAAAAAGACCGCAGTGAAAGACACTGCGGCCTTTAAAAAAATAAGTGTTTATTCAAACGGATACTTAATGCCCCACATTGCTCTCAATTCATCCATCTGTTTCATGATCCTTATAGTTTCCTTATGAGGCATTTCGTTGCATTCTATTTTACCCTCACTTAATGCCTTTTGGCAAGCGATAACTTCATATTCATAACCGTTTATCTGAGAAGGAACCAATGCTTCTTTTATAAGATTGTGATCCGGATCGAAAACTTCGATCTTTTCGGGATTATTTATGTTGGTAACCGTAATATATCCTTTGGAGCCGCAGATCATACCGAGTCTTCCGCTCGGAGAAAGAAAACTTGCCGTAAGATTTGCAAGAATGTTTCCTTCGTATTCGATACATATGTTGTCTGAGGAATCGACACCCGTGTCAAAATATGTGCAGGTCCCGCTTAACTTCTTTACCTTATCGCCCAAAAACATCGAAGCAAAATTGATCGAATATACACCGAGATCTAAAAGCGCTCCGCCCGCAAGTTCGGGATCGTAAGTACGTCTTATATGTGATATCGGATAAGAAAGATCGGCAAACACATTGGCTACTTCACCGATGATACCCGAACTTATGAGATCATCGATAAGCTTACGGCTGGGCATATATCTCGTCCAGATCGCTTCGGTCATAAGGAGGTTTTTCTTTTCGGCGGTCTCTAATATCTCTTCAGCCTGCTTTGCATTCGCCGTGAATGATTTTTCGATAAGTGTGTTTTTACCGTGATCAAGACATAACTTTGCGTGTGCATAGTGATGTGAATGAGGAGTCGCGATATACACAAGATCGACCTTATCGTCTTTCAGCATATCCTCATATGAACCGTATGCGACTTTAACACCCCACTTATCGGCAAATGCTTTTGACTTTGCCATATCACGGGATGCAACGGCATAGAGCTCAACACTGTCATCAAGCCCGTTAATGGCCGTTGCCATACTTGTGGCAATATTTCCCGCTCCTAAAATACCAACTTTCATATACGTCCCCCTCTGATATTTCTGCAACATTAACGGTCTTAACTATGACTGTCTTTATGTTTAGTCTCTTACATCGTTTGCATCGGATGCAACGGCCCTTACTTCATCCAAGGCGCTTACAAATGCTTCCACCACTGCGGGATCGAAAGACCTTCCGGCATCTTCTTTTATCATATCGACAGCTTTTTCAAAAGGAAAGGCATCTTTATATACCCTCTTCGATACAAGAGCATCAAATACATCGGCAACTGCCATAACTCTTGCCGATAACGGGATCTTCTCTCCGGATATTCCGTCGGGATATCCTTTTCCGTTCCATTTCTCATGATGGTAGTGCGCCAGTTCTTTTGCTTCATGAAGGTAACCGGAATCGGGAACCTGATCGATAACGCGGCTTATTACCTCATTACCGGCGGTAGTATGCTGCTTCATCTTTTCATATTCTTCATCCGTAAGCTTACCCGGCTTACAAAGGATATTGTCGGGTACACGTATCTTTCCTATATCGTGAAGCGGCGCGGATTTTACAACATTTTCAATGTATCTGTCGGAAAGAAGATCTTCGTGCATACCCATTTCACGCATCTTCTTTAATATGATCTCCACATATGAAGCCGTCTTCTTGATATGCTGTCCGGTGTTCTTGTCACGGTTTTCTACCATATCCGCCAAAACCATGATAAGTGCATTCTGCATTTCGGAGATCGTCCTTGTCTTTCTGTCAAGTTCCTCGACATGCTCCATCGTATCTTCGGTCATCTTAAGGAAAGCATAATACAGATTTTCGACCTCATCGCCGGTATTGATTTCAAGCTTTCTGATCTTCTCAACGTTGTCGGAAAGGTCTGCATCCGTATCATATAAAAATGCGGCAATCCTTAAAGTGATCGAATCAATGGGATATACGATACAGTAATCCACAAACCATACCACAACGGCAACGATAAGTATTACAAAGCCAAGGAACAAAAATACCATCTGGGTAAAGAAACTCATCTGGCTTTTCGCTAAGATGGACATCGCAATATCCGTTCCGACATAAGCCACACATTCGCCTTCTGCGTTCTTTAAAGGTGTATATGCCGAAAGCAGCCACCCGTAAGTGTCGTTTGTGACTATAGGATCTATCTCCTCGCCCGCAAACAGTTTCGGAAGATATTTTTTAAACGAATCGTCAAATACTATAAGAGAACCCGGTTGGGCTCCCTCAAGTTCGGGAGTATCAAGATCGAATACGACCCTGCAGCCTATCGGCTCGATCCTGTATACGTACAGATACTGGATTTCCCTTGAAGACTCTCTTATCATTTCAAGTCTTTCTTCGGTTTCTTTGTATCCGTCCGCAAAATCGCCGAGTTTAATGTATTCGTCTATCTGCTCGGGATCTATATATTCCTTTGCAAGATTGGCAACCGAAAGAGCATTCTTTGCATACTCATCTATGATCGAATTACGATACAGGACAAAACTGATCGTCGTTGCGGCCGTGGCAAGTATGACAAGCGCAATGGAAAGAATAAGTATGATCTTCGATCTTAGGAATATAGATCTGCACTTGATCTTTTTAACTTTTTGAATATCTTCGTCAGACAGCGGTGTCTGGCGCCAACCGTAAAAATACATCCGGGCTTTTAAACTCTCCGGCAAAAGCTTAAGGATCAGAAGCACAAGAATGACCGTGATGGTCTTATCGAGACAATCATATGCAAGATCCACAAAAAATCCCGATGTCTCAAAGCCCGTCAAAAGCCACGGAAGTATGCCGCCAAGGCCTCCGCCTATCAAAGTCAGGACAATGATAAACAAAACTGTGGTGTACACCTTCTTAAGCCAGCCTTTTTCATACATTAATGTTGCGGCCGCAGCTATAAGAACATTTAAAACTCCGTAATAGACTGAAGAAAAATCGGTGATGCCCCGACAGATATTGGTTACAAATCCTACAAAGATGCCCGGCAGATATCCTCCGACGACCGCAGCCAAGACAGTCCCGACCGTGTCCATCCAGATCGGAACATTGATCAATCCCACCAGAAAAGATAAGATAAGATTTAAAGATATACAAGCTATGCACAATAAAATGACAGAAAAATAATTATTTTTGTCTTTATGCAGATAATCGATAAATTTTTCCATAATTTCCCCCCAAAAATGAGAAAACTTATCCCATGACCATCTGTTTTCCATTCTCAATTCCCGTCTGTAATTATATCATATCGGCGATAATTTACAAACAATTTGTACAATGCTTTATCAACTTTTTTTAATGGAAAATGTGCTCTCTTCATGGTTCAAAAGCTTTATGAAATTGCTTTTGTGTCTGACTATTACCAATAGTGCGGACAATAGACACAATAACCATACCGAGAATGATTTTGGACCCAGAATAAAAAGAACTATCGGGCATGTTAAAGAAGCCGTGCATGAGGCAACCGACATGTATCTGAAAAGATATAAAACCATAAAGAATACTGCCATTGCTATAAGTGCCATACGCCAGTCCACGAACCACGTCGTGGCAAAGCCCGCCATAAAAGCCTTGCCGCCTTTAAAATCGTACCAGACCGGAAAACAATGCCCCAGCATGCACAAAAGACCCGAAAAAGCCGCTCCGAAATGCCAAAGATCAAAAGAATCCTTCATATACAAAGCCGAAAGCCCGACACAAAGCGCCGTCTTTCCCACATCAAAAAGAAGTACGGACCATGATACGATGCCGTTTCCGTACACCCTTTTATAATTGGTAAAGCCGGGATTACCGCTTCCTTTCGTCCTTATATCCTCATGATGAAAAAGCTTTGATGCGATGATCGCACCGTTAAGTCCGGCAAACAGATATGATATGATCGCGATAACTGCCAGTGAAACCCAAAACCTCAATTCCATTTTCTTTTACTCCAAAACAAGATAAAAATCATAAATATCCTGACCGCCCACAGTCTCAACGGTCTCAACAAGCGGCCACTTTGATTTTATATATTCCGAGATCTCCCTACTTTCCTTTTCGTCTCCGTCTTTTCCTTTAATGATTATGACCAAAGACTTTTCATCCATCGATGAAAGATCAAGCGCTTTCTTTGCCGCATCGGCCGCGGTATCGGCATCCGAAAGTATCTCCTTACCGAGGATTCCGATATGATCGCCTTTTTTGATGGAAAGACTTTCTGTATGCGCATCTCTTATGCTCTTTGAGATCTCGATCGTGTCAACACCCGTCATTGCATCGTTCATCTCGTGTTCGATCTTGTCGTTATCGTTACTTTCAAAAGAAAGCATCGAAAGTACCGCATAACCGTCTCCGATCGTTTTTGTGGGTATGACTCTCACATCCGATGCGGTATATATCTTTGCGGCCTGTGAAGCGGCCATAAATATATTTCCGTTATTAGGAAGCACAAATATATTTTCTGCATTGACCTTTTGGAAACTTTCGATAAAATCCGCGGCTGAAGGATTCATTGTCTGTCCTCCCTCGATCACATATGCGCCGAGTTCTTCGTAAGCAGCCTTGATCCCTTCCCCGTTTGCAACGGTCACGATACCGTATTTCTTTTTAGGCTTTGACTTAATATCGGATCCTGCGGCCGATTCGGGCCTGAATGTTGCTGCCTCGTTGTGCTGAAGCATCATATTCTCTATCTTGACGGTCAAAAACTCGCCGAACTTCTGACAATGTGCCAAAACCTTATCCGGAGTCATGGTATGAACATGAAGTTTGACAATACTGTCATTTTTAAAGCACACCATGGAATTCCCGCCGATCGAAGCAAGATAATCGGTGATCTTACTTATGTCAAAATTCTCTACATCAACCTTTTGATCCTGAAGCCTTATCAAAAGTTCGGTACAATAGCCGAACTTCAATGTCATATCGGACGTAAACATATCGGTATTTACTTTCGTTGAAACCGAATGATCTCCGCTTACAGGGCTTATATGTATATCTTCTTTTGTATTATCGGAAAGAGCCCTGTACATGCCTTCCATTATGTAGATAAGGCCTCTTGCACCCGAATCGACCACACCCGCTTCTTTTAAAACTTTTAAAAGATCGGGCGTACGCTCGAGCGATCTGTATGCCTCATCAAGAAAATTTGCAAAGAACTCTTCTATGTTGTCGCACTTTTTGCTGCACGCATAATTCGTGGCATCCCTGGCAACGGTTAAAATAGTGCCTTCCGTAGGAGTCACAACAGATGAATAAGCTCTTTTGACTCCCGATCTGCAGGCATCTTTCATGTTGTCGACTCCCGCCTTGTCAAGACCGTTAAGTCCTTCGGCGATCCCGGCAAAAAACTGCGATAAGATCACGCCGGAATTACCCCTTGCGGAAAGCAACATCGCATTTGCCATGTCCTGTGACGCAACGCCTATACCGTTTTCGATCGAACAGTTTGAATTGGCTCCGCCCGATATCGTCATGGTCATATTTGTACCCGTGTCGCCGTCGGGAATGGGAAAAACGTTTAAGTCGTTGACTTCGTCGGCGTGTTTGGAGAGTTCATTTGCACCCGAACAGATCATCCTGTAATAAGCTTCTGCATTTAAGGTCAATGTATCCATCAGTCTGCCTCCGATATCCTGTATGTTACTTCCTTTCCGAACCCCCATATTCCTACGGCATCGGGGCCGATCGAAGCGCCGATGATGGGTCCGATATACGATATAACGATTTCTTTGGGATTTATCTTATCCACTATAAGTTTCTTTAAGACATCAAGCTCCGCATCCGTAATATCGGCATGAGCCACATATACAGTGGCTTCCGAAGGGTTATCGATGACTTCGTTAAGGGAGTCTGCCAACGCCGTAAAAGAAGCCGCTCTTCCCTTAACCTTTTTTATGGGCGTCTGTTCTCCGTCCGCATCTGCTATCAAAATGGGTTTGACGCCCATAAGATTCCCGAAAAATGCAGCCGAACCCTTTACTCTTCCCGCTTTTCTGAGCCATTCAAGAGTATTGACCGTAACAAATTGATTAACATTGTTTCTCTTGACAAGAACTTTGTTGACGATCGTGTCATAATCATCCCCTGCCTGTAAGCATTCCGCCGCATATATCGCAAGCATACCCTCGCCGAAGCATGCTCTCTTTGCATCAATACATTCGATCCTTGCACCGGGGAAGTTTTTAAGAAGATTGTTTGCCACAATGCGTCCCGTATTTACCGAGCCCGACTGTTTAAGTGAGCATCCTATATATATAATGTCAAAACCTTCTTCAAGATATTTTGTGAATATCCTCATAAATTCGGGAGCCGGAACCTGAGTGGTCGTGATCCTGTTGCCTCCGCGCATTATGTCATACAATTCCTTGGGCGAATAATGTTCCCATGTAAGAGAAGCCTCAGTCTCGACGCCGTCACGGACAGTGTTCATCCTTGCATAATCGATATTATATCTTTCCAATAACTCTCCGTTTAAATCGGAGCAGGAATCGGTAAGTATCTTTATATTGCGCATAAAATATCCTCCATCTTGTTCGATAGTTTGAATTATAAACAATCCCCGCTTTTTCCTCTTTAGACATTCTTTGACAAGTGTCATCTTTTTGGGCATGAACACAAAATTGTACTAAAAAAAGACGCAATATATAGCCTTTTATCGGATATATATTGCGTCAGTTTTTTTACTTATCGGGATCAATACAAAAGATCAATACCAGGGATCGAGCACCAGTGATCCGTCATAACCGCTTATCGTAACACAGTATGCATGAGGGTTCCCGAACGTGTCTGTAAAGGTGTAGTAAAGAGCACTCATATCTCCCGGGAACGAAGCGAGAACCTTTACGGCTTTTCCGTAGGGGAGGTCACCGATCTTTTTAATGGGATTTAATGTGAAATCCTGTTCTCCGCCGCGATCTTCACCCCATTCGATCTCGCACAGTGCAAGATCGTAAACATCGTCATAAGCTTCAAGCACTATTGAAAGAGGATAACCATCGGTGCTTATATCATATTCTTTGAGGTTTAAGGTGTCATAAGGGCATTCCTCTGCGTACATTGCATATACCAGACATCCGCCCATTGAACCGCATGTGCCCTGCATGGACTGAATGGGGTAAAGCTCAAGATCAACGATCTTGTCCTGATAGGATTTCTGAAGATCCCAGAACTGATCCTCTGTCATATCCTGTTTTTCTGAAGCCGCTGCGTCCCATATACCGGACGTATTATGATAATACTCAACCTTTCCGGATACGCCGTTATATGTTGAAAAATAGAAATCATTCCATACGACCTCTGTGCCGTCCAAACTGAGTTTATAAGTTCCGAAACAGCTTTCGGTCGAACCCGAAGAACCTTCGTTGTAAAATTCACCGGTATTTAACAGATACTGACGGTTTCTGCCCCATCCTTCAACAGCAAGACGGTATTCTTCTTCGCCGGTCATTGTATAGATGGTTTTGATCTCGGTGTGAACACTCCATTCTTCGTCTAACGGAAACGATGCAATGATAAGCTCGGGAGTACCGTCGCCCGAATAATCGTGACAATTGAATCCGGCAAGTTTCGTGGCGGGTTTACCCAAATATTCAACATCATACCTGAAATCCGCTAGCCAGTAATAACCGAGCTCTCCGGATGCTTCTCCAAAATCATCAAGGGGAAGCTGCAGAGTGTAAAAATACTGTGAAAGAAGATAGTTGTAAGCGCTGAAATCCCCATCCGATGCACCGTCAGCTCCTTCGGGACGATCGGTCGTAACAGCCGATACATCATCGGGCTCACCTTCGGATACATCTTCGGGTTTGAGATCGTTTAAATCATCCGATCCGGGATGTTCAAAATCCCGTAATACCTTAAGTCCTTTGACATCGGGGACCGTCTCGGTGTTGTTTACTTTATATGTAAGCATCCCGTCAAAGTCGGTCGCTAAGGTACGGCTAGCGTCGGGACCTTCACATGATCTGAAGAGGATATATGAATCATCGGTCCCTTCAAGGTCCATTACATAATGATACGGGTAGTCGTCTTCGGGAACGACATATACAGTCAGATTTGAACTTTCGGCGATCGGCTCCATTTCAAGATGCTGCTTTAGATCGTCTCCGTACAATATCCATACATAGAACTGTGTGATACCGTTAAAATACATTCTGATACCATTGGAGCTGCTCATATCAAACTTGGGACATCTAGCAAGAGCCATTGACCCCTGGGCAGTGACCGTGGTAGTCGTCTTATCTTCGTTTTTGTGTTTCATATTAAGATCGCCGCATCCTGCTAACAGCGTGATCATCAATATGACCATCAGTAAAAGAAAATGTCTTTTTTTCATTAAATTATTCCCCTTTGTATGTTTTATATCGTTATTATACTCCGAAATAAGCGATCTGTGATCATCGTTCCCTTCATGGTTCATTATCATATATCTTTTGGGTAAACAGATCATTCATCCATTCTGTCCGCCTTTTCATTGCATCCCTGACGATACTGCTTTCGGGCTCAGCCTCAAAGCCATGACATGTACCCTTGATCTCATTATATACAACAGGAATACCTTCGCTTTCAAGCCGTTTCGCAAACGCGATCCCCTCATCGTGAAGACAGTCGAATTCCGCAACCTCTATATAAGTATCCGGAAATCCTTTAAAAGTCTCCGCTTCCATCGGTGAAGCATATTTCATATCGTTCGGTGAAGCAAACTTTAAATACTCCCTCCAGAATATCTCATTTACCTTTGAATCCCACACAGGTGTGTCGGTATATCTCTTCATCGATCCATACTGCATACGCCTGTCGGTAACAGGGTATATAAGTATCTCACCCTTCGGTAAAAGAACGCACTCTTTGATCATCTTAAGCGTTATCGATATGGCAATATTTGCTCCCGCGCTGTCGCCCACCAGTATTATCTTATCCTTATCGATATTTAACTTGTCGGCATTCTTAAGAATATGATTATAAAGATGATAGCCGTCCTTAAGGGCAAAAGGAAACCTGTACTTCGGCATAAGCCTGTAATCGGCAAAAACCACCTTGCAATGTGCCGTTTTTGCATACTCTTTCGCGATCTCACAGTGGGATCTTGCGGCTTTAAGAAGGAATCCTCCCCCGTGAAAAAACACGATGCACGGAAGTTTTTCTTTTGCATCCTTAGGCTCTATAATGAAATTATTAAGCTTATGATCGTCAAAACTTTTAATCTTCAGTTTTTTAACAATGACACTGTCGTCAGATTTAAATCTCGGATTACCGAACAGCATATTTACAAAAGGATAAACGTAAATATTTGACGGCGATCTTCTTATTGAAAGTTTTGATAACTCAGGGGCTAAATCATATTTCATATTGTTGTCTCAAATCCGGTTCTTTTTTTTTCAAAAAAACCGATTATCTTTGCATCTCTTCCACATGATATACATAATCGAGAGTCTGAAGTGCCTCGATGATCTCACCATGGGTCTTGTACTTTTTAAGTTCTTTGCTGTTTATCGAGAAAGCGACCGTGTATACGCTCAAACCGGAATTTAAGTACGCGGTATTGCTCTCGATATCGTCGACGGTCATTCCGAGTTTTCTTATCGTGGTCACAAAATCACGAAGATAGCTGCTCTTGGTAAGCTCAAGGTGGATCTCAAAGTGATTGGAACGGTTCTTTAGATATCCTTCAACTCTCGGGAAGAGAGAAAGGCTTATCAAAAGTGCTATGAAAACAGCAAGCGTTACGGTATAGTATCCCGCTCCGACCGTAAGGCCCAGAATACATGATGCCCAAAGACCTGCCGCGGTCGTAAGACCTCTTATCTGGCTCCTTGAACTGAACAGGATGGAATTGACACTTACCGTAGCTGCGGCAATGACCGTTGCTGCCGATAAAAGCCATAATCCCGTACCGTAAGTCTCTATCATAAAAATATCGAGCATCATGGCTGTTGTTGAAGCAAGGGTCACAAGTATAAATGTACGAAAACCTGCCGAATGACGCTTACTTGCTCTCTCCCAGCCTATTATCGCTGCAAGAAGTATTGACAATGACACCCTGAAAAGTATCGATGCCATATTGATCTGCGATGACCATTTTCCCAGGCAAAATGCTATGGGATCCCCAACTGTAAATATCATAACCTTCCTCCTCTTCTTCTGTATACCCCTCCGCGAAACTGTGAAAGCGCATCCAGCCTTTCCTGTTCTTCCGCAGCGGTGGTAAATGCTGCCTCTTCATCCGACTCTTCGTGGTTCGGTATCTCTTCCTGGATCTTACTTATACGTTCGATCAATAATTCAACTTCACTCTTCTTCTGCCCCGTGTTGTCGGTCTCGGGTACATCCACGATGTCTTCAAGCTTATCCGAATATGAATGTGAAAGATACAGTGAAAGCTTTGCACATGCGGGACCGATAAGTTCGTAAAGAACGCTTGACGCAAGTATTATGGTCTCAAGCGAACTTCCCATGTCTCCGCCGAGAGTTCTTGCTCCGAGGGCTGCAAGACCTATCGCAACACCTGCCTGCGGAATAAGGGCAAGACCTAAATAATTTCTTACAAGTTTATCTTTTCCGGTTATCAGACAGCCAAAGAACGCTCCGCCGTATTTTCCCAATATCCTTACCACAAAATACGATACACCGACAACCATTAACGGTACCGTTCCTACTGTCCCGCTTGTGGAGACAAGGGCCTTTAAATTAAAGGAAATACCGGATCGAACAAAGAAAAGCAACAGGATCGGCGGGCTGAAATAGTTAAGCTGTTTAAATAATTTATCGTCTCCCGTCGCATTTATGTAAACCGTTCCTATTGACATACAGCCAAGTAACGGTGAAATGTCAAGAAGCGCACATATACCGCAAAAAACGAAAATAATCGCGATCGCTATGATCAATCGGTTGTCGTTGGACCTCTTTTCCTGGATCATAAGTTTCATAAAGAAACCCAATAATGCACCCAAAGCGAAAACGCCAAGGTTCTCCAAGATCGGCTTTACGATCGAAGATGCCTCAAATGCTCTTCCGGTCGTGGATGCAACTGCAAGCGAGATCGCTATGCTGTATGCCACAAGTGCAACGATATTATCCAAAGCCACAACCTGCAAAAGCGTATTCACAAAATCGCCTTTTGCTCCGGTCTGCCTAATGGTCATCATTGTGGATGCCGGTGCGGTAGCTGCCGCAAGAGCGGATAATACTATCGAAAACTGGAAATTTAAATGAAGCACATAGAATGTCAGCAAAAAGATCAAAAACGAAGCCAGGACCGCCTCAAATAACGTTATGGCTATAACTTTGAGCCCGCTTTTTTTAAGCTCCGAAATTTTAAAAAATTCACCTGTACTGAATGCAATAAAAGCAAGCGCGATATCCTGAAGGAAATCCATCCCCTTAACTACGTGCGTCGGAATCGCATTCAAACAGAACGGGCCTATCAAGATACCCGCAAGAATATAAGCTGTTACATTGGGCAGTCTTAACAACTTGGTAATCCTGGTCATTAAAAAGCCTGCCAACAGCATTGTAGCTATTGATATGATGATTGCGGCCGCAGGCGTAACCCCATTAAGCCAATCCGCAAAATACATTTATCATTCCTCCCCTTAAGAAATACCCTTATTCGCAAAGATACCACTCATCGTTATGCTCATCGTAGTAGTAATACTCGTCTTCCGTATCGTCGTAGTAATACATTATATTCTCTTCTTCATCATAAAGATAGAGCCCGTCTTCATCATAAAAATACCATAACTGTTCTTCGTAATCATACTGCCACTCTTCTGTATAGTATTCATCATCACAGTCATATTCGTATTCATCGTAATAACTGCCCCAGCCGCTCCATGAATCTTCGAAATCATCGTAATCATAGTAGCTGTCGCTGCCTTCGGCATCCACAAATTTGGAAAGCCATTCGATATAACCGCTGTCTATATCGCAATCCGAAAAAACATCCCTAAGGTCATTGTAATATTCATCGTCACCGTAAGGGAGCGTAACCGACATTCCTGTAAGTTCGCTTGCATCGTCGGTACGGCCGTAATAAGCGATCGCAGCCTTAAGCGCAGCGGACAGCTTCTCGCTTGTGTCATCATTTCCGCCCGTACTTTCCACCAAAGCAAGAACATCCGAAATATTATATTCCGAAAGAGTTACGTCACTTTCATCATCATCCCAGAGTGAAAAGATCCAGTCGGAACGTCCTCTGGCTTTATGCGACTTGCTGTAATTGGTGCCAAGGAGTTCTTTTTCATGATCGTATGCAAAGTTTATCCATGCATCAAAAAGCGCATCGGTTATTTCAGACTTAATAAGCGCAAGTGTCGCCGTATCTCCCTCTTCCAGCGTCTCATTGGCTTTGATCATACTGTCTACTATACTTTTACCCAGTAACGGCGAAGATATGCCGGGATACTCTTCAAAAAGTTTCATCCATGTGGTATATTCCCAACCGAGTCCCGACTCAAAATCTTCCGAAAGGATCGTATAATCACAATACTTACCGAGCACATATGCGGTTTCTATTGTGGACATGATACAACAATCCATACCTATTATATCAAATTTTATGTCCCCGTTTTTTGAAAGAGCGCTCTTTATCTCGGCAACGGTAAGGCTTGCGTTCTCATCCTGAAACTGATCGTAACCGAAGCCGTAAACGGGGCCTCCGCCGTGGTTCCAGAATATGAGCATAAATCTGTCGGCCGGGTAATTATTCTTTGAAAATGAAATAAAATCCGATAAGGTGTCCGAAGCTGTACTGTCAAGCTGTCCGAGTTTGTCTTCCACCAGTTCAAGCTTTTTGTTCTTTATTATGTATCTTTGAGCGGTAGATGAGGAAATACCGTAATCCATCCATTTCTTTGTACCCATGGTCTGTATCACGACATTAACCTTATCTCCGATGCCCGATCTGAGCATTTCACTTATATCATCGGTGGCTTCGCCCGATTCCGCCTCAAGGTCGGAACCGTTCATATATATCATGATCGTTGCCGACTCGGCACCCGTATTTACATCCACAGGTTTTATCTCGCTTGCGGAGAGGCTCCCGGCACCTTCACTCTCAACTTTGCCTTCCGGCCTTACATTAACACTTGCCTCCGTGGAAGGGGTATCGTACGCAACATCATAATCTTCTTCGTCATCCGGCAGAAACATGAAAACCAAAAACAATATTCCCAGTACTGCCAGTATTCCTATAAGTATTTTCCAAATAGTCTTCATATCTTTCCCATAAATTCAAATGCACCTGCGCAGATTGCGCAGGTGCAAATCAAATTTGTACTTAGTCCCTTGATTATAACTGAGGGCCTGCTGCAACAAGAGCCTTGCCGGCTTCGTTGGTCTCATACTTCTTGAAGTTCTTGTTGAATCTTGCTGCAAGATCCTTTGCCTTTGCATCCCATTCGGAAGCATCAGCGTAGGTATCTCTGGGATCAAGAATCTTTGTATCAACACCGGGAAGTTCTGTGGGAACCTCGAAGTTGAAGTAAGGAATCTTCTTTGTGGGAGCACTCTTGATAGCACCGTTTAAGATAGCGTCGATAATACCACGGGTATCCTTAATGGTGATTCTCTTGCCTGTGCCGTTCCAACCTGTGTTAACGAGGTAAGCCTTAG